>NZ_JBVJGT010000019.1:0-118410 GCF_055587185.1 Micromonospora sp. NPDC048040 | reverse complement strand
TCTCCAGGCGCGGTTCGATCGTCCACCCGGTGCGGCGTGGCCAGCCAGGCCGAAAGACCCGCCGGCGGGGGGGGGGGGGGGGGGGAGAAAACCCCCCCCCCCCCCCCCCCCCCCCCCCCCCCCCCCCCCGAGCCGGGGTCAGCGCCGACCCTCGCGGCGCCTCAGCGTGCGCTCGTAGTCCTGGAACCGCGCCTTGGCGATGACCGAGCGGTCCGCCGTGCGGAGCACCAGCCCCTCGGACCGGCCGGCCGGCCCGTCCAGGGCCACCGTGGTCCGCGGCAGGTGGTCGACGAGGAACGTGTGGGTCTTGTCGATCTCGCGGGGCAGGTCCCCGGCGGCGACGGTGGCGAGGCGGGGCACGGTCGCCAGGCCCAGCGCGTCGGCCCGCGCGACGAGGTCGGCCTCGCCGAGGAAGCGCTGGCCGCCGCCGTCGCGCCAGGCCGAGATCCGCTGGGCCGGCCAGGAGAGCATCGGCGCGGGGTCCTCCAGCACCGCCACGTCGAACAGCCGGTGCCCGACCCGCCGGCTGGCCGTGTAGTGCCGGGAGGCGGCGGTGACCTTGCCGCCGTACACCTCGAGGTAGAAGACGGTGACCCGGTCGTCGGCCGCCGCGCCGGTCAGCCGCTCGGCCACGTCGCGCAGCGCGTCGACGATGCCGAGCGCCGGGTTGCCGATCAGGTCGCCCCGCGCGTACAGCAGCTCCTCCCGGCTGCCGATCAGGTACGCGCCGTCGGGCAGCACGACGATCCGGGCGTTCGTCCCGTCGATCTTCTCGGTGAGGGTGACCGGCCCGGTGAACTCGACGCACTCCGCCAGCAGCCCGCCGTCGCGGGGGTCGAGGGCGTGGTAGGTCGGGATCGACGGGTACTTGGTCAGCGAGTTGATCGCCCGCAGGTCGACCGTCCGGACGTCGAGGCTGGACACGGCTTCCTCCTGGGTGGCAGCTCCGCCGCACCGGGCTGCGGCGCGGCGCTGGGCGAGCAGCGTATCCGCCCGCGACGGGGCGCCTCGTGGCAATTTCCGGCCCGCCGCGTCCACCCTGGACCGTCGACGGGCGGAAATGTCGTACCCGGCGGCGACCATCCATCCATGGCTGTCCCCGCTCTCACCCCGCACACCGACCAGCCGCGTTCGGTGCCGCTGCGCGAGGCGCGCACCCGGCTCACCCAACTCGTCGCGCTGGCCGAGCTGACCGACGCCGTCACCGTCGTCACCCGCGACGGCGATCCCCGACCGGTCGCGGCGATCGTCCCGGCCGCCGCCGCCCGCACGGCCGCCCAGGCCCGCGCCGACGCGGACCGCCTCGCCGCCGTGACCGCCGGCTGGGCCCGCCGGCTCGACGAGGCGCACCGGCGCAGCAGCCGGCGGCACTCCGCCGAGCTGCGCGCGGTCACCGCCGCCCTCGCCGAGGCGTGGGCCGAGCTCGACCGCCGCGTCCGGCCGGGCAGCGACCCCGACCTCGCCCGGCTGCGCGCCGCCCACGCCGACCTGCTGGCCGCCGACCCCGCGCCCTGACGGCGGCGATCCCGTGCCCGGACGGCGCCGCGACCCGCCGGCGGCGTCAGACGGCGGGGTACGCGTGGGTCTCCGCCGCCTTGACGGCGGCCCAGACCGGCTGCCCCGGAGCCAGCCGGAGCTGGGCGGCGGCGGCCGGGGTGACGTCCGCCGCCACCTCGACCGGCCCGTCGAGCCGCACCCGCAGGTTGTCTCCGTGCCGCTGCACCCCGGCCACCGTCGCCGCCCAGGTGTTGCGCGGGCTGCCCTCCGGCCGGGACGGGTGCAGGGCCACCGCCGACGGCCGGAACGCGACGAACGCGTCCCCGTCGATCCGGTCGGCGACGGTGAGGGTCAGCCCGTCGGCGACCCGGACGCGGTGCCCCTCGGCGCGGCCCCGATGCAGGTTCAGCCCGACCAGCCGGGCCACGTAGTCGGTGCGGGGCCGCGCGGTGACCGTCGCGGCGTCCCCCTCCTGCACCACCCGCCCCTCCTCGACGATCACCAACCGGTCGGCCAGCACCAGCGCGTCCAGCGGATCGTGGGTCACCAGCAGCGTGGCCCCCGGGTGCGCGGCGAGGTGCCGGTGCAGCTCGGCCCGGGTGTCCAGTTTGGTGCGCGCGTCGAGCGCGGCGAGCGGCTCGTCCAGCAGCAGCAGCGCCGGCGCGACGGCGAGCGCGCGGGCCAGCGCCACCCGCTGCGCCTGCCCGCCCGAGAGCTGCCGGGGCCGGCGGTGGGCGTGCTCGGCCAGGCCGACCCGGTCCAGCCAGGCGCGGGCGGTATCCCGGGCGGCGCGCCGGTCGGCGCCGTGCCGCCGCGGCCCGAACGCCACGTTGTCCAGGGCCGTGAGATGCGGGAAGAGCAGGTAGTCCTGGAACACCACGCCGACCGGTCGGCGCTCCGTCGGCGTCCAGGCGCGCCGCGCCGGCCGGTCCAGGTCGACGCCGTCGAGGGTGAGGTGGCCGGCGGTCAGCGGGAGCAGGCCCGCGAGGGCCCGCAGCGCGGTGGTCTTGCCCGCGCCGTTGGGGCCGAGCAGCGCGACGACCTCGCCGGCGGCGACCCGCAGGGGCACGTCGAGGCGGAATCCGCCCCGGTCCACGACGAGGTGGGCGTCGAGCAGGGGCGCGCTCACGGGCTGGTGATCCAGCGGTCGCGCAGCCCGGCCAGGATGGCCACCGAGACGGTGAGCAGGACGAGGCTGAGCACCACGGCGGCCTGCACGTCCGTCTCCAGCGCCAGGTAGACCGCCAGCGGCATGGTCTGCGTCCGGCCGGGATAGTTGCCCGCGAAGGTGATGGTGGCGCCGAACTCGCCGAGCGCCCGGGCCCAGCACAGCACCGCCCCGGCCGCCAGGCCGGGGGCCACCAGGGGCAGGGTGACGTGGGTGAACGTCGTCCACCGGCCCGCGCCGAGGGTCGCCGCCGCCTCCTCGTACCGGCGGTCCGCGCCGCGCAGCGCGCCCTCGACGGCGATGACGAGGAACGGCATCGCGACGAACGCCTCGGCCAGCACGACGCCGGCGGTGGTGAACGGCAGGGTGATCCCGAAGGTCGCGTCGAGCCAGCCGCCGAGCAGGCCCCGCCGGCCGAAGACCAGCAGCAGCGCCACCCCGCCGACCACGGGGGGCAGCACCAGCGGCACGGTGACGAGGGCGCGTACCAGGCGGCGGCCGGGGAACTCGACGCGGGCCAGCAGCCACGCCAGCGGCACCCCGAGCAGCAGGCAGAGCAGGGTGGCGAGGGTGGCGGTCAGCAGGGACAGCCGCAACGCGGTGAGCACGCCCGGCTCGGTGAGCCGCTGCGGCAGGGTGGCCCACGGCGTACGGGCCAGCAGCCCGACCAGCGGCAGGACGAGGAACGCCAGGCCGAGCACGGCCGGCAGCAGCAGCGCGACCGGCACCCCGGCGCCCCGCCGTCGCCGCACGCCGTCGGTACGCCTCACGGCGTCTGGAAGCCGGCCTCGGTGAGCACCGTCCGCCCCCGCTCCGAGCGGACGTACGCGACGAAGGCCCGCCCGCCGTCCCGGTTGGGCGCGTCCCGCAGCGCCACGATCGGGTAGTCGTTGACGGCGCGGGCGGACTCGGGGAACTCGACGGCGGTCACGTCGGCCGCGGCGGCCAGCGCGTCCGTGCGGTAGACGAGGGCCGCGTCGACCTCGCCGAGGCGCACCTTCGACAGCGCGCCCCGGACGTCCTGCTCCAGGGTGACCGGGGTGAGGCTGACCGAGGCGGCGTCGAGCGCCGTGCGCGCCGCCGCGCCGCAGGGCACCTGCTCGGCGCAGAGCGCGACGGTCAGCCCGGGGCGGGTCAGGTCGGCCAACCCGGTCACGCCGCGCGGGTTGCCCTTCGGCACGGCGACGACGAGCTGGTTGCGGGCGAAGGTGGCGGGGTCGCCGTCGGCGTTGCCGGCCTCGGTGACCGTGGCCATGTTCCGCGTCGCCGCCGAGGCGAACACGTCGGCCGGCGCGCCCTGGTTGATCTGGGCGGCCAGCGCCGAGCTGCCGGCGAAGTTGAAGACCACGGTGGTGCCCGGGTGGGCCGCCTCGAAGTCCCGGCCGAGCCGGGTGAAGGACTCGGTCAGCGAGGCCGCGGCGAACACCGTCACCGTACCGCCGACGCCCGTGCCGCCGGCCGGGCCCCCGGCGGCCGAGCCCCCGCCGCCGCAGCCCGCCAGGCCCGCGAGGGCGAGCACCGCCGCCACCGTACGCAGCCAGCGCCGGCCCGGGCGTCCGGGCCGTGGCCGGGGTGTCGCCGTCAAGATGTCTGCCTCCCTCTGCTGGTCGGGGTGGTGGCCCGTTCCACCACCACCGTGGTCGACTTGATCACCGCGACGGCCAGCGAGCCGACCCGCAGGTCCAGCTCGTCGACGGCCTCCCGGCTCATCAGCGAGACGATCCGGAACGGCCCGGCCTGGATGTCGACCTGCGCCATGACCGTGTCCTTGACGACGTTGACCACGATGCCGCGCAGCCGGTTGCGGGCCGACGAGGAGTCCGACCGCTCGTCGGGGTCGGCGGCCTGCCCGCGCGCGAACGCGGCGAGGTCGACCCCGTCGATCACCCGGTGCCCGTGCTCGTCGCGGCCGGCGGCGAGCCGGCCGGCGTCCACCCACCGGCGCACGGTGTCGGCGCTGACCCCGAGCAACTCGGCCGCCTCGCCGATGCGGAACGTCGTCACCGGCCCATCCTAACCATCCGGCAGATGCGATGGGTCAGCCCCCTTTGCCCTCGCGATTGCCGCCTCCTGAGCGGCTGGCCCTGGCGTTCGCGGGTGGCGACACGCATCGTGCGGTTGGCGCGCGGGGAGGCGGCATGCGTCGGGGGTGGACGCCGCCAGGGGAGGGCGGGCGACGTCGACGCACGGCGGGTCGGCCGGCGGCACGGGCGCCGCCGACGGGCCGGTGCCACGGGCCGTCGCAGCAGGGCGGGTCGGGAAACGGGTGCGTGGCCGGGGGCCGGCCGGCGGCGCGGGCGCGATTCGGCCGGGGTGTCGACACGGGCCGTGCCGGTCGCCTTCCGTACTGTCGCGGCGGTGCGGCATGGACCACAATGGAGGGCTCGCGCGGGCGGCGACCGGGAGGCCGAGTTGGGTCAGGACAAGGAGACCGGCGGCGACTCGCCGGGGCTGCCGGCCGTGGCGGCGGCGTCCGGTGGCGTGTCGCGGTCCCGGCAGGTGCGCCTGGCGGCGCTGCTGCTCCTGCTGGTGGTGGTCGCGGTCGCCGCGGTGCGGGTGATCGTCGCCAGCGGCCCGCCCACCTGGGACGAGCTGCGCGAGCGGGCCGGGCTGACCAACCGCGACAGGCTGCTCATCGGGGTGAAGGACGACCAGCCCGGGGTGGCGCAGAAACTGGAGAACGGCGCGTTCGAGGGCTTCGACATCGACATCGCCTACATGATCGCCGAGGACCTGGGCTTCGACGCGCCGGAGGTGACGCTGCTGCCGATCGAGAGCGAGGACCGGGCCCGACGGCAGGCCCGCGACACCGACGGCAGCTTCGTCACGGTCGACCTGGTCATCGCCTCCTACAGCATCACCGAGGAGCGCCGGGACCAGGGCGTGGTCTTCTCCTTCCCCTATCTGGAGACCGAGCAGTCGGTGCTGACGCGGGCGTCCGACCGCCGGCAGGTCGCCAGCCTGCGGGACCTCGACAAGGCGAAGGTCTGCACGCTGGGGACGTCCACGTCGGAGCAGCGCCTGCGCGAGGCGGGCGCGAACCCGATCGGTCGCAACCGGATCAGCCAGTGCGTCCAGGCGCTCTACGACGGCGAGGTCGACGCCGTCACCACCGACGCGGCGATCCTGGCCGGCTTCGTGGGCCCGCGTCCGCCCGGCGAGCTGCCGCCGGCGACGAAGCTGCTGCGGCGTACGGAGCTGCGGCACTGGGACATCGGCGCGGACGCGGCGGAGAAGTGGGGGGTGAACACGGGGCCCAACCCGGCGATGCGGGACCTCGTCAACCTCTCCCTCTACCAGTCTGCGAAGGGCCCGGACGGCGACCGGTGGAAGGCGGCGTTCGACCGCTATCTGGCCTCGGAGCAGCAGCACAGCAACCCGCAGCAGGTGGCGGTCGGCCGGCAGCCGGAGCCCGAGGAGAAGGTGGAGGTGCGGCAGTGGCCGTGGGAGAGATGGGCGCTGCCGTCTCCGAGCCGGCCGCCGTCGGGCGTCCGGACCGCCGCCCGGGCACGAAGCAGGCGCAACAGGCGCAGCAGTGGCTGCTGACGCTGCTGCCCGCGTTCCCGGTGCTGCTGCTCGTGCTGCGGCTGTGGCGGCTCAGCCGGCAGGACATGCCGACGATGCTGCTGCTGGTGCAGTACGTCAGCCCGCTCGGGCTGCTCAGCGCCCTGCTGATCGCGCTGGTGTGGGCGTTCCCGCTCGTCGTGCTGGTGCTGGCCGCCCTCGGCCGGCTGCTCCAGGTCAGCGCGCCTGACCGGTTCGACCCCGAACGCTCGCTGCTCGCCTACGGCACCGTGCGTACCCCCGGTTGGGTCCTGGTGGCGGCGATCGCGCTGGCGGCCCTCACCTGGCAGTTGCGGTTCCTGCCGCTGCTGCTGATGCTCGCCCTCTGGCTGCTGGCGCTGCGGACCCGGCTGCGCCACCCGGACCGGCCCCGCCGGCTCCTGGTCACCGGCCTGGTGCTGCCCGTCGTCGCGGGGGCCGCGAGCTACGCCTGCCTGGCGCCGGCCGTCGTGGCCGCCGGCCGGCAGGGGGAGCTGGCCACGGCCCTGCTGCTGGTCGTGCCGCCGGTGGGGGCGGCGGTGCTCACCGGCCCGGTGCCGCGCCCGGTCGCCCCGGCGCTGACCCGCACCCTGGCGTACGCGGTGGCGGCGGTGGTGCCGCTGGTGATGGGGGTGGTCTTTCTCCGGGTCCCGCTGCTGCCCGCCGTCGCCGTGGAGGTCGGCGCCGAGTCGGGCCCGGCCCGGGAGGTGGTACGCGGCCAGGCGGTCACCGTCACCGACCGGATGACGATCGTGCTCGACGGGCGGGGCGAGGTGCGCTTCCTGCCCAACGACCTGGTACGCGGCCAGCGGCTCTGCCCCGACCCCGGGCGGATCCCGGTCAGCCGGGTCGACGTGTACGGCTGGCACGTGGAGGAGACGGCGCTGGACTGGATGATCCCCCGACAGCCGGTGGGCCGGCCGGACCCGCGCTGCCTCGGCCGCCTGCCGGCCCCCGGTCCCGCCGCCCCGCCCACGCCGCCCTCCCCGGGCCCCCGCTGACGGAGTCGACCAACGCGGGCCGCGCGTCCGCGCCGCGGCGACGCAGCGTGACGCGACGCCACCGCAGGCGGCGAACCAGGGAAGAGGTGGCGGCGGCGGTCAGCCCCGCCGGGCGGTGCGGCCCTTGAGGCGGCGGCCCAGCTCGCGGGCGATCTCCCGGTCGGCGTCGCGCGCGGCCAGCGCCTGCCGCTTGTCGTACGACTTCCGGCCCTTGGCCAGGGCGAGTTCGACCTTCGCCCAGCCGCCCGCGAAGTACATCGACAGCGGCACCAGGGTCAGCCCGCCCTCGCGGGTCTTCTCCAGGATCCGGGCGATCTCCACCCGACGCAGCAGCAGCTTGCGGGTCCGTCGGGGCGCGTGGTTGGTCCAGCTGCCGAAGCCGTACTCGGCGATGTGCAGGCCGTGCAGCATGAGCTCGCCGTCGTGTTCCTGGGCGAACGCGTCGACCAGCGACGCCCGGCCCTCGCGCAGCGACTTGACCTCCGTGCCGGCCAGCACGATGCCCGCCTCGTAGGTTTTCAGGATCGTGTAGTCGTGCCGCGCCTTCTTGTTCGAGGCGATCAGCGTGCGCTCGGTCTGCCGGCCCGCGTTCACCCGGTGGAGGATATCCGCCCGGCGCCCCGGGTGACGGGCCTGGTCGCCGTGTTCAGAGCCGGCGGGCCTCCCCGGCCAGGCCGGCGAGCAGGCGGGCGACCGTGGGCGGGTGGTGCCGCCCGGCGGCGGTGGCCGCGTACACCCGGCGGGCCGGGGCGTCGTCGGCGTGCAGGCGCAGCAGGGCCAGGTCGGCCGGGGCGGCCCGGACCGCCAGCGCCGGCACCAGCGCGACCCCGAGACCGGCCGCCACGCAACCCAGCTTGCCGGTCCAGTCGGCGGCGACGATGTCCACCCGGGGCCGGAAGCCGGGCGGCATGGTGGCGCGCATCAACGGGTCCTCGCCGTTGGGCGACCCGGCGACGAACGGGTCGTCGGCCAGCTCCGCCAGGCGCACCGTGCGGCGCCGGGCCAGCCGGTGCTGCCGGGCGACCGCCACCAGCAGGCGCTCGTCGAGCAGGTGGTGCAGGTCGAAGCGCCCGGGGTCCAGCGGGCGGTCGGGCGGCGCGCTCACCACGGCGACGTCGGCGTCGCCGGCGAGCAGCCGCTCCAGCAGGTCCGGCGTCCGCCCCTCCACCACCGACAGGGCCACCCGCGGGTGCGCGTCCCGGAACCCGGCCAGCGCGCGCGGCACGAGGGCCGCCATCGCGGTCGGGAACGCGCCCACCCGCAGCCGGCCGCCGCCCAGCCCGCGCAGCGCGTCGAGGTCCCGGTGCGCGGTGGCCAGCCGCTCCAGCACCGCGTCGGCGTGCGGCAGCAGGCACCGCCCCGGCTCGGTCAGCGCGACGCCGCGCGGAAGGCGGTCGAACAGCACCACCCCGAGGTCGGCCTCCAGCGCGGCGACCTGCCGGGAGACCGCCGACTGCGTGTAGCGCAGCTCGCGGGCGGCGGCCGTGATCGAGCCGTGCCGGGCCACCGTCCGGAACACCTCCAGGGCCAGCGGTTGCATCCCGCGAGCGTACGCCGACCCATGCGCGTCTCGCATGGCGGCTATCGGAAAGATTCGTTGGTCGCATGGCGGCGCGCTGCCTACGGTTTCCGCATGACGAAGATCGCCGTACTCGGCACCGGGCGGATGGGGGCGTCGATCGCCCTGCGCCTGCTCGACGCCGGACACCAGGTGACGGTGTGGAACCGCACCGCCGCCCGCGCCACCCCGCTCGGGCAGGCCGGCGCGGACGTGGCCCGGACGCCGGCCGGGGCCGCCCGCGACGCCGAGGTCGCCATCACGATGCTCACCGACGCCGCCGCCGCCGAGGCGGTGCTGTTCGGGCCGGACGGGGCCGCCCCGGCCCTCCCACCGGGCGCCTGCCTCGTCGAGATGTCCACCATCGGCCCGGCCGCCGTCCACGCTCTGGCGGCGCGGCTGCCCGCCACCGTCGACCTCGTCGACGCCCCGGTGGGCGGGAGCGTGGCCGCCGCCCGCGCCGGCCGGCTGCGGGTGCTCGCCGGTGGCACCGACGCCGCCGTCGCCCGGGTCACCCCCGTCCTGGCGGCGCTCGGCGCCGTACGCCACTGCGGCGGCACCGGCAGCGGGGCCGCGCTGAAGCTCGTGCTCAACACCGCGCTGCTCGTGGCCCTCGGCGGGCTGGCCGACACCCTCGCGGTCGCCCGTGCCGTCGGCGTCGACCCGGCCGCCGCCCTCGACGCGCTGGCCGGCGGTCCGCTCGGCGGCGTGCTCGGGCGGGCCGCCGCCCGCGACGCCGACTTCCCGGTCGCCCTCGCCGGCAAGGACCTCGACCTGGCCCGCGCCGCGCTCGGCGCCACGGCCGCCCCGCTGGTCCGGGCGACCCGCACCGTGCTCGACGCCGCCCCCGACCCCACCACCGACATCGCCACCCTCGTCAGCCTGGAGCGCTCGTGAACCTCACCCTCGACAACCCGCCGGCCGTCGCCGCGCCGTTCGGCGACCGGTTCGCCCACGTGGCCCGCCTCGACCTGCCCGGCGGCGCCCTGCTGGTGCTCGCCGGCCAGGTCGCCGTCGACGACGCCGGTCGCCTGGTCGGGCCGGGCGACATCGTCGCGCAGTCCGAACGGATCTTCGAGATCGTCGGCGGCGTGCTGTCGGCCCACGGCGCGGGACTGGCGGACGTGCTGCACATCCGGACGTTCATGACCGACCTCGGCGACCTGCCCGGGTACGCCTCGGTCCGGCGCCGGCTCTTCACCGCCACGCCCCCGCCCGCCAGCACGACGGTGGAGGTGAACCGCCTCTTCCTGCCGGGCGCGCTGATCGAGGTGGAGATAACGGCCGCCGTCACCGGTCCGGGCGCCGCGGCCTGATCCATGCCGGCCCGGTCACATCCGGCGGTGGCCGGGCCGGCGGGCGTGGTCGCGGGCACCCCGGGTCGACCGTAGGGGCGGGACGTCGCCGGACCGGCCGGGCGGCGGCGCGGCCGCCCCGCGACACGCCGTTAGCACGCTCGTTCGACACGCCGACCACATGGAGACATCGCGCGATCGCAGCCAGTAGTCTCGGGCGGTCCTCGCCGGTCGGACGCGTCACGGCCACCCCGCCCGGCGGGGGCATCCGGTCAGCCCCGCCGCCCGAGGAGCGTCCGTGGAGTCGATGACCCGCCAGCGCCAGCCGTCCGGGGAGGACGACCACCCCGACGACGCCTCCGCCACCGCGCTGCTGCCGGAGCTGGAGGACGCGGACTGGATGCACCACGCGCGGGAGTTCGCCCACACCAGCTTCTGGGCGGTCGCCCGCCGACTGCCCCGGCTGGTCCGGGAGGCGGTCGCGCTGGCCTGGGCCACCAGCCGCCGGGACACCGTCGCCTCGATCGGCCTGAACGTCGCCGCCGGGGTGATGACCACCTTCGGGCTGCTCGCCACGACCAGCGTCCTGCGCGAGCTGTTCACCGCCGGGCCCACCCCGGACCGCGTCCGCGCCGCGCTGCCGGCGCTGACCCTGGCGGCGGCGGCCGTGGCGGCCCGGGGTGGGCTGACGATCGCGGCCGGCTGGGCGCAGGCCCGGCTGACCCCCCAGATCAACTACGAGGTCGAGCTGCGGCTCTTCGAGGCCACCACGGCGGTCGACCTGGCCGCGTTCGACGACGCCGGGTTCGCCGAGGAGATGGACCGGGCCCGGGACCGGGGCATGGGCGAGGCGGCCTACATCGTCGACCACACCGTCAACCTGGTCACCGGGGTGGTGGGGATGCTCGCCACCGCGGTGGCGGTGACGGTGATCCAGCCGGTGCTGCTGCCCTGCCTGCTGCTCGCGGCGGTGCCGCAGGCGGCCACCGCCGTCCGGATCGCCCGCCGGCAGTATCTGGCCATGCTGGCCAGGATCACCCGGCAGCGGCGGATGCGGATGCTGGCCCAACTGATGGCCAACCGGCACACGGCCGCCGAGGTCCGGTCCTACCAGATGCGCGACTTCCTGCTCGCCGAGTATCGCGCCATGATGACCGTCGAGACCCGCGCCCACCTGCGGCTCGTCCGCGCGCAGACCACCACCCGGGTGGCCGGCGCGACCGCCGCCGGCCTCGCCGCCTTCGGCGTCTACGCGGTCCTCGCCGCGCTGCTGCTGAACGGCATGGTCGCGCTCGCCGCCGCCGCGACCGCCCTGTTCGCCCTCCAGTCCGCCCGCACGAGCCTCAACGTCGCGGTCCTCGCCACGAACTCGCTCTACGAGGACGCCCTCTACTACCAGGACTACCGCGACGTCCTCGACCGGGCCGGGGCGCGGGTCCCGGCCGGCGGCGGGCGGGCGGTGGACGGGTTCGACGCGATCGAGCTGGACCGCGTCAGCCTGCGCTACCCGGACACCGAGCGGCCGGCCGTCGACGAGGTCAGCCTCACCGTGCGGCGCGGCCAGGTGGTCGCCCTGGTCGGGGAGAACGGCTCCGGCAAGACGACCCTGGCCAAGCTCATCGCCGGGCTCTACCGGCCGACCGGCGGCGCGGTCCGCTGGGACGGGGTCGACGCCCGCGAGCTGGATCCGCGGGCCACGGGCGGACACGTGGCGGTGATGACGCAGGACTGGTGGAGGTTCCCGTTCACCGCCCGGCAGAACATCCGCATCGGGCGGCACGACCGGGCGCCCGAGCGGCCGGGGCCCAGCGTGCACGACGCCGCGCGGGCGGCGGCCGCGCACGACATGATCGCGGGCCTGCCCTTCGGGTACGACACCCTGCTCGACCGCGAGTTCAAGGACGGCCAGGACCTCTCCGGCGGGCAGTGGCAGCGGCTCGTCGCCGCCCGGGGCCTCTACCGGCACGCCGCCCTGTTGATCTGCGACGAGCCGTCGGCCGCCCTGGACGCGCGGGCCGAACACGCGCTCTTCCAGCACCTGCGTCGCCGTCCCGACCGGGCCGTCGTGCTGATCACCCACCGGCTGGCCAACGTCCGGCACGCCGACCAGATCTTCGTGATGGAGCAGGGCCGGCTCGTTCAGCAGGGCACCCACGACGAGTTGATGTCGGCCGACGGCCTCTACCGGGAGCTGTTCGACCTGCAGGCCAGCGGCTACCTCGCCCGTTCCCCCGCGGCCGACGACGGCCTGCCCCGCTGACCGACCGCCCCGCGCTGACCGACCGCCCCGCGGGTGGCCGGGCGGTCCGCTGGCCGGCGGCCCGACGTCGGCGGCGAGGCGCGCCGGAGACCGACCGGCGGCCCGGGTGGCTCCGGTGTTGACTTCCAGCGCACTCGAATTCCTAACGTGGCCCGGACGCCCGGCGGACCCACGCCGGGCGCGGCGACACGAGGAGCACGAGCATGCGTTACCGCGTCCTGGGCGGCACCGGCATCGAGGTGAGCGTCCACGCCCTCGGCACGATGATGTTCGGCGCGGCCGGCAACCCCGACCACGACGACTGCGTCCGGATCATCCACGCCGCCCTCGACCGCGGCGTCAACCTGGTCGACACCGCCGACATGTACTCGGCCGGCGAGAGCGAACGCATCGTCGGCCGGGCGCTGCGGGGCCGCCGGGACGACGTCGTGCTCGCCACCAAGGTGCACTTCCCGATGGGGGAGGGGCGCAACCGGGGCGGCAACTCCCGACGCTGGATCCTGCGGGCCGTCGAGGACAGCCTCCGCCGGCTCGACACCGACTGGATCGACCTCTACCAGGTGCACCGCCCCGACCACACCACCGACATCGAGGAGACCCTCGGCGTCCTGAGCGACCTCGTCCGGGCCGGCACGATCCGGGCGTTCGGCTGCTCCACCTTCCCGGCCGAGGAGATCGTCGAGGCGCAGCACGTCGCCGAGCGGCGCGGCCTCGGCCGGTTCCGCACCGAGCAGCCGCCGTACTCGATCCTGGCCCGGGGCATCGAGGCCGACGTGCTGCCGGTCTGCCAGCGGTACGGCATGGGGGTGCTCGTCTGGAGCCCGCTCGCCTCGGGCTTCCTGTCCGGCCGCTACCGCCACGGCCGTCCCGTCGACCTGGCCGCCGGGCGGCCCGCGCTCACCCCGGCCCGGTTCGACCCGTCGATCCCCGGCAACGCCGCCAAGTACCAGGCGGTCGAGCGGCTGGTCGAGCTGGCCGGGGAGGTCGGCTGCTCGCTGCCGGAGCTGGCCGTGGCGTTCACCGTGGCCCACCCCGCGGTCACCTCGACGATCCTCGGGCCGCGGACGATGGAGCAGCTCGACGGCCTGCTGGCCGGCGCCGCGCTGACCCTCGACGACGCCGCGCTCGACCGGATCGACGAGATCGTCCCACCCGGCACCGACCTGTATGCCCCGGACGGCGTCTGGCGCCCGCCGGCGCTCACCGACCCGGCCCGCCGTCGCCGCCCGACCCCCGACCGGCCCGCCGCCTGACCGCCCAATCGCCTGGCGCGGATCATGCTCGGGGAGGCAGACTTCGGGGGTGGATCATCGGGCGATGGTGGGGCTGAGCAAGCGGATGTCCCTGGCGTTGCGGCACCAGCCCGCCCGGTTCGGCCTCGTGCCCGACGGGGCCGGCTGGGTGCCGGTCGACGACCTGCTCACCGCGCTGCGGGTCGACCGCGTCGACCTCGACGCCGTCGTCGCCGGCAACGACAAGCAGCGTTTCGCCGTCGAACGCGGCCCCGACGGTGTCGAGCGGATCCGGGCCAACCAGGGGCACTCCATCCCGGTCGACCTGGGGCTCACGCCGTGTCCGCCGCCGGCGCGGCTCTACCACGGCACCAGCAGCGTCGCCCTCGACTCCATCCGGGCGTCCGGCCTGCACCGGGGCGGCCGGCACCACGTCCACCTGTCACCGGACGTGGCGACCGCCCGGCAGGTGGGCGCCCGCCGGCGGGGAGCCGTGGTGATCCTGACGGTGGACGCGGCGGGGATGGCCCGCGACGGGCACGCCTTCTACCGCAGCGCCAACGGGGTCTGGCTCACCGACGCGGTCCCCGCCCGCTACCTCGCGGTCTGACCGGCCACGCCCCCGAGCCCGACCGGACCGGCGCCGGACGATACGGGCCGGGTCGGGCCGCGCGTCGTGCCGGCCCGGGTCAGGCAACGCGGTGCCGGCCGGGTAGGCCGCGCGGTGCCGGCCGGGTAGGCCGCGCGGCGCCGGTCCGGGTCAGGCTGCCCGCCGCGCGAGGAAGTCGGCGAGCACCCGGGTGTGGGTGGAGAAGGCCAGATCCGTCGGCTCGGTGAGCACCAGCCACTCGGTGGCCTCCTCGGTGGGTGCCGAGGGTGGCAGCGCCTCGGCCCGCTGCTCGGGCAGCTCCCCGAAGACCATCATCGTGCCGCCGGCCAGGGCGCTGTGCACCGCGAAGAGGCGGGCGTCGGCGGCGTCGGCGCGTAGGCCGGTCTCCTCCCACAGCTCCCGGACCAGGGCCTCCTGCCACTCCTCGCCGTACTCGATGAAGCCGCCCGGCAGCGCGAGCAGGCCGCGCGCCGGCTCGATGTCCCGGCGGACGACGACCACGCCGAGGCCCGCGTCCGTGCGGACCGGCAGCACCGCCACCGCGACGGGCAGCGGGTTGCGCCAGACGGTCTCACCGCAGGCCCCGCAGACCCGCGGCCACCCGGCCGCCGCCGGGTAGGCCACGCCGCAGAAGGAGCAGTGGGAGTACGCGGCGGCCGTCATGCCGAAGCACGTTACCCGCCCCGGAGCCGCCGGCAGCGGTCCCGCGGTCAGGGAGCGCCCGTGCGGAGGGCGTCGCGGGCGTCCATCAGGGCGAAGCCGAGCAGGTTCGCGCCCTGCCATGCCTGCGGATCCTCCGCGCGCGGATCGTCGGCGGCCAGCCCGATGCCCCAGACGCGGTCCACCGGGCTGGCCTCCACGAGCACCCGCTCGCCGGTGGCCAGCAGGAACGCCCGCAGGTCGTCGTGCTGACCGAACTTGGCGACGCTGCCCGCCACCACGATGTCGTAGCGCCGGGACGCCCAGGTCGCCTCGTCGAAACCGCGCACGCGGCGGCCGAGCGACTTGGCGCGGTGCGGGTGCCCGGCCGCCAGGACCTGGGCAGCGACGTCCGCGTCGCCGAACAGCACCGCCTTGTGCCACATCATCCAGTGCTCGGCGGTGGCATACGTCCGGCCGCCGTCGCGGAACGGCGCGGGCCACCACTGGCTCAGGCAGCCCGGCCCGACGCCGCCGTCGCGGCGCGGCCGGTGGCCCCAGAAGTGCAGGTAGCGGACCCTCTCGCCGGCCTGCGTGGCGGCGACGAGGGCGGCGACGGATCGCGGCGACATGCCGGAGAGTCTGCCCGACGGCTCCGACAGAACGCCGCACGTCTCTCCGGCGGCGTCCTCAGCGGTCGCCGCCGTCGTCGGGCGCGTCGCCGGGGCGCCCGCGTAGCCGCCGTTCGCGCATGCCTCGGGCGAGCTCGGTCGCGAGGGCCTGCAGGGGCGGCGTCCAGAACCGACGGAAGTGGTCGAGCCACTGGTCGACCTCCCGCAGGGGCCGGGGGTCGACGGCGTAGAGCCGTCGGGTCCCCTCCGCGCGCACGGTGGCGAAGCCGTTGTCCCGCAACACCTTGAGGTGCTGCGAGACGGCGGGCTGGGAGATCCCGAACTCGCGCCGGATCACGTCGCACAGCCCACCGGCGGTCATCTCACCGTCGGTGAGCAGTTCGAGGATGCGGCGCCGCACCGGGTCGCCGAGCACATCGAAGGCGTGCACCGGTCATTTATATCAACTTCAACTTAATTAGGCGAGACCTGATGTACGCGGGTCGGTGTCGGAGACACGACGCAGGTCGTACGCCCGTGCCGCCCTGACCGCGACAAACCGCGACACCCCGCGCCGGCGATCGTCGCCCCTGGCGTCGCCGGCCCCCGGCGACGATGTCGGACCCGTGGTCCATGATCCTCGTCGTGACGGCGACGCCGGGTCCATCCGGCGTCGGCGTGGTCACGGCGGCGCCGCGCGGCGGCGGACGGGAGGTTCGGACAGTGGCGGACGCGGAACAGGCCGCGTGGAGACGGCGCAGCACCGTGCGGGTGGTGCCGCCCGCACGGCCCCGCAAGCTGGCCAAGGTGCCCTTCGTGGAGCTGGCCGACGGGCGGTTGCAGGGCGTGGTGTCCAGCGGGTCGGACGTCGAGCGGGTCTACGTGTCCTCGATCGCGGCCGGCACCCACGCCTACCACTGCAGCACCAACAACAACCGCCCCTGCGGCGGGCTGCGCGGTGTCCTGTGCAAGCACCTGCACGCCCTCGTGGACGAGGCCGTCCTCCAGTACGGCGTCAACCGGGTCGCCCGCTACCTGCGGGTCGAGGCCGGCGACGGGGCGAGCACCGGCGGGGACCTGATCGCCGCCCTGGACGCGCGGCACGAGCCGACCCCCGCCGCGGTCGTGTTCAGCCGCTTCCTGCGCCACCTGTCCTATCTGGAACTTCCCGGCAGCACGGCGCCCCTGCCCGAGCTGCACTGGTTCCCGGCCACCGGGGCGGGCCGCTGATGCTCGGCACGCAGCTCGCCGTCCTGCGCGACGGCGCACCGACCGGTCTGACCGACGCCCTCGACCTCGTCGCCGGCCTCGACGACGCCCTGGTCCGCGGGTTCGCCCGGGTCAACGAGGAGGACGCGGCGGCGCTGGCCGCGCTGGCCGGAGCGCTCGCCCCCACGCCGCTCGGTGACCTGGTGGCCGAGGCGGTCGGCAAGGTGACCGCCGGTTCGGTGACCGAGGAGCATCTCGTCGCCCTCGCCGGTGCCCGGTGCGCGCTGCTCGGCGCGGCCCACGACGCGCTGCTCGGGCAGCTCGACACCGCCCTGGGCCGGGCGCGCGCCCCCTGGGCGCCGGGCCCGCCCGGGCCCGCGGCGGACGCGCCGCCGCCGCTCGCCGGCGTCCGCGCGTGGCTGCACGAGCTGGCGCTCGCGGGGTGGGGCGGCGTCGACCACGAACTCGTCGCCGCGGCCGCGACGCCGATCGAGGCCGCGCTCGCCGAGCCGGGCCTGCGTCGGCTGGCGGTGCTGCTCGACGGCCTGGCCGCCGAGCTGCGGGCCTGCGCGCCGGTCGCCACGATGGCGCATCCGCCGGTCCGGCGCTGGGCCGACCTGTGGGCGCGGGGCCTGCTGCTCGCCCAGGACGCGGCGGCCGTGACCGCCCCGCCGGCCGTCGAGGAGGTCTCCGGGCGGCTCCTGGTGCTCGGTGTCGACGTGCACGAGCACGACACCGCCGTGCAGGCCCAGGTGCACGGGATCCTCGAACCGGCCGACGGTGCGGCGCCCCGCCTGGTCCGCGCCACCGTCGGGGCGGTCAAGGTGGAGACGATCGTCGGGCCGGCGCTGTGGCGCCTGCTGGACGCCCACCCCGTGCTGTTGGCCGCGCTGGCCGAACGGCGGGGCCTGACGGTCAGCGGCCTTGCGCTGCGCGGCGCGGATCTGATCTGGCGTGACGACCGGGCGCGACTCGGCGAGGCAGCCGACCCGTTCGCCACCGCGCGGGTCCTGCTGCCGGCGGCGGTCGCGGCGGCGCCGGCGCCGCTGGACCGGCACCCGGTCGGGATCGCCGAGCCCGTCCTGCTCGAGGGCTACACCGTCCGCCACGACGACGGCGCGCTCACCGTCGAGCTCGACGGCCACCCGCTCGCCGTCGCGGTCGACCGGCTGCCCTCCTGCGGCCCGCTCACGCCCGACCTGATCGCGGCCTCGTCGGCGTGTCTCGGCCTGGTGCGGTGGGACGACGGCCGGTGGCTGCTCCAGCCGCTGGCGGTGCAGGCCACCGTCAAGCGCAAGCCGGTCGGCGCGCACACCGGCGACTGGGCGTGCGGAGTCACCGACCCGAAGGCCGCCAAGGCCGACGCCAAGGCGGGCGACGCCGTGGCGGTGCTGCGCGAGCGCGCGGGACGGTTGCTGCGCCGATGACCGACTCCCTCGCCCCCGCGGGCCATGCCGACGCCAACCGACGCCAGGTGCTCTACTGGCGCCTGCTCGCCCGGCTCTTCGACCCCGACGAGCAGCCCGCCCTGGAGTCGGCCAGCATGGCGGTCGTCGACGACCTCGGCCTGCCGGCCGCCCTGCTGGACCCGGCGGTGTCGGTGGACACCGTCGTCCAGCGCTTCCCGGCCCTCGCCGCCGAGCTGCGCGGCCTGCTCCGATCCGGGCAGGACGCGGGCGCGGGCCCACCGCCGGACGGCGGGCCCACCCCGCCCGGCCCCGCCGCCACGACGGACGCCGGGGCCGGCGCCGACACCGGATCGAGCGCCACGACGGGCACCGGGCCGGGCGTCGACCTCGGGTCCGGCGTCGACCCCGGTTCCGGCGTCGACCCCGGTTCCGGCGTCGACCCCGGTTCCGGCGTCGACCCCGGTTCCGGCGTCGACCTCGGGTCCGGCGTCGACCTCGGGCCCGGCGCCGACACCGGGTCGGGCGGTGCGGAATCGGGCGGCGACGGGCCGGCGGCCGGGCCGGGCGCCGCGGAGGTGCGCCGCGCCGCGCTGGTGTCGAAGCTGCTGCTCAACGTGTTCGCCACCGGCCACGGGGCGGTCGACGCCGGCCAACTGGCCCGGTGGCAGTCCGACGCGGGCTGGTTCGAGCAGGCGCTCGGCCTGGAGCCCGGGGAGCTGCGCCGGCAGGGCGGCACCGACGGCCTCGGCGGGGTGCTCGCCGGCCTGGAGGGCGACCTGGTCCGCCGGATGCACCTGCGGGAGGTGCTGGCCGACCCGGCGCTGGCCAGCCGGCTGACGCCGAGCATGTCGCTGATCGAGCAACTGCTGCGGGACAAGGCCAACCTCTCCGGCGTGGCCCTGGCCAACGCCAAGGCGCTCATCCGCCGCTTCGTCGACGAGGTCGCGGAGGTGCTGCGTACCCAGGTCGCGCAGACCAGCGTCGGCGTCGTCGACCGGTCCGTGCCGCCGAAGCGCGTGTACCGCAACCTCGACCTCGAACGCACCATCTGGCAGAACCTGACCAACTGGAGCCCGGAGGACGAGCGCCTCTACGTCGACCGGCTCTACTACCGGCAGACGGCCCGCCGGGTCACGCCGGCCCGGCTGATCGTGGTGGTGGACCAGTCGGGCTCCATGGTCGACTCGATGGTCAACTGCACCATCCTCGCGTCGATCTTCGCCGGGCTGCCCAAGGTGGACGTGCACCTGATCGCGTACGACACGCGGGCGCTGGACCTGACGCCGTGGGTGCACGACCCGTTCGAGGTGCTGCTGCGTACCAACCTGGGCGGCGGCAACGACGGCCCGGTCGCGATGGCGATGGCCCGCCCCAAGATCGTCGAGCCGAAGAACACGGTCATGGTGTGGATCTCGGACTTCTACGAGTTCGGCCGCTCCCAGCCGCTGTTCGACGGCATCGAGGCGGTGCACCGCTCCGGGGTGCGGTTCATCCCGGTCGGCTCGGTCAACAGCTCGGGCCAGCAGAGCGTCAACCCCTGGTTCCGGCAACGCTTCAAGGACCTGGGCACGCCGGTGATCTCCGGCCACATCCGCAAACTCGTCTTCGAGCTCAAGAGCTTCCTCACCTAGGAGAACGAACCCCTCATGTCCGAGATGCTGCGTGCCCCCGCCGAGGTCAAGTACGCCGAGGAACTCGACTACCTGGAGTCGGTCGACACCGACCCGAAGCCGTTCTCGTGGCGGCTGAGCCCGCGGATGGTGCGACTGTTCGTCCTCGGCTCGGAGCGGGCCGACGGGCTCGACCGGGAGATCCCGCAGAAGTGGTTCGGCGACCGTACGTTCGTCGAACGGAGCATCGTGACCCTGGCGTCGGACCGGGGCCTGCTGCTGATCGGCGACCCGGGCACCGGCAAGAGCTGGCTCGCCGAGCTGCTGGCCGCCGCAGTCTGCCGCAACTCGACGCTGGTGGTGCAGGGCACCGCCGGCACCACCGAGGACCACATCAAGTACTCGTGGAACGTGTCGATGGTGATCGCCAGGGGACAGTCCCGGGAGTCCATGATCCCGTCGCCGATCATGACGGCGATGGAGCAGGGCGTGGTCGGCCGGTTCGAGGAGTTGACCCGCTCCACCAGCGACGTGCAGGACGCGCTGATCTCGATCCTGTCGGAGAAGTACGTCTCCATCCCGGAGCTGGACCACGACAACATCGTCTTCGCCAAGCCCGGCTTCTCGATCATCGCCACCGCGAACAGCCGGGACCGGGGCGTGAACGACCTCTCGTCCGCGCTCAAGCGGCGGTTCAACTTCGTCCGGATCCCCGTGGTGACCAACAAGCGCAGCGAGGCGGAGATCGTCCGCTTCCGCACCGAGGAGCTGCTGCGCCGGCACCAGATCACGCTCGACGTGCCGCCCACCCTGCTGGACATCCTGTTGCAGAGCTTCGCCGACCTGCGTGCCGCCGCCTCCTCGGCGACCAGCGACGACGAGAAGCTGGAGTCGGCGCTGTCCACCGCCGAGCAGATCGGCGTCCTGGAGGACGCCATCCTGCACAGCCAGTTCTTCGGCGACCGCACCCTGCGCGCCGCGACGCTGGCCGGGTCGCTGGTCGGCTCCCTGGCCCGGCGCAGCCCGGAGGACCTCGCGATCCTCAACAAGTACCTGCACGGGGTGGTGGAACCGCGCGCCAAGCAGGACGGCGGCCCCTGGGAGGGCTTCCTCGACGGCGGCCGCCAGGCCATCGCCTCCCTGTCGTGACCGCGCCCACCGAGGCCGGGCCGTTCGGCGAGCTGCGCCAGCAGCTCGCCGCCGCCGCCACCGCCTTCGCCGACAGTCCGGGCGCCGTCGCCGACATCCTCGCCGGCATGGTCGACGACGTCGACCGCGCCCTCGGCGAGGAACTGGAGATCTTCCCGGTCTGCCACCACTCGCCGGCGTCCGCGCTGGCCATGGTCCGGCGGCTGCGCGTCAAGCAGCCGAAGGTGATCTACCTGGAGCTTTGCGAGGACCTCCAGCCGCTGCTGGGCGAGCTGCGCAACTGCCGCCTCCCGGTGGCGGTGCAGGCGTTCGCCTCGGAGCTGGAGGGCTTCCCGGCCGACTGGGGGCCGCTCAGCGTGGTCGCGCCGATCACCGAGGCCAGCGCCGAATACCAGGCCATCGCGTACGCGCTGGAGACGCCCGGGGTCGAGCTGGTCCTGGTGGACCGCTCCACCGACCACGTCTTCCAGTGGCTGCCCCGCCCTCCCGGCACGGCCGACGAGGCCCCGGTCGGCGGGGACGTCGAGCCGACCGCGCCGGCGGAGGAGGAGGCGGCCCTGCACGGGGACGCCGTCGGGGTCGAGATCGGGGACCTGCGGCCCCGCTTCGCGGAACTCGAGGCGTACCTGCTGCACCACGGCAAGGTGCGGCACTGGTCGGAGTGGTGGGACCAGTACGTCGAGCAGCCGCTCGCCGACGCCGACCACGACACCTACCGGCAGGTGATGGTGCTGATCGGCAGCCTGTTCCGGCGGCTGCGCCCGGCCGGGGCGGACCGGCGTGACCGCGACGAGGACCGGGAACGCTACATGTGGACCCGGATCCGGGAGCATCTGGCCAGTTCGGGTGCGGATCCGGCGGAGTGTCTCCACGTCTGCGGGGCGTTCCACGCCGCCAGCCGGGTCGAGCAGTTCGGGCTGCGCGCCGACGCCCCGTTCGAGATCACCCCGCGCACCGGCACCCGGTGGCACTACGGCCTGATCCCCTCCAGCCACTCCGCCATCGAGGCGCAGTTCGGGCTCGCGGCCGGTTCGGTGTCGATCGCCGCGGCGACCTGGACGAAGGCGGTCGCCCGGTCCGGGCTGTCGCCGTTCCAACTCGAGGGGCAGCGCGGCACCCGCACCCGCGCCGGGCGCCGCCGCGCCGCACCGGCCCCCGTGCCCGCGGCCCCGGTCGCCGACCGGCTCTCCGGCTACCTCGGGCGGCCACCGGCGGTGCAGGGCCTCGACGAGGCGGAGCTGCGGGGCTGGTGCGTCGACATCGTCCGGCTGGCCCGGCGCAACGGCTACCTGGCCAGCACCGCCGACGCCATCGCCGTCTTCGAGACCTCGATCCTCCTCGCCGGCCTGCGCAACCGGGCCCGCCCCACGCCGTACGACTTCGCCGACGCGGCGGTCACCTGCATCGAGAAGGACGTCGTCCCGGGCCGCCGGGACGTCCGCCGGCTCTGCGAGATCCTGTTCGGCGGCGACCGGATCGGCCAGGTGGGCTACGAGGCCCTTCCGCCGCTCGCCCGCGACGTCCACGACCGGCTCGCCCCGCTCGGGCTGGACCTGGAGAAGCGCCAGGTCCAGCGGGCGCTGCTGGACCTGCACGCCGACCCCAAGCTGGCGCCCTGCTCCGACCTGCTCTGGCGGCTGCGGCACCTGCTGCCCCCCGACGCGGTACGACCCATCATGGGCGAGCGCCGGTTGGGGCACCGCTCGATCCAGGAGAGCTGGGACCTGGCCCTCGGCCGCCACCAGCGGGCGCTGATCGAGCTGGGCTACGAGGGCGTCACCGTCGAGCAGGTGCTGGAGCAGCGGCTGCGGCGCGCAGTCCGGGGACCGGACGCCACGGCCTCGGTCGCGCTGGAGGCCGTCGAGGACGCCGTACGACTGCTCGACAGCCCGCGCCTGGTCGACGAGCTGGGCAACCGGGCGGTGGAGCTGCTCGCCGCCGAACGCACCGTCGACGACGCCCCCGAGGTGCTGCGCCGGATCCGGCGGCTGCTGGCCCACCATCGCGCCACCGGGCCACTGCCGGCCTGGTGCGAGGCGTTCGTGACCACCGGGTACGCCCACTACTGCACGCTGCTGCCCACGGCGTTCGTCGACGAGGGGAGCGGGGTCCGGCAGGTCGGCGCCATGCTCGGCTTCCTGTTCGGCATGGAGAGCCTGGCGCTCTCCCTGGGCTGCGACCGGTCCCAGCTCGAACTCGCCGTCGCGCAGTCCCACCCGGAGGCGCCGGCCAAGGTCGCGCTGCTCTGGGTCGCCCGGCACCAACTCGGCCTGCTGACTCTGGCCGAGCTGCGCCGGCGGTGCGCCGACCTGCTCGGCAACCCGCTGGTGGTGCCCGCCTTCCCGCAGTACCTCAGCGGCTTCGTGCAGGCCCTGGAGTCGGTGCCCGGGCTCGCCCCGTTCGTCGTGGAGGTGATGTCGTCCGCGTTCGCCCGGCTGCCCGACCCGGTTCTGCTGCCCTGGCTGCCCACGCTGATCACCACTCTGCGCGACCACGGCCCGGAACTGGTGCCGCTGCTGGTGCGGGAGGCGGGCCGTACCTTCCCCGCGTCGCTGCCCGCGCTGGACTCCTGGGTGCCGCCGTGGTCGGCGTCGGCGTCCCCGCCGGCGCCGGCGGTCCCCGCCGTCGCGTCCGGTCCGGTGGCCGCCCTGCTGTCCGGCCACCCGGAGGCCGTCGACGCCGTCGCCGCCCTGCTCGGCTGCGACGGCGGGTGGCGCGAGGAGGCCGCCGCACCCGCCACCCCGCCGGGCCTGACCGCCCTGCTGGCCACGCATCCGGCCACCGCCGACGCCGTGGCCGCGTTGCTCGCGGGCGAGCCGGGCTGACGGCGGGCCGGTGGGAGGTCCGAGCCGCACGACGGGCCGATGGCGCTCGTCGGCCCGCGGGCGCGGACCACCGCCGGCGAGCCGGATCTCGCGCGCGGGTTGTCGATCCGGGCTCGCCTCGTTCGTGTGGAGGGTGAGAGGCCGGCGGTGGCGCCGGCCGTCGACGCGAGGAGAGGCCATGAAGGAGTACCTGCTCAGCATCTACCAGCCCGGCGGCGAGGAACTGGTGGACCCGGACTTCCTGGCCGGGGTGATGCGCGAGCTGGGCGCGATCCGCGAGGAGCTGGAGGCGTCCGGGTGCTGGGTCTTCGGCCAGGGGCTGCACGCGCCGGACACGGCGACCGTGCTGCGGCCGTCCGACGGCGACGTGCTGATCACCGACGGGCCGTTCGTCGAGGGCAAGGAGTACCTCGGCGGCTTCACCATCATCCGGGCGCCCGACCTGGACGCCGCGCTGGCGTGGGGCCGCCGGTACGCGCTGGCCACCACCCTGCCGATCGAGGTGCGCCCCTTCCAGGGCGAGGACTGAGCGTGTCCGACGTGGAGGCGGCGTTCCGCACGGAGTACGGCCGTGCGGTCGCCGTCCTGGTCCGCCTCCTCGGCGACCTCGACCTCGCCGAGGAGGCGGTGCAGGAGGCGTTCACGGTGGCGGTGGCGCGGTGGCCCGAGACGGGGCCGCCGCCCAGCCCGGCCGGCTGGATCATCACGACCGCCCGGAACCGGGCGATCGACCGGCTGCGGCGGGAGGCGTCGCGGGCCGACCGACACGCCCAGGCCGTCCTGCTGCACACCCGCGACGTACCGGCCGGGGAGGGACCCGTGCGCGACGACCGGCTTCGCCTGATCTTCACCTGCTGCCACCCGGCGTTGGGTCAGGCCGCCCGGGTCGCGCTGACCCTGCGGCTGCTCGGCGGGATGGGCACCGCCGAGATCGCCCGGGCCTTCCTGGTTCCGGAGGCGACGATGGCCCAGCGGATCGTCCGGGCCAAGGCCAAGATCCGCGACGCCCGCATCCCGTACCGGGTGCCGGGGGACGCCGACCTGCCGGACCGGCTCTCCGCCGTGCTGGCCGTGCTCTACCTGATCTTCACCGAGGGGCACACCGCCAGCTCCGGGGACCGGCTGGTCCGCGACGACCTGTGCGCCGAGGCGATCCGGCTGGGCCGGCTGCTGGTGGAGTTGATGCCGGACGAGCCGGAGGCGCTGGGGCTGCTGGCGCTGATGCTGCTCACCGAGGCGCGCCGCCCCGCCCGCACCACCACCGACGGCGTGCTGGTCCCGCTGGGCGAGCAGGACCGCCGCCGGTGGGACGCCGGGCTCGTCGCGGAGGGGCAGGCCCTGGTCCGCCGCTGCCTGCGCCGCGACCGGCCCGGTCCGTACCAGATCCAGGCCGCGATCGCCGCCGTGCACAGCGACGCGCCCAGCGCCGCCGGCACCGACTGGGCCCAGATCCTCGCGCTGTACGACCAGCTCACCGCGTGTGCCCCCGGCCCGGTGGTGGCGCTGAACCGGGCCGTCGCGCTGGCCGAGGTGGCCGGGCCGGCGGTGGCGCTGGCCGCCGTCGACCGCCTCGACCTGGCCGGATACCACGTGTTCCACGCCGTCCGGGCCGACCTGTTGCGCCGACTGGGCCGGGCGGGGGAGGCGGCCGAGGCGTACCGGACGGCTGCGGAGCGGACGGACAACGCGGCCGAACGCGCCTTCCTGGCCGCGCGGGCGGTCTCGGCGCGATCAGGCGGATAGCGCCGCCCGACGGCGTTCGGCGGTCGTCACTTCGGCGGGGGAGCCACCAGGCATACCGCTGGCGACGAGGCGCCCCGGCTCGCCGGCGCGCTTCCGGCTCGCCGGCGCGCTTCCGCGCCGCCGGAGAGCGCTGCGGGGCCGCCGGAGAACGCTGCGGGGCCGCCGGCGGCCGACGGGCACCGCGGGCCGGTGGAGGCCTACCGGCACTGGCCGAGGCGGCCGGCCGGCGCCGGTGCCCGGCGTTTGCCCGCTCCCGGGGCCGGGAACGCGGGTCTTCCGGCAGCGCGGCGCCCCGGCGCGCCGCCCGACGAACGGATGCCGACGGCCCATGACGTACCGCCCGGCAGTCACCACCGCGGTGCCCGACCTGGCCGCCCTCACCCTCGGGGTCGAGGAGGAGTACCTGCTGCTCGATCCCCGGACGGGGGAGAGTCTTCCAGTCGCCGACCGGGTGCTCGCCGCACTGTCCGGGACGGCCCGGAACCAGAGCCGCCAGGAGTTCCGGCACAGCATGGTGGAGATGGTCACGCCGGTCACCGCCGACCTGACCGAGCTGCGCGCCCACCTGGTGGCGCTGCGCCGTTCGGCCGCCGACGCGGCCCGTGCCGCCGGGGCCCGGCTCGTCGCGGTCGGTGCCACCCCCGTGCACGAGCCGCACCGGACGGTGCCGGACAAACCTCGCTACCACGCCATGTCCCGCCGCTTCGGCCCGGTCGCGCACGATCCGGCGGTCTGCGGCTGCCACGTCCACGTCGGGCTGCCCGACCGCGAACTGGCCGTCCAGGTGTGCAACCACCTGCGCCCGTGGCTGCCGGTGGTGCAGGCGATCACCGCCAACTCGCCGCTGCACGACGGCCGCGACACCGGACACGCCAGCTGGCGCTCGATGCAACTGGAACGCTGGCCCAGCATCGGGCCGACCCCGCACTTCGACTCGGCCGCCGACTACGACGCGACGGTGGACGACCTGATCCGCGCCGGGATCATGCTCGACGCCGCGATGGTCTACTGGTACGCCCGCCCTTCCACCGCGTACCCCACCGTCGAGATCCGGGTGGGCGACGTCTGCCCTGGCGTGGACGACACGGTGCTCGTCGCCGGCCTGGTCCGGGCGCTCGTCGCGACACTGGCCGACGACGTCCGCGCCGGGGTTCCCGCCCCCCGGATCCGGGGCTGCCTGGTCTCCGCCGCGCACTGGCGGGCCGCCCACGACGGACTGGAGGGCGACCTGATCGACCTGCGCTCCGGCGGCGCCCGCCCCGCGTGGGACCTGGTCGACGAACTCGTCGCCACCGTCGCGCCCGCCCTGTCGCGCCACGGCGACCTCGACCACGTACGCGAACAGGTGGCCCGGGTGCGCCGGGACGGCACCGGCGCCGCCCGGCAGCGCCGGGTGATGGCCCGCACCGGCAACGACGTACGGGCCGTCCTGGACCACCTGGCCGCGGAGACCCTCGCCTGCTGACGCCGCCCGGACCCCGGGTGCCACCCCGCCACCCGTGGCGTTCCACCCGTGAGCGCACCGGCTGGGCTCAACCCCAGCCGGGGTTGGCCGCGGGGTGTGACGCTGCCGGGGTCGCCTCTACCGTGACCGGGTTGTGGGATCGGAGGGGTGCGGCCGAGGCGGGCCGGGGGGTGCCGGTCAGCGGATGTCGTGGGACTGGAGCCACAGCTCCAGCAGGCCGAGCTGCCACAGCTTGTTGCTGCCGGCGGCGGCCTGCGCCCGGTCCGGCACCGCGAGCAGCTCGTCGAGGTACTCGCGGCGGAACAGGCCGCGTTCCCGGGCGGCGGGGGCGGCGAGGGCCTCGGTGACGAGCTGCCGTACGGGGCCGTCGACGTTGCGCAGCGCCGGCACGGGGAAGTAGCCCTTCGGCCGGTCGACCACCTCGGCCGGCAGCACCTCCCGGGCGATCTCCTTCAGCACGCCCTTGCCGCCGCCGGCCACCTTGTGCTCGGGCGGGCAGGCCGCCGCGAGGGCGACCAGATCCTGGTCGAGAAAGGGCGTGCGCACCTCCAGCCCCCACGCCATGCTCATGCTGTCCACCCGCTTCACCGGGTCGTCGGGCAGCATCAGGTGGGTGTCCAGGCGCAGCACGGCGTCCAGCGCGGTGTCCGCCCCGCTCGCCGCCAGGTCGGCGGCGAGCAGTTCGCGGCTGGCGTCGCGGTCGCAGGCGTACGCGGGGCTGACGACCCGGCACAGTTCGGCGTGGTCCCGGTCGAAGAACGCGTCGGCGAAGGCGTCCGCCGCGCCGTCGCGGGGCACCC
This sequence comes from Micromonospora sp. NPDC048040, assembly GCF_055587185.1. Lineage (NCBI taxonomy): Bacteria > Bacillati > Actinomycetota > Actinomycetes > Micromonosporales > Micromonosporaceae > Micromonospora > Micromonospora sp. NPDC048040. The sequence goes on along the minus strand of NZ_JBVJGT010000019.1, from coordinate 90,786 downwards.
GGGCGAGGGGCTGGTGGTAGCCGTAGCCGGCGAAGACCTCGTCGGCGCCCTGCCCGGACTGGGCCACCTTGACGTGCCGCGCGACCTGTTCGGACAGCAGGTGGAAGGCGACCACGTCGTGGCTGCCCATCGGCTCGGTCATCGCGTGGACGGTCCGGCGTACCGCCGGGACCAGGTCGTCGTCGGCGAGCCGGATGCGGTGGTGGTCGGTGTCGAAGGCGCGGGCGACGAGGTCGGAGTAGTGGAACTCGTCGCCGACCTCGCCGCCGCGGCTGTCGAAGCCGATGCTGAACGTCTGGAGGTGGTGCTGCCCGGCCTCGGCCAGCAGCGCCACGATCATGCTGGAGTCCAGGCCGCCGGAGAGCAGCACGCCGACCGGAACGTCGGCGACGAGCCGCCGTCGGACCGCCGTGCGCAGCGCGCCGCCGATCGCGGCCCGCCAGTCTCGCGCGTCCATCCCGTCGTGGGCGGGGTCCCGGGCGTAGTCGGGCCGCCAGTAGACGTGCTCGCGGCTGCGCCCGTCGGCCTCCACGACCCGTACGGTGGCCGGCGGGAGCTTGCGCACGCCGCGCAGCACGGTGCGGGGCGCCGGCACGATCGAGTGCCAGGACAGGTAGTGGTGCAGCGCCACCGGGTCGATCGTGGTGTCCACGTCGCCGGCGCGCAGCAGCGCGGGCAGGGTGGAGGCGAACCGCAGCCGGCCGGGGGACTCGGCCAGGTACAGCGGCTTGATGCCGAGCCGGTCGCGGGCCAGCACCAGCCGACGCCGCTGCCGGTCCACGAGGACCACGGCGAACATGCCGACCAGGCGGTCGACGAAGCGTTCGCCCCACTGCGCGTACGCCGCCAGGATCACCTCGGTGTCGCTGGTGGAGTGGAAGGTGTGCCCGGCCGCCCGCAGTTCGTCGCGCAGTTGCGGGTAGTTGTAGACGCAGCCGTTGAAGACCAGCCCCAACCCGAGGTCCTCGCGCACCATCGGCTGGCCGCCCGCCGCGGAGAGGTCGATGATGGTGAGGCGGCGGTGCCCGAGGGTCACCCAGCCGTCGTTCCACAGGCCCTCGCCGTCGGGGCCCCGGGACCGCATCGCCTCGGTCATCCGGGTCACCGCGTCGGCGTCGGGGGGCGACCCGTCGAACCTCGCCTCGCCACTGATGCCGCACATCGTCAGCGGTCACCGGCTTTCGGGGGAACCGGACCCACCGTAACCACTCCCGTCGGCGTCGCAGGTGGCGGACCACCCGCTCGCAGGGGCCCGGTCCCGTCGCCAGGACGGGCGGCTGGGCTACCCGGCCCCGGGCGGGTCAAACCCCCGGGGAGTGGCCCAGGGCGGCCCGCGGGGCGGTGCCGGCGCCGTCGGCAGCCGGTCAGTCGCGCAGCGTACGCAGGATGCGGGCGAGCTGTGCCCGGTCGGCCGGCGCGAGGCCACCGAAGAGGTCCTCGGCGGCGGCCCGGCGGGCGGCGTGGATGGCCTTGCCGGCCCGCGTGCCCTCCTCGGTCGGGGCGACCAGGGTGGCGCGCCGGTCCGCGGGGTCGGGACGGCGTCGCACGAGGCCGCGCGCCTCCAGGTCGTCGACGACCTCGGTGGCCGAACGCGGGGCGATGCGCAGGTGCTCGGCGAGCGCGCCGGGCCGCAGCGCGCCGTGCCGGATGAGCACGCCGAGCGCCCGGGACTGGCCGGGCGTGACGTCCCACGGCGCGAGCGCCTCCCGGGTGCGGTGCCGCAGCCGCCGGGTCACCGCCCAGAACGCCTCGGCGAGGCCGTCCCCGGCGTCGTCGGTGTCTCCGGTCACGGGGAATACGGTAGCAGGAGGAGCTGTTGTTCCCTCATGTTGAGGTAACCTCAGCATCTCCGACGTGAGGGAGCACCCCTTGGAACCCCACCCCTCCGGCCGCGACCGCGGCCCCCGCAAGGTCAGCGCCGCCGAGAAGGCACAGGCCCGCCAGGTGTCGCTGCGGCGCATCGGCGGGCTGTTCGCCCGGCACCGCAGCGCGCTCGCCACGGTCACCGCGATCATCGTGGTGTCCTCGGTGCTCGCCATGGCTTCCCCCTTCCTGCTCCGCGCCGTGATCGACCGGGCCCTGCCGGAACGCGACCTGGCGCTGCTCGTCTGGCTGGTGGCCGGCATGGTCGCGGTCGCCGCGGTGACCTCGGTGCTCGGCGTCCTCCAGACCTGGATCTCCACCCGGGTCGGGCAGCAGGTCATGCACCGGCTGCGCACCGACGTCTTCACCCACCTGCAACGGCAGTCGCTGACGTTCTTCACCCGCACCCGCACCGGCGAGGTGCAGTCGCGGATCACCAACGACATCGGCGGTATGCAGAGCGTGGTCACCTCCACCGCCACCTCGATCGCGTCCAACCTGACCACCGTGGTGGCCACCGCCGCGGCGATGGTCGCGCTCTCCTGGCGGCTCTCGCTGGTCTCCCTCGTCGTGCTGCCGCCGGCGGTCTGGCTGACCCGCCGGGTCGCCCACCTGCGCCGCGAGATCACCGCGCGACGCCAGCGCGAACTCGCCGACCTCAACGTCACCGTCGAGGAGGGGCTGTCGGTCAGCGGCGTACACCTGGCGAAGACCCTCGGCACCGGCCCGGCGCTGGCCGCGCGCTTCACCGCCTCGTCGGCCCGCCTGGTCGACCTTGAGCTGCGCTCCGAACTCGCCGGCCGCTGGCGGATGGCCTCGATGAGCGTCGTCTTCGCCGCCATCCCGGCGGTCATCTACCTCAGCGCCGGCCTGCCCGGCGCCGCCGGCACGCTCAGCATCGGCACCCTGGTCGCCTTCACCGCGTTGCAGGGCGGGCTGTTCCGGCCGCTGATGGGCCTGCTCAACGTGGGCGTCTCGGTGACCGCCTCGTTGGCGCTGTTCGCCCGGATCTTCGAGTACCTGGACCTGCCGGTCGAGGTCGACGACCCCGCCGAGCCGGTCGACGTCGACCCGCGCCGGGTCCGGGGCGACCTGCGGTTCACCGACGTCACCTTCAGCTACCCGGGCAGCGACACCGCCGCCGTCGCCGGGATCACCCTCGACGTGCCGGCCGGCACCGGCCTCGCCCTGGTCGGCGAGACCGGCTCCGGCAAGAGCACCCTGGCCGCGCTGGTCAGCCGGCTGCACGACCCGACGAGCGGCCGGATCACCGTCGACGGCGTCGACCTGCGCGACCTGCGCCTGGCCGACCTGGCGGCGATCGTCGGCGTGGTCAGCCAGGAGACCTACCTGCTGCACACCACCGTGCGGGAGAACCTGCGCTACGCCCGCCCGGACGCCACCGACGCCGAGATCGAGGCCGCCGCCCGCGCCGCCCGGATCCACGACCTGATCGCCGGCCTGCCCGACGGGTACGACACGGTCGTCGGCTCGCGGGGGCACCGCTTCTCCGGCGGCGAGAAGCAGCGCCTCGCCATCGCCCGCACGCTGCTGCGCGATCCGCGCATCCTGATCCTCGACGAGGCCACCAGCGCGCTGGACACCGAGACCGAACGCGCGGTGCAGCGGGCGTTCGACGAGGTGGCCCGGGGCCGCACCACCATCACCATCGCCCACCGGCTCTCCACCGTGCGGGACGCGGACCGGATCGCCGTGCTCGACCACGGCCGTATCGTCGAGTCCGGCACCCACGACGACCTGCTGGAGCGCGCCGGCCGCTACGCGACGCTGGCCGCCTGACGGCCGGGGCTGCCGCCGGCGGTGTGCGTCGACCCCGACCCCGGGCCGCCCGCGCGGCCGCTGGACGATCACAATCAGGCGGTGCAGCGTCGGGGATGGACATGGGCCCTGCTCGTCCTCGTGGCCGTCGTCGCGGCGGCCGGGACCGCCTGGGTCTGGTTGCGGTACGACTTCGAGAAGGTCAACTGGGCCTGGGGCGTGATCGCCGGTGTCATCGCCGTCTACGTCGTGCTGGACCAGGTCCTCACCAACCGGCAGGCCGCCTCGGCAGCGGCGGCGGTCCACCGCCGGGCGGCCGCGGACGAACTCTTCGAACTGGTCCGGCGCGAGCCGGGCGACGAGGCGCTGCTGCGGGCGGTCGACGAGCCGTACCCGCTCCCGGTGACCTGGCGCACCGCCGCAGAGCGGCTCCTGCCGTCCTGGCGGGCCATCGGCCGATCCAGCGAGGCCGGTCCGATGGACCTCTCCGGCCGCCACGGGACACTGTGGAGCCGCTACCGGAGCATCCCGTCCGGGCGGTTGCTGGTGCTGGGGCCGGCCGGGTCCGGCAAGTCGGTCATCGCCCTGCGGATGGCGCGCGAGCTGCCGCCGAGCCGGGACCCCGAGGCGCCCGTGCCGGTGCTGCTGCCCGCCGCGTCGTGGGACCCGACCGTGGAGACGTTCCGCGACTGGCTGGTGGACCGCCTCGCCCGGCGGTACACGCAGCTCGCACCCCGCCATCCCCGTCGCGTGGCGGTGCTGCGCGACCTGGTCGAGACGGACCTCGTCGTGCCCGTCCTCGACGGCCTGGACGAGATGCCCGAGGAGCAGGTGACCGCCTGCCTCGAGGAACTCAACGAGCTGCCCACCCAGCGCTTCGTCCTGACCTGCCGGACGTCGGTGTACGAGAGGTACCTCGCCCAGGGCGAGAAGGTGCGCGGCGCCGCGGTGGTGGTGATCGATCCGCTGGTTCCGGACGAGGTGGCGGAGTACCTGGTCGACGCCGCGCCCCTGCACCAGGCCGGCAACTGGTCGACCGTCGCCGCGCGCATCGACGGCGACACGGAGCTGAGCGGGGCGCTGTCCACGCCGTTGATGGTGGCGATGGCCCGTAGCGCGTTCGACCAGCCCGGCACCGACCCCCGCGACCTCGTGCCGCTGGCGGCCAGGCGGGGGCGGGGCGCCGTGGAGGACGAGCTGCTGTCCCGGGCGGTCGACGCCGCGCTGCGGTCCCGCCTGGGCGCCCAGGGGCTGCGCCGGTGGGAACCGGACGTGGCCCGGCGCTACCTGGCCTTCGTGGCCGCGCACCTGGAGTCGCTCGACGTCCGCGAGTTCCGCTGGTGGCAGCTGCCGGCTGCGCTGCCCCGGTTGTTCTGGGCCGTCGTCGACGGCCTGCGTACCGGGCTGGCGGTGTGGCTGGTCCTCGCTCTCGCCGGGGAGGCGCTCCGGTCGGTGGCCGGGATGGTCGCCGACCCGGGCACCCGCGAGCTGCTCACCGCCCTCGCCGACCACCCCGCCGACCTGGGGGCGGCGGCCGCCGCGCTGGCCGTGCCGGCCGCCGCGCTGGGCGGCGGCGCCCGCGACCTGGGCCGCCGGCCGAAACGGGTGCTGTTCGTCGGCGGCCGGGGCGCGCTGCGCGACGGCGTGCTCGACGGGCTGGTCCGGGGAGCGTTCTGGGGCTTCCTGACCTGGTTCGTGCTGTGGCTGTTCACCCCACCGCCCGAGCTGGTCGCCGCGACGGGCCGACTGCCCGGGCTGGCCGGATGGCCGGTCGAGCTGCGGGCCGCGGTCGTGCTCGGCGCCGTCTGGTTCGCCCTCGTCGCGGTCCGGTCCGCGCTGCGGGTGGACGTCGCCGCCCCGGCCGCGGAACTCGGGGCCACCGGCGTGGTCGAGACCGTCCGGGCCGACCGCGCGGCGACGATCGCGTCGGTGGTGCCGAGCGTCGCCGCCGGGTTCGTCGGTGTGCTGGCCGGCTCCGGGCTGCTGTGGGTGACCGGCCTGCTGCCCCGGCTGCCCTCGCCGCAGGCCCTCGGCTACGCCGGGCTCGGCGCGGGGCTGGGCTGGTGGGTGCACACGCGCGGGGACGGCGCGTGGGTCCGGTTCTGCCTGGCCCGGATGGCGCTGGCGGCACGCGGCCGCCTGCCGCACCGGCTGCTGGCGTTCCTCGGCCACGCCGAGACGGTCGGCCTGTTGCGGCACGGCGCGGGGGCGTACCGGTTCCGGCACGGCCGCCTGCAGAGCAGGCTGGCGGCGGGCTCGCTGGCGGGGCGGCGGGGCGGCCGGCCGCGCGAGGAGTTCGGTGTCGAGCTGGCCCGGGCGGGGTTCTGGCCGGAGGCGCTCGGCGTGTTCGCCGCCGTCACGCGGGCCCGCGCGGCGAACGTCGAGCCGGCCGACGACCTCACCCTGGCCTCGCTGCGCAAGGCGCTGCTGGTGGGCGCCGCCGCCGGGGAGTGGAGCCGGTTGGGGGACCTGCTGGCGCCGATGCCGGCACCGCTCGCGTCCACCGGGGCGACGCCGCTGGCGGCGCAGCGTCGGCGGGTCTCCGAGCTGGTTGCCGCCGCCGCGCCGTTGGCCGAGTTGCGGGCGGCCGGCGACGAGCTGCTGCGCGGGGAGGAGCAGGCGGGCTGGCCGCTGTCCGCCACCCGGGAGTTCGTGGCGGTCGTCCGCTACGCGCAGGGGGACGTCGACGCGGCTCGGCAGCACCTGGAGCGGCTGCTCGCGGCGGAGAGCGACGACGACGGCCCAGGTCGGTCGATGCCCCTCGGCGCGGGAGTGCTGGCCCGGATAATGCTCGACGGGGACGGGGACCCCGGCGCGGCCCTCGCCCTCTGCCGCGAGCAGCTGCTTCTGGCCGACGGCTACGACGGCTCCGATGACCGCGCCGACCCGCTGCTGCTCGGGCAGGCGTGGGGCTGGTCGGTGGCGGTGATGCGACGCGTCGTCGACGAGCGGGCAGAGGTGCGCGACCGGCTCCGGGCCGTGCTCGCCGAGCGGCGGGCCCGCGGGCGGCGGATCGAGCTGGGTCGACGGGAGCTGGCCGAGATCGGCCTGCAGGCGTGTCACGCGGTGGTCGGCCACCCGACGCTGGGGGCGCCTGCGGTGGCCGCGGCGCGCAGGCTGGTCGCCGTGTTGTCCGCCCCGGACATCGCGGCGCGGACCCTGCGCCGCGGCGCCCCGATGTGGCACGACGGCTGACCGACCGGCCTCTGCCGACGCCGTCAGGGGAGCACGGGCAGTCCCGGGTCGTGCAGGTGCCGGTGCCGCGGGCACACCCACAGGAACTCTCCGGCCGGCGTGAACACCCGGCTCAGACCGCCGAAGTTCTGTGCGGGGTCGAGCTGCGAGAGCAGCACCTTGAACGACCGCAGTGCGGCGCCCTCCGCCGGCGACAGCGTGTGCCGGGCGTCCGTCCCCACCGGTGCGGCGTCGTCGACGACGGCGGTCGGCAGCGTGTCGATCAGCGCCTTCATGAGGTTGAGTTCGCGCTGGACGTGGCTCAGGTCGGGGGTGACGAAGGCAGCCATCGAGGTCGCCACCGGGTGCACGAGACGCAGCGTCTTGAACATCAGGTTCAGGTACGGCGCGGAGGCGCGCAGCCACTGGCGAGGCTGGTCGAGTTGGTAGCTCGCGCCGTCCCAGGTGTGCCACTGACCGGGATGCTCACACCAGAGCGTGATCCGGATGGGGCGCCGGGTGAACCGGAGCCACCGCCACCCGGTCGGCCGGAGCGCCGTGACGGTGAACAGCCGGGGGCAGTCGGTGACCTCGGTGCCGACGGCCGTGACCAGCCGGCGGAGGTGGTGCGCGGAGTCGGCGGCGAAGGAGGCCGTCTCGGCCATGTGGTCGCCGATCTGGCCGACCTCCCGGGTCAACGTGCCGAGCCGTCGTTCCAGGCGGTTCAGCTCGTCGCCCAGGAGCGTCGGTGGGACGAAACCGGTCAACAGGCCGGTGACGTCGTGATCGTGTTGACAGGTCAGGCAGGGCAGGCTGAGCCGGTGCATCGGGTCGCGCTCCGGCCGCCCTCCGACGGCGGTGGTGGACCCCTGGAGCGGCGCGGGCGAGGCCGAGCGTTCCCGGAACCTGATCAGCCCGTCGAGGGGGAACCGGCCGGCGCACCCGGCTCCGTCGGCGTCGCGGGTGGGGCAGGGTACGAACAGCTTGAAGGTCAGCCCCGGCCAACGGGTCGTCAGCAGCCGCTCCAGGCTGTCCCGGAGCACGTTGAAGAACAGGTCGGGCGACGGCGCCCGCACCTCGATCGTCAACGTCTGGTCGGTGTGCATCTCCACCAGGGCCTCGGACTGGTAGGTGTCGATCGGATGCCGGAGGAAGACGCCACGTCGCCAATGACGTCCCGTCGACGCGTCGTGGTGCCGTACGGTGATCCAGGCGACCAGGCCGGGCGGCGCGCTCTCGTCGAGCTCGCAGGTCAGTCGCAGCACGCGGAGGTGGTCCGCGACGGGGGTGGCCGCGTTCCAGGGCAGGACGGGCCGCTCGAACGGGACGAGTTGGGCGATCAGGCTGCGCTCGCCGTCGTCGAGCCGATAGGAGACGTCGAACTTCTCCATCAGGCGGAGGAAGAACGGGTGGTGCGTCCGGTCGTAGGAGAGGTCGTCGTCATGGCGGCGCCAGATCCGCCGCAGTTCCCGGTGGTCGAGGATGCCGTCGCCGTGGCGGACCGCCTGGTCCTCCAGCACATGGCTGATCGCCTTCGTGAGCCACTCGGGGTTGAGGATCACGATGTCCCGCAGGCCGTCGTCGTCGCCGTAGAAGATGACCTGCCCCAGGTCGTGCAGCAGTTCCGCGAGGTGGTGGATCTCGCCGTCCCGGACCCCGTGCCGGCGGCAGATGGCGGCGAAGTCGTCGAACGGGATCTGTGGTTCGGCGGCGGCCCGGGTCAGGACCGCGTCCCGGGCGTCGGCCCACCGGCTGCTGATGAGCTGTCCCATCTGCGGCAGCCGGGCCGCTTCCGCGGCGATGGCGCGCCGGAGCGCCGGTATGCCGTTGTCCGTCTCGCTGTCGACCGTGTACTGCCCGGCCAGCATGCCGGGAAAGGCGTCCCGCAGCCGGGGATAGTCCAGCTCCGGTCGGCGCTCGTCGCCGTGGGTGGCGACGACCACGACCGTGGCGTCCGCGCCGACCCGGAGCCGGACGCGGCGCAACCAGCCCTCCACCTCGCCCTGCTCCTGCCCCTCGCGGGGGTGCCAGACCAGCAGGTACACGGCTCGCCGGCTGAAGAAGAACTGGTGGGTGACCCGGTAGATCTCCTGGCCCCCGAAGTCCCAGGTGCGCAGGGTCAGCATCTCGTCCTGCCCGGGGTGGGGCAGGCGCAGTTCCCGGATCTCGATGCCGTGGGTGGTGGGGCGTCCCTTGACGAACTGTTCGTTGTTGAGCGCCGCCACGAGCGAGGTCTTGCCGACGTTGCCCTCTCCGACCAGCAGCACCTTGGCCTCGAACTGGGGGACGCCGTCCGCCAGGCTCTGCAGGTAGGCGCCGAGCGCCCGGCTGCCCCGGCCCAGGGTCCGGGCGACGGCCTCGTCGAGGGGATTGCCGTCCAGCCGGATGGTCAGTTGACCTCTGACCAGCAGCGGCGCGAGCGACGTCGGCAGCGTGGTGAGCTGGTTGTCCCGCAGGTCGAGCAGGTGCAGCTCGGGCAGTTCACCGATCTGCGGCGGCAGCGCGGTGAGCAGGTTGCCGCCCAGGTCGAGCTCCCGGAGCCGCTTCAGCTCGCCGATCTCCGCCGGCAGCGTGGTCAGGCTGTTGCCCGCGAGGTCCAGCCTCTCCAGCCGGTGCAGCTTCCCGACCTCGGCCGGGAGTTCGGCGATCTCGTTGTGGTAAAGGACCAGAACTTCGAGATCCGCCCTTGCGAGCAGGTCGGGGGGAAGCGTGGAGAGCCCGGTGCGGCTGAGGTTCGCTACGGTGTCCAATTGTCGCCCATCCTCGCGGCTCAGGATCTCCCACCACTATGGACGCCGTGTCAACGAGCCCGTCGTCCGCTTCCCGTGCCGCTCCTGGCCGGCCCCCGCCGTGGACGACGACGCAGGAAGGACCGGATCTGTCGCATAACCGTCTCATATCTCGTCTCAATATCACGCCTGAGACAAGCCGAGATTCCGGTAGACGGTCGCCCGGGACACGCCCAGCGCGGCGGCGATGTCGTCCGCGGAGTGGGTGCCCGCGGCGTGCATCTGCCGGGCGTGGTCGACCTGCTCGTGGCTCAGCGTCCGGGGCCGGCCCGGCCGGCGCCGCCGGGGCGCGCCGTCGTCGCCCGGCGGCGCGCCGTCCAGCAGGCGGTGTACGCCGTCGAGCATGTCCGCGCGCAGCACCTCGTCGGGCACGTCGCTGAAGAAGACGACCGGGTCGCTGCACATGGCGACCGCCTGCACCGCCCGGACCCGCTCCCGCCGCCCGGCGTCGGGCCCGGCGATGAGGTTGTTGGCGCGCATCGCGATCCGCATCAGGCGGTGGTACGTGTCGCCGCGCGTGATCAGGGCGATGTCGTGGAAGAGCATGCCGAGCGGGCGGCGGTGGGTCAGCATGGTGTCCACCCAGCCCTCCAGGACCGTCCGGCGCGCCCGCTCGGCCGGCCCCGCCTCGGCCGTGTCCAGCAGCGCCTCCAGGTCGGCCACCAGCGGCTCGACCAGGGCCGTGAGCAGGTGCTCCTTGGTGGGGAAGTGGTAGAGGATCGCGGCCTTGGTCAGCCGCAGCCGCTCGCCGATCTGGCGCAGCGAGGTGCGCTGGTAGCCGTGTTCGGCGAACAGGTCGAGCGCGGCGCGCAGGATCCGGGTGCGCGTGTCGTCGGGTGCCTCGACGGTCATGCCGGCAAGCCTAGCCGCGTCTGACCGGTGGGTGACACCACCGTTGATTCGACTGACCGTCGGTCAGTACAGTGGGGACGGTCGGCACCGCCAGTGGCAGGAGGGGTCATGCCCGTCATCTCCATCGACAACCTCGTCAAGACGTTCGGCAGTGTCCGGGCGCTCGACGGACTGGACCTGCGGGTCGAGGCGGGGGAGGTGCACGGTTTCCTCGGCCCCAACGGCTCCGGCAAGTCCACCACCATCCGGATCCTGCTCGGCCTGCTGCGCCGTGACGCGGGCGACGCGCGGGTGTTCGACGCCGACCCGTGGCGGGAGGCGGTCGCCCTGCACCGCCGGCTGGCGTACGTGCCGGGCGACGTGAACCTGTGGCCGAACCTCTCCGGCGGCGAGGCGATCGACCTGTTCGGCAAGCTGCGCGGCGGGCTCGACCGGCGCCGCCGCGACGCCCTGCTGGAGCGCTTCGACCTCGACCCGACGCGCAAGTGCCGCACCTACTCCAAGGGCAACCGGCAGAAGGTGGCCATCGTCGCGGCCTTCGCGTCCGACGTCGAGCTCTACGTGCTCGACGAGCCGACCTCCGGGCTGGACCCGCTGATGGAGGCCGTGTTCCAGGACGAGGTCCGCCAGCTCAAGCGCGACGGCGCCACCGTGCTGCTCTCCAGCCACGTGCTGGCCGAGGTCGAGGCGCTCTGCGACCGGGTCAGCATCATCCGCGAGGGCCGGGCCGTCGAGTCCGGCACCCTCGCCGAGCTGCGCCACCTCACGCGTACGGCGGTCACGGTCGAGACGGCGCGGCCGGCGACCGGCCTGGCGGCCCTGCCGGGCGTCCACGAGGTGCGCGAGGTCGACGGCCGGATCCACCTGGAGATCGAGCCCGCCCACCTCGACGAGCTGCTCGGGCACCTCGTCCGCTTCGGCGTCCGCGCCCTGACCAGCGCCCCGCCCACCCTCGAGGAGCTGTTCCTGCGCCACTACGGCGACGAGCGCGCGGCCGTCGCCGCCAACGGTCACCGGGCCGGCACCGAGCGGCAGGCGGGCGCCCGATGAGCGCGTTCACCGGCACCGGGCGGCTCGCCCGGCTCGTGCTGCGCCGCGACCGGGTCCGGCTCGCCGTCTGGGTGCTCGGCACGCCCCTGCTCGGCTACGCCCTCGCCGGCAGCGTCAAGGAGTTCTACCCGGACGAGGCGTCCCGGGTCGGATACGCCACCACGTCGGCGTCCAGCCTGGTTGCCCGCGCGTTCAACGGCCCCATCGCCGGCACCGAACTCGGCGCGGTGGTGGTCGCCGAGACGTACGTGACGCTGGCCCTGCTCGCCGCGCTGCTGAGCACCTTCGCGGTGGTCCGGCACACCCGGCAGAACGAGGAGACCGGCCGGGCGGAGCTGCTGGGCGCCTCCGTCGTCGGCCGGTACGCGCTGCTCACCGCCGCCCTGCTGGTCGTCGTCGCGGCGAACGTGCTGGCCGCGGTCCTGCTCGCCGTCGCCCTGGCCGGCGCCGGCCTGCCGCTCACCGGGTCCGTCGCGGCGGCGGCCGCCGTCGGCGGCGTCGGGGTGTCGTTCACCGGTATCGCCGTGGTCACCGCCCAGGTGTCGGTCACCTCCCGGGGCGCCAACGCGCTCGCCGCCGCGACCGTCGGGGTCGCCTTCCTGCTCCGCGCGGCCGGCGACGTGCTCGGCGAGCAGACCGACGGCGGCCTGCGCGTGGTCAGCGCCTGGCCGTCCTGGCTCTCCCCGCTCGGCTGGGGCAACCAGGTCCGCGCGTTCGCCGGCGAACGGTGGTGGGTGCTCGCGCTGCCCGTCGCGCTGCTGGTCGCCGGCGTGGCGCTCGCCTACGCCCTCGCCGAGCGGCGGGACGTCGGCGCGGGGCTCGTCGCGCCCCGACGGGGGCCGGCGACGGCCACGCCCCGGCTGCTCAGCCCCGCCGGGCTGGCCTGGCGGTTGCAGCGCGGCGCGCTGCTCGGCTGGGCGATCGGGGTGGCGGTGCTCGGGTTGTCGATGGGCATCGCCGGGGACGAGTTCAACGCCATGATCGAGGAGAACCCGGCCGCCGCCGAGGCGATCAGCGCGATGGGCGGTGGCGCGAAGCTGATCGACGCGTACCTGGCGGCGATGCTGGGGCTGTTCGCGCTGACCATCGGGGCGTACGTCGTGCAGGCGCTGCTGCGCACGCGCAACGACGAGGCCGGCGGCCCGCTGGAGGCGGTCCTGGCCACGGCCGTCAGCCGCACCCGCTGGCTGACCACCCAGGTGGTCGCCGCCACGCTCGGTGCGCTCGCCCTGGTGCTGCTGGGCGGCCTCACCACCGGGCTCGGCTACGGCCTGGTCACCGGCGACCCGCTCGGGCAGACCGCCGAGCTGGGCGCGGCGGCGCTGGTGCGGCTGCCGGCGCTGCTGGTGGTGGCCGGGGTGGTGACGGCGCTGTTCGGGCTGCTGCCCCGCTGGTCGGTGGCGCTGTCCTGGGCGGCGCTGATGGGGTTCCTGCTGCTCGGGCAGCTCGGCGCGGTGCTCGACCTGCCGCAGGCGGCGCTGAACCTGTCCCCGTACACGCACGTGCCGTCGGTGCCGGCGGTCGACCTGGCGGCGCTGCCGCTGGTCGTGCTGACGGGGGTGGCGGTGGTGCTGCTGGCGGCCGGCGTGGCCGGCTTCCGCCGCCGCGACGTCCCGAGCTGACCTCGGCCACGCGACGCCGGCCGCCGTGGACGGCTGACCCCTGGGAGGAAGGGCGCCAGGCGCCCTCGAAGGGAGCGGGGCGTCCGGAGGTGTTCCCCGGTTCGGGCGGGCGGGGGCACCTCCGGACGCCCCGCGGTCGGCGGGCCGGCGGACGGTCAGCCCAGCTCGGCGAGGACCTTCTCGACCACGGCGTCGGTGGCCAGGCCGTACCTGTCGTGCAGCGTCGGCAGGGCACCGGCGGCCAGGAACTCGTCCGGCAGCGCGACCGGCACGACGCGCTTGCCGAGCCCGGTCCGGACCACGGCCGAGGCGACCGTCTCGAAGAGCCCGCCGACCACCGTGTGGTTCTCCAGCGTGAGCACCAGCCGGTCGGTGTCGACCTCGGCCAGGACGGTCTCGCTGTCGAACGGCTTGATCGTCGGCGTGTGGACGACCGCCACGTCGACCCGGTGCCGGGCCAGCCGCTCCGCGGCCTGCAACGCCCGCATCGTCATCAGGCCGCTGGAGACGAGCACGACGTCGGCCCCGCCGCGCAGCACGGCCGCCTTGCCGAGCCGGAACGTGTAGTCGTACTCGTCGAGGACCGTCGGCACCTTGCCGCGCAGCAGGCGCAGGTAGGTCGGCCCGTCGCTCGCGGCGAGCTGGGGCACCGCCTGCGCGATGTCGACCGAGTCGCACGGGTCGACGATGGTCAGGTTCGGCATGCCCCGGAAGATCGCGATGTCCTCGGTCGCCTGGTGGCTGGGGCCGTACCCGGTGGTGAGGCCGGGCAGGCCCCCGACGATGTTGACGTTGAGGTTCGGCTCGGCGATGTCCAGGCAGAGGAAGTCGTACGCCCGCCGCGCGGCGAACACCGCGTACGTCGAGGCGAACGGCACCAGGCCGACTTCGGCCATGCCCGCCGCCGCCCCCAGCAGCAGCTGCTCGGCCATGCCCATCTGGAAGAACCGCTCCGGGTGGGCCTTGGCGAAGATGTGCATGTCGGTGTACTTGCCCAGGTCGGCGGTCAGCCCGACGACCCGCTGGTCCTGCTCGGCGAGGGCGGCCAGGGCGTGGCCGAAGGGCGCGTCCGCGGTCTTCTGCCCGGGGTCGGCGAAGGACGCGATCATCGCCGACGTGGTGAGTCGCTTCGGTGCCGTCGCGCTGGTCATCGTGCCTCTCCTGCCTGGTGTCCTGCCGTCAACTGCTGGCGGCACAGTTCCCACTCGTCCGCGTCGATCCGCATGAAGTGGGCCTTCTCGCGGGTCTCCAGCAGCGGCACGCCGCGCCCGATCCGGGTGTCGCAGAGGATCACCGAGGGGCGTCCGTGCGGCTCGGCCTGCGCGGCGACCGCGTCGAAGGCCGCCAGCAGCGCCTCGACGTCGTTGCCGTCGACCCGCTGCGTGAACCAGCCCGACGCCGCCCACTTCTGCTCGGCCGGCTCGATCTGGAGCACGGACTCCGTCCTGCCGTCGGCCTGGAGGGCGTTCATGTCGACCAGCGCGCTCAGGCGGCCCAGCCGGTGGTGCGCCGCGCCCATGGCGGCCTCCCACGTCGAGCCCTCGTTCAGCTCGCCGTCGGAGAGGAAGTTGACGACCCGGGCCGCCCGGCCCTGGTGGCGCAGGCCGAGCGCCATGCCCACGGCGACGGTCAGCCCGTGCCCCAGCGAGCCGCCGGAGATCTCCATGCCCGGGGTGTACGAGGCCATGCCGGACATCGGCAGGCGCGAGCCGTCCGAGCCGTACGTCTGCAGCTCCTCGACCGGGACGACGCCCGCCTCGGCGAGGGCGGCGTAGAGCGCGATGGCGTAGTGGCCGGTGGAGAGCAGGAACCGGTCCCGGTCCGGCCAGTGCACGTCGTCGGGCCGGTGCCGCAGTTGGTCGACGTAGACGGTGGCCAGCAGGTCGGCGGCGCCGAGCGCCTGCCCGACGTAGCCCTGCCCCTGTGCCTCGCCCATGTCGAGGATGTGGTGGCGCATCCGGTATGCCGCGTCGCGCACCCGCGCGGCCCGCGCCGGCAGGGCGAGCCGGTCGTCGGATCGCGGTTCGCTGATGGTGGTCACGTCGTTCACGTCCTTTGTCTCAGACGAGGGCTGGCTGGGACTTGGCCGGTGTGGCCTGAGGGTCGCCGACCTTGGCCGGGGCGGTTTCGGGCGTGAAGGCGGCGGCGGCCGTCGAGACGACGCCGAGCAGGACGAACAGCACCGCCGGCCCGATCCAGCCGATCCAGCCGTAGAGGGCGGTCGCCCCGAAGGGCAGCAGCCCGGCGACCAGGGAGGCCCCGTTGTAGCCCAGCGAGATGCCCGAGGACCGGACGTCGCGGGGGAACTGCTCGGAGAACCAGGACGACTCGACGGCGAAGATCGGGTCGTGGCTCAGCAGCAGCCCCAGGGCCACCGCGACGATCACCATGATGACCGCCCCGGTGTTGATCAGCAGGAACATCGGGATGCCGAAGGCGATGGTGAAGACGGATCCGATCAGGAAGACCGGCTTGCGGCCGACGCGGTCGGAGAGCGCGCCGAAGAGCAGGTGGCTGCCGAGGCCGAGGGCGGAGCCGACCATGGTGCCGATCAGCACGTTCTGCTTGTCGGTCAGCTCGGCCAGCACCACGTACGAGAGCATGAAGCTGGTGGTGACGTAGTAGCCGCCGGTCTCCGCCAGGCGCAGCGTGATGATCTTGAGGATGACCCGCCAGTCCCGCCGGATCACCTCCAGCGCCGGGGCCTTGCGGATCTCGTTGTTCGCCTTCATCTCGGTGAAGTCGGGGGACTCGGCGACCCGCATCCGGATGAACAGGCCGACGGCGACCATCACGATGGAGAACAGGAACGGCGCGCGCCACACCCAGCTGCCCTCGAACAGCGCCTCGCTGAGCAGGAAGGCGCCGTTGGCCAGCAGCAGCCCGGCGGGGATGCCGATCTGCGGCACCGCGCCGAAGAAGCCGCGGCGCCGGGCGGGGGCGTGCTCGACGGCCATCAGGACCGCGCCGCCCCACTCGGCGCCGAAGCCGATGCCCTGGACGATCCGCAGCAGGATCAGCAGGATCGGCGCGACCACGCCCGCCTGGGCGTACGTCGGCAGCACGCCGACCAGGACGGTCGCCACGCCCATGACAACCAGCGACCACATCAGGATGGTCTTGCGGCCCAGCCGGTCACCGTAGTGCCCGGCGAGGTAGCCGCCGAGCGGGCGGAAGAGGAAGCCGATGGCCAGCGTCGCGAACGACGCGAGCACGCCGACGAGTTTCTCCTCGGTGTGGAAGAAGACCGTGCCGAAGTACGCCGCCGAGGCGGTGCCGTAGATGAAGAAGTCGTAGCTCTCGACGGCCGTGCCGATCATCGAGGCGAAGGAAACCTTGCCGGGGTTGTCCGGGCGTGTGGCCACGCCGGTGGCAGCACTCATTGTCCTGCTCCTTGCTGTTACCGATGGGGGTCGGTGGGGGACGGGTATGTCTCGATGACGCGCGAGTCGTCGCGCGTCGCCAGGCCGGCGTCGGCGGCCTGTTGGTAGCGCGCCCGGGCGATGTCCAGCAGCGGGGTGTCCGCATCGGCGGCACGGGCGGCGGCGGCCACGAGGCCGCTGTCCTTGACGAAGATGTTGATCGTGCTGGTGACCTCGACGTCGGTGCCCAGCAGCATCCGGGGCCCGCGGTCGGAGAGCATCCAGGAGCCGGCCGCGCCCTGCTCGACCAGGGACAGCACCTGCTCCCGGTCGAGCCCGAGCCGCCCGGCCAGGGCGAGCGCCTCGGCCGCCGCCACGATGTGCACCGCGCAGAGGTGCTGGTTGACCACCTTGATCGCCTGGCCGTCGCCGACCGCCGCGCCGACCGGCCGGACGGTGCCGAACCGGTCGAGCACGACCCGGGCGGCGTCGACGTCGGCCGCGTCGCCGGAGGCGAACAGGGTCAGCTCGCCGGTGCGGGCCCGCGCCACCCCGCCGGTCACGGGCACGTCGACGACCCGCGCGCCGGCCGCCGAGAGCCGGGCGGCCTCCTGGCGTACGGCGTCCGGGCCCACGGTGCTCATCACGATCCACCGCTGCCCGGTCAGGTCCGTGGCGACCGCCTCGGTGACCAGGTCCGCGAGCTGGGCGGGGGTGGCGACCATGACCACCACGAAGTCCGCCCGGGGCGCGGCGGCGAACCGGTCGACGGCCGTCAGCCCGGCGGTGGCGGCCCGTTCCCGGGCGGCTGGCACCGGGTCCACGCCGGTCACGGGGTGGCCGGCGGCGACCAGTCGGCTCGCCATCGGCAGCCCGATGGCGCCGATGCCGACGAAGACGACGCTGGGGTTGCTCATCGCTGTCCCTCCGGTTCGGCGCCGGGTGGGCGCCCTGTGCGGTCAGGCTGTTTTCGGGTAGCAGCCACCCGGTGCGCGGCCAGGATCGCCGCGTCACGCGTGGGTGTGCAGTTCTGTGGGCGGCAGGTGGCGGGCCTACCAGCGGGGCTTCCCGGCCGGGCCTACCGGCCGGGCTTCCCGTCCGGCGCACCGGCGGCAGGGGAGGCGGTGAGCGAGGACCAGACCGTGAAGTGCCGGCGCATCGCGATCCGGGCGCCCTCGCCGTCGCGCTCGCCGATCGCCTCCACGATCCCGTAGTGCACGGTGTCGATCACCCGGGTCTTGCCCGCCTGGAGGGGCTCCCGCTCGACGGCGCGCCGGCGGCGCTCGACCACCTCGCTGCGCAGCGCGTGGCTCAGGCCGTCGTGCAGCAGCGTGAAGATCGGGTTGTCGACGATCCGGTAGAGCCGGCGGTGGAACTCCAGGTCCGCCTCCAGGGCGCGGTCGTCCTCACCGGCTGCGCTGGCCTGGACCATCTCGTCGACCAGGCCCCGCAGGGCGTCGACGTCGTCGGCCGTGGCCATCCGGGCGGCGGCCTCCGCGACCGACACCTCCAGCATCTCCCGTGCGGAGGTGAACTGGTCGTTGCTCAGGTGACCGAGCTGCCGGCAGAGGTCGAAGTAGAGCTGGATGAAGCTGGCGTCGGGCACGTCGAGGTAGGAACCCCGGCCCTGCGTACGGTCGAGGAAACCGAGGATCTCCAGCATCGACAGTTGCTCCCGCAGCGCGCCCCGGCTGACGTCCAGCGACGCGACCAGTTCGCGCTCGGTGGGCAGCCGGAGGCGGCCGGTCTGCGGCTCGGGGTTCGCCCGCTCGGCGAGGCTCTGCACCAGCAGTGCCAGGTCGGTGCCCATCCGCCCACCTCCGTGTGAGATTGGTCGTACCAATGCCCCGAGGTTATGTCGGCGTTACGTGCGCGTCAACAAATTGGTCCAACCTTTCTGGGTCGGGGGTGGGGCGGGCGCACCCCGGCGGCGCCACCGGCCGAGGGTGGGTCGAACGCATAGAGTAGTCTGTCCGTGACTTGGGGTAGTTGCCGTTGGGGTCGGTTCGAGATGCCGGTGCAGAAGCACGATGCCCGTCCGGTGGAGCGGCCCTCGGGTCTGGTGCCACCGGCCGTCGCGCTCGACGGCGTGACGGAACTGCGGCTGCACGGGGTCGGGGGCACGACACCGGAGAACCTGCTCGCCGACGTGGCACCGCAGCTCGTCTCCGGCGACGGGGTGGCCGGCTTCTTCCGCACTGCCGACGTCAAGGGGCGCCACGTCGAGGCGTACTCCTGGGGTGGGCTGACCTCGCGCAGCGCCACCCGCGCGCTGTGGTTGCTGCTGCTGCCGTTCACGCTGGTCAACGTCGCGGGCTGGATGTGCACGCCGACGGCGTGGCGCGGCGCGCTCCGGTTCCGGGTGCACCGCGCCGTGGTCCGCTGGGCGGCGCTGGGCCTGACGGTCAACCTGCTGCTGCTCGTCGCGATGACCACGATGGACGTCGTCGCCTACCAGTGCGGCGTCCGCGTCGCCTGCGCCGACCGGTGGTGGCTGCGGTGGCTGCACACGGACCCATTCGTCGACCATCCGGCGCGCCGGGTCCTCGTCGGCGCCCTGGTGCCGTTGCTGGTCGCGATCGGACTGCTGGCCCTCAGCGGCCGGTCGCTGTCCCGCTACGAGCAGGTGCCGCCGCCGCAACGGGGTGAGTCGCCGCGGGCGATGAGCGACGTGACGCCCGCCCGGCCCGGGGTGGGCCTGACCGACCCCGACTTCTGGAACGGCGGCGGCAGCGTCGCCCGGCTCGCGCTGCTGCACCTGGGCGCGGCCTGCGGCTTCGTCGGCTGGATCACCGCGTACACCGCCCGGTCGATCCCCCTGGCGGCGGGTGTGGCGCCGGCGTACGACGGATTGGCGACCCTGGTGACCTGGCTCGCGGCGGCGGCCGGCCTGGGCGCGGTGCTCCTGCTGACGCCGGCCCGGATCGGGCGGGCGGCGGCGCTCTCCGTCACCGGACTCGGCCTGCTGGCGGTGACCGGGGCGGTGGTCGTCGCGCTGGCACAGCCGGCGGTCGCCCCGCCCGGGGCCGACCGGTGGGCGCCGCTGCCGGGCATGCAGACGGCGGTGGACTGGACGTACGCCCTCTGCCTCGGCGCGACGGCGGCCGTGCTCGCGTCGGCCGCCGTCAACGGGCACCGGCGCGGCGCGTTCCGCTACGCCGGCCCGTTCGCGCTGACCGTGCTGGCGGCGGTGGTGCTCAACGCGGTCGGGATCGGCACGATGATCCGCGTCGCCGACCTGCTCGGCACGGTCTCCAACCCCGGCACCGGCGACGGCCGC
Source organism: Micromonospora sp. NPDC048040 (assembly GCF_055587185.1). NCBI lineage: Bacteria > Bacillati > Actinomycetota > Actinomycetes > Micromonosporales > Micromonosporaceae > Micromonospora > Micromonospora sp. NPDC048040. The sequence continues at coordinate 71,015 of NZ_JBVJGT010000019.1, read as the reverse complement.
CCCGACCGGCTCTACGTCTACGACATGGTCTACGCCCTCACGCCCTACCTGACGCTGCTGCCGATCGCGATCGTGGTGGGCTTCGCGCTGGTGCAGGCGGTGGTGCTGTGGCGGGCGGCCGGCCCCGACCGCCGCCGGCGCATCCACGACGAGTACGCCGCACTGTCGACACCGGATCCGCCGAGCGCCTGGGACGCGTCCGCCCTGAACGAGCCGGCGCGCCACACCCGAGCGTGGCCCGGCGGCTGGACGGCCCGGATCGCCCGGGGCCGGCAGCTGGCCGTGCTGGCCCGGGACGTCGACCTGCTGTTCAGCCTCCTGACCGTCGCCGCCCTCGCCGTCTGCGGGTACGTGCTGGTCACCGCCGGGGTCCACCACTCGCTGCCGTGGGCGCCGCGCGGCGCGCTCACCGTGTCGACCTGGCTCGCCGCCGGGGCGCCGGTGGCGGTGCTGACCCTGATGCTGCGGGGCTGGCGCGGGCTGGCGGACCGCCGCCACCTCGGCGTGCTGTGGGACATCGGCACCTTCTGGCCCCGCGCCTACCATCCGCTCGCCCCGCCGTCGTACACCGAGCGCGCGGTGCCGGACCTGCAGCGCCGGCTGTGGCGCGTCCACGACCACGGCGGCGCGGTGGTGCTGGCCGCGCACAGCCAGGGCACCGTCATGGCGGTCGCCGCGCTCCTGCAGGAGAAGAGCCGGCCGCAGCGCGAGGGCCGGCCCGCCGGCCACGTCGCGCTGGTCACCTTCGGCAGCCCGCTGACCAAGCTGTACGCGTGGGGCTTCCCCGCCTACTTCGCCGACGGCGCGCTGGGCGCGGACCGGCCCACGGTGTGGCGGTGGCGGAACTTCTACTACGAGACCGACTTCATCGGCGGCCCGATCTTCCCGGACGATCCGGCGAACGAGGTCGACCAGATGCTCACCGACCCACCGACCGCCTGGTACGTGCACGGCCAGCAGCCACCCGTCCTCGGCCGCCACTCCGGCTACTGGACCGACCCCCGCGTCTGGGACCTGGTCGACCGCTACGCCGAGGAGTTGCCGCTGCCCGGGAGCCCGCCGCCCGCCCGCTGACCCGCGGTGAACGGGGGTTCCCACCACCTGCTGACCTGCCCCTAGGATCGTCCGCATGCAGGAGGGCCGGTGGACGACGATCACGCCGTCGCAGTTCACGCACGAGCGGGAGGCGCTGGCGCACGTCCAGGCGCTGCTGCCCGACACCGAGCCCTACCGCGCCTGGTCTAACTTCACCTTCACGGCCCAGACCGGCCACCTGGACGGTGCGGTGGTGCGGGTGGGCGACAACGAGTGGATCGCCCTACCGGACGCCTGGGTCGTCAACGCCCACCGCAGCGCAGTCACCGCCTGAGGCATGGCCGTCCGCCGTGGGCTCGACGCTCCGGGCCACGTCGTTGCCGGGCGCCTGAAAGGTCGTGCCCGTGTAGGCAGGGGCCTCGTGCGCGAGGGCTTCCATGTTCTCCGGCGCGCGGGCGACGGCGAGGGCCGGGGAGCCGTGCAGCCCCCACACGCCGGCCTCGACCCAGCAGAGCTGGCGGTACTTCCCCGGCGCCATGGCCTGCGAGCCGAAGTCCCAGCCGACGGCTGACACGGGCTTGCCGCCGAACTGCCGTCGGGCCCGTTCGCGGTAGGCGTCCCTGGTGACTGTCGCGGGATGCAGGAAGGACAGGTCGAACCCGTTCTCGGCGAGCCCGAACGCGGCCAGGCCGAAGAGCATGGTGCACTCGATCCCGCTGTCGGCGCAGTAGTCCGCGATGCGTGCGGCACCGTGCAATGCGCCAGCGTACGACAGCACGTACAGGCGGCGGACCGGGTGGAACCGCCGGTATTCCCGCAGCGCCGCCACGATCGTCGCGCCGGAGGCGACCGTGTCGCCGATCAGCAGCGTCGAGCCGCCGGCGTCGAAACGCGCGTAGGACACCTCGACCGTGGCGTCGTCCGGGGCCACGGCCACCCTGCTCGTGGAGACCAGGTTCGCCGGCAGGTTCCGGCCGGCCTCCAGGGCGACCGCCTCCGCGAGCTGGTAGACCAGGCCCTTGCTCAGGATGACCAGCTCGGCGATGTCGGCGCCGTCGAGTTCGTCCCGGATGTGCCGGACGAACTCCCGGCTGCCGGCGAGGCAGGCCCGCCGGAACGGCAGGTCCGTCAGGTTGCGGTCGAACAGCAGCGCTTCCAGGTGCCGGTTGTGCACCAGGTGGAGACCGGTCACACCGGTCCTGGCGCCGATCGGCTCGACGGCGCTGGACCCCGTGTCCTCGATCATGCCGTCGTGCTGGGCACTCGCGACCCGCAGGCCCTGATCCTTCGTAGCGCGTCGAGCATCGGCCTGTCGATGTCGAGCACGTTGTTCTCGTATTCGTCGAGCGCGGCGGACAACCAGGCAGGGCGAGGTTGGGTCGCCTTGGGGCGCTCGGCCAGCGACACGAGGGCACGACCGGCGGCGGCGAAGTCGTCGACCACCTCGGTGGCGAGCGCCGCCACGTGCGGGTGCACGTAGTCGGTCACCCGCACACCGCGATACTCCAGGACGTCGCTGCGGTACTGCGAATTGCGGGGAGCGACCACGACCACCGGCGTTCCCAACGTGACCGCCGCCGCCATCTCCACCCCGATGCCGATGCCGCGGCGTACCCGTGCGTCGACGACGACCGCCGTCGCCACCATCACCTGGTACATGTCCCGGCCGAACTGGCCCAGCGTGTTGCCCGCGTCCGGTATCGGGTCGTCGGGATTGAGGAAGACGACGTCGCAGGGAGCAGCGCCGCCCGCGACCTCCTCCCGCTCCACATCCGTCCAGCAGAGACGTTGCTGGTCGCCAGCCCCTTTGATGATCGATCCGGAACAGTAAACGGAAATCACCATCATCATGCCCTTCGGTCGGGATCCGTCTGGTTCAACGTGACATCGAGCTTGCTGGCGACGACGGACACCACGGTGTGTGCCTGCTGAACGGTCGTCGCGTTCTGGAGCTTGATGCGCTTCCGCCCTCGGATAACCGCCTCGCGGAGCCGCGCCCGGAGCACCGGGTGTTGCGTGGCGGTGGCGATGGCGCCGAACTCGGCGGTGGAGCGCAGGGAGAGCAGGTCGCGCCAGCGGGCGCCGCGGTGGACGAATTCGTGGATGCCGAGCCAACGAAGGCCGAGGTCGAACGAGCGGGCGGAGAGCACCCGGTCCGCGAGGGGCGCCTGCATCTGCCGTACCCCGCAGGAGAAGTCGCCGAAGTCGAAGTCGGCGACGATGGCGGCGTCGAGGTCGCGGAGGTAGCTGGCGAGGTATTCGCGGGACAGGAACATGTCGACCCTGGCCCGCTCCTCGGCGTCCAGCGCCACCGGGACGGTCGCGCGGACGAACCGGCTGATGAACGCCTGCCCGTCGAGCCGTTCCGGCACCTCCCGCAGGTGTGTTTCGACGTCACCCAGCCTAGCCGGCCAGCGGCGGGCGATGCCGGTGAGGGTCCCGGCCAACTGGCCGTCCGGCTCCAGCGCGGCGCGCCAACTCTCGCCGATGTCGGTGGCGGTGTTCTGCGCGTAGCGGGGTCGCCACACGAGGCCGTCGGTGAGGCTGCGGTGCGGGGTCAGCTCGTAGGGATTGCGGACGTCGCTGCGGTATTCGACGGCCTTGTGTTCCACGTACGAGTCGAGGTCGGCGATGTGCGACGAGTAATGGACCGTGCCGCGAACCACGAGCGACCTGATCCGGGTCAGGAAGACCGACAGGCTCGGCACCTCGAACAGGTACGACGCCGGAAGGATCAGGTGCTCGTCGGTGGCGAGCACGGCCAGCCGCGTCGCGTGCAGCGCCTGCGACAGATCCGTTTCGGTGAAACTGGCCGTCGGCGGGCGGCCGTAGCAGGACCGGATCTCCGGATTCAGATACTGCACGGAGATCGGCCGCGCGCGATCGTAGGTCAGCGGCGTGGCGAAGCGTTCCTCCGGATAGAGGCTGAGCTGTTGCCCCGCCACATGCAGGTGCAGGTCCCGGCCTGCGACATAGCCGTCACGCCGCGCGCTGACGTCCTGCTGGGGCACGGTCACGCGTCGCTCATGGTGTTCGATCGCGGCGATCCACGGTGAGATCACGGCCTGCGGTGTACGCGTCCCGGCCTGCGGTCACGTTTTGCTGCACGGTGGTGGACTGGTCGACGGGACCGCCGGCCGCCCGGACCGCCGCGAGCAGGTCCCGTACCGCGACGGCGAAGCCGGGGTCCTCGTCGAGCCGGGCCTGCAACCGGCCCTCCCACCGGGCCGCCTCCAGAACGGACGCCTCATCCCTGCGCTCCGGTGGAGCAGCGACCAGCCGTCCGCGCGAATCCTCCAGCACTCGGTCGGCGCGGGCCACCGATGCTGTCTCGTCGCGACCGAGAATGCGTGCCGCGTGGGCTTTGACGTCGAGCCACACGTCCGAGACCATGGCCTGAATGAGAGCCGCGCTCGCTGCGGCGGCCAGGCCTGCTGCCGACAGGTCGTCCATGGATCACCGCATCTGTTGTGATTGCGCACGCCGGGAGAGCGGTCACGGCCCAGTATGCCAACGCCTAAATGCCTGTCAAGGACGGTTCGCTCTTCCCGATATTGATCACGCTGACGATGAATCGACGTTTGCGGGGAATCGTCTATTGCTTGTGCACCGGTCGGTGTGGAAGCTGATCGTAGGCGGGCCTCGCGTGTGTCGATATCACGACAGTTCGCTTTGGGCGGTGCGACCAACCGTCGACGCTTCGCATGGTTATTCGCCGCCGCCGGCGGCCGAGTGGTGGGAGCGGGCTACCCGAACAGCGACAACAGCGCGGCCTGCTCTGGTGTGAGGCGAATCGGGGCGTTCGCCCCGGCGGTGGGGAAGACCTGGGCGACGTCGAGGTCGCCTCTGCGAATGCTCGTCGCGGTTTCGATCTTCACGCGCCTGGCGGTCAGGGTTTCGAGCAGGCGTCGGGCATCCAGAAGGTACGCAGCGGAGATCCGCCGTCGGTGGTGCCGCACGGCGCCCGGGGGCCGGGCTGGCCCGCTGAGGACCAGGTAGAAGTCGCAGGCGTGCGGGCTGATGTCGATGCCGGCGAAGGCGTCGCCGTAGGTCTTGACGTTCACGGTCCGGCCGGCGAGCGGACCGGATCGGAAGATGCCGTCGTAGCCGGCCTGTGTCGCCGTACCGGCCAGTTCGATGTCGAAGACCTGTGCGGCGATGAACTCGCCGATGTCGCCCGGCCGCGCCGATCGCCCGGTGAGCGCCGCGATCTGGGCGTCCAGTTCGTCGCGAGCCCGCAGCAAGGCGGCCAATTGGTGCAAGGTCCCGGTCACGAGGTTGATTCTTCGCGTTGCGCGCTGGCCGGACCAGTCACGCGTCGCTAACTTCTCGTCATGACGACCTCCGCACGGCAGCGCGTCGCGGCAAGCGACACTCTCGCCACAGCCAGGCGCGTCGAGAGGCTGCGCCAGTACATGAGCGCGCAGGTGCTCGGCTCGTCGGGTGAGTGCGTCTGCCGGAAGCTGGGCAGTTGTCGGCGGAGCGTCCTGTTCGACGGACGCGGGGCACCACGGCCCGAGGTGTCCTTCGCCGCCGGGCAGCTCTCGCACGTCGGCCGTCACTACGACCTCACGTTGGGCGGAGTGCCGTGCCGCATCTTGGTCGTCGCCATGGACACGGTGCGACCGAGAGAGCACGTGACTCTTGAACAGCGCCACGCCGAGGTCATGGAGTCCGCCGAGCTGCCGTTCAACCGCCGGAATCCGCACATGAAGGGCACTGCCAGTGCGCTCCGGCTCGCCGTGGGGCGGGAGCCGGGCAGCGACCGCGAAGGCGAGCAACTCCACCTGAGCGGGGTACGGCAACCCGTGCATCTCTTCGACGCGTACGCCATGGCGAACCTGCGACTTTGCTCGGCCACGGCCGACGGACAGAGGTCGTTGAGCAACGCGACCATGAGCCGCAACTGTCTCCCGCACCTGGCAGCGACGATCATGATCCTGGAGCCGACGCTGTGCATCGTGCAGGGCGTCCAGGTCGGCAAGGTGCTCACTGAGCTGATGAGTCGGCGTCGGAACCTTGCCCCACGCCTCGAACGGGCGCGAATCGCGGGCGTCGACACCCTCGTCGCGGCGTTCACCAACCCCTCCGCGCGGGGCAGCTACCGGTGGGGAGGGCTCAACGGCGTTCCCTACCTGTACGAGACCGTGGCGCCGGCGCTCCGGGTCGCGCACCAGTTGGTGGTTGGTGCGTCCGCACCGGCCGGCAACGCCACCGTGCACCCGCAGCGGCGGCCGGCCGACGCCGATCGTCAGCCGCCAAGGTAGCGGCCCTATCGGTGGGGGCGGTCGCCTCGACGTACTCGGCACCGGCTGGCGGCACGTGCCACCCGTAGCGCCGACGGCGTCACCCGGCGTCAACGCCGGCAGGCAGCCCCGAGCGGGCGCGGGTCGCGGCGCTGTCCTGATCACGCCGCCGAGCAGGGGACGAGGCCCGGCGGGACCGTGGGGTGCGGCGGGCCGTGGGTTCGGGAGGGCGGGCCGGGCGGAGGCCGGCGAGCTGGACGTAGATCTCGCGCTTGGCGGTCGCGTTGCCGCGACGGTCGAGGACGTAGCCGGTCAGCCAGATCCAACCGGCGTACGTCGGTTGGCCGGACACCGAGACGACGCGGAAGGTCAGGGCGCGGTCCCCGGCGAACTGCACCGAGGCGCGGCCGTCGACGACGAGCAGGTCGCCGGGGGAGGGGCGCGCGGTCACCAGTGACCGGAGTTGTGCTGGTACTCCTGCGGCGGCCGGCACTCCCGCGCGTGCATGGTCTGCCAGTCGCGCAGCGCCCGCTTGATCCGGTCGTTCTCCTGGCTGAGCAGCCGTACCGCCTCGTTGAGCATGGCCAGCTCGTCGGCCACCCGGGCCTGGAACTCGCGTACCTCCACCGGGTCGACGCCGCGCCGGCGCGCGGCGAACTCGCGGGTCCGCACCTCGTGCGGCGTCAACCGGCCCGGATAGCCGGCCGGGTAGGGCTGGCCGCCTCGATACACCTGAGCCACGACGATCCTCTCTGCGGGCAGGCGGGAGCGCGCAGGCTCCGCGCGGTGGGTCTGGAAGGGCGGGTCGTCCGCGTGGGGGCCGCGGACGACCCGCCCGCTCCACCGCCGCAGCTCGATTCAGCGGTACGACAGCAGAGCCGCCCGGTGGGTCGGGACGGGCACGGGCACCCGCCCCGACCAGGGGGATGCCTCTACGCCTTGTTGCCACGCAAGGGGAGAGGCGGTCATCAACTTAGCTGTCCCAGTCACCTGAGTCAAACGATGAGTTGTTGCGAGGTGTCGTTGCGTGATCGAATTGGCGTGCCACGCAGGGGGAGTCATGCCGATCACCGCCGACTACATCCGCATCGCCGACGAGATCGTCGCCGATATCAGAGCGAAGAAGCTCAAGCCGGGCGACAAGCTGCCGTCGATTACGCAGCTTGCTGCGACGCACAAGGTCAGCCCGTCCACCGTCAAGCAGGTCTACGTGCGGCTTGAAGCGCTGCGGGTGATCTGGCGGCACCAGGGCAAGGGCGTCTTCGTGAACGATCCCAAGCTCTGGATGCGGGAGCCGTAGGTAGCGGGCCGAGTCGGTCGAGGAGGTGCGCCTCCGCCTGCGTGGCGAGTACGACCACGCCTTCAAGGTCGGGCGTACCGCCACGTGGGCGGCCTGGCGGGACGAGCGGGTGACGCAGGTCGCCGTCGCCTGGGTGCTCGGTACCGCCTTCGTGCGCTTCTGCGAAGACAACGGCCTGCTGCCCCTACCTGGCGGGACCGGGGGACCGGTTGCTCCTAGCCGAAGAGGCCGAGGCGCAGTTCTTCCGCGATCAGCCCGACAAGACGCTGCGCGACTGGCTGCACCAGGGCTTCGACGCCATCGCCAGCACCCAGGCCGGTAAGTCACTCTTCGACAGCGGCACAATCCGCTCTACCAGATCCCGCTGTCTACGACGAGGCGAAGAACGCGATCGCCTTCTGGCGTCGACGCACGGAGCAGGGCGTTCACGAGATCGGTGATCGGTGCGACGTGCGGCGTTCTGAGCATGAGGGCGTCAGTGTGGTTGCCGGCTGCGGACGGTCGGATGACGGCGGGCGGAGGCGCTCACAAGGTTCGCAGATTGGTGCCAGAGCGACGGGTAGTCGACAGTATCGACGTACGCGCACATGTTGTGTCACACCCGGGCGGGAAGCTGATTGTCCCCTCTTGGAGGTGCCGCATGCCGTATGTGAGGTCGCACATCCGCCGTGACGGAGCCCGGGTCCGGGCGCACTATCGCAAGCGGCGCCGCGCGGGCAGTGGAGGATCTGCGCGACGGGGTCGATCCGCAAGCAGTTCGCGAAATGGCTGGGGCCTCGCCTTCTGGGCGGTGTCCGCTCTCATCGCGGTCGTCCTGGTCGTCGACTTCGTCCAGCGGCATCCGTACTGGTCGGCCTTCCTGGCCGTGGTCGTCGTCGCGGCCGCAGGCGCGCTGCTGTCGATCGGGGTGAAGCGGCGGGCACGCCAACGAGCCGAGCAGGCCGAGCGGGACAGGGCGATCGCGGTGACCGACCCGATGACGGGTCCCGAGTTCGAGCAGTGGTTCGCCCGGTTGCTCGGGGCGTCCGGGTTTCGGGACATCCGGGTCCGGGGTGGCTCCGGGGACCGGGGTGCCGATGTCACGGCGATCGCCCCGGACGACCGCCGCGTCGTCGTCCAGTGCAAGCGGCAGAGCACGAAGAACCGGGTCGGCAGCGCCGCCATCCAGCGGTTCGCCGGGACCTGTCGCGAGGTGCACGGAGGTGAACTGTGCATGATCGTCACAAACGGATTTTTTACCGCCGGCGACGGCGTGCAGCTCGCCCGACAGCTCAACATCGTCCTGGTCGACCGGCAGGTGTTGGAGCAGTGGGCCTGGACGCGTACGCCGCCCCGGAGCATCGTCGGCAGGTGAGCTGACCCGGTTTCGTAGCTCGACCCCTCCCGGTAGCGGCGCTGTCGTCGGTCTTGCCGGCGGATGGCAGGCTCGACGCCATGGGAGGCGTCGTCGCACAGTTGCCCGCACTTCTCGGCGTGCTGATCGGCACGATCGGCACGATCGTCGCCACCTCCATCGCCGACCGCACACGATGGAAGCGGAACCAGACCGTCCGCTGGGACGACCGTCGGGTGGACGCCTACGTCGAGTTCGCGCAGGTGCTGAAGGAGATCCACGCCATCGCCGTTCGGATGCTCGCCAATGCCCGCCCCAACTCCCGAGGGCACCGGATCGACCAGGAGGAAGGGCTGGCACGGTTGGCAGACGCCGACGTCCGGCACACGCTGGCCTGGGAGAGCGTCTTGCTGCTGGGGGACGCCGCGACGGTGTCGGCGGCACGTGGCTGGCGCGACGCCGTCTGGGCGATCGAGCGTGCCGCTCGTGGCCTGACCGGTCAGGACGACGTCGGCCATCTGTTGCACCGGGCAAACGAGGCGCGCGACCACTTCTACAGCGCCGCCCGTGGTGGCCTGGGCGTCGGCGGCGGCTCGGTCGCTCAGGCGATGCTGCTGTCAGGGCGACTCGCGCAAGCGCTACCGAACAGGATGTCGTCACAGACGACCGCCCGGCCCGCGCCAGCCGACCGGTCGGGGTAGGGCGGTGGTGCGTGTCGACCTGCTCGGGTCATGACGCGGTGGCTCTCACAGGTCCGGGCTTTCGGGCGCTGCCCCCGTCGGTCTTTCCGACCGTTCAGGCGTCTCTTGCCTCTGGCTCGGCGGGGACAGCAGGTCCACTGGGGTCAGCGGGTCGAAGACGGCGCCGTCGGGAAACCGGTCGCAGAGCAGGTCTTCGATCCACTCCGCGGCTGACTCCTGCAGGTCCAGCATGTGCTGTAGCGCGTCGGCGTGCTCCTCGTTCCCGGTCGCCGCTCCGCCAGCGGACGCGCCGTCGATGTGCTCTCTCAGTATCGACACCCATCGCCGGCTGAGCCGTTCGGCGTACTGCGCCCGCCTCAGGTGCTCGTCGTATCGGGACGCCAGGGCGATGTGGCGCTCCCAGTGGGGTTGGAGGGCCTGCTTGACCCGTTGGTCCAATCTCACCCAGGCGCCCGGCTGACAGGTGACGACCACGTCGCCCCGCTCGTAACGCCAGGGGGTCTGCTCGGCGAGCGCCCGCTGGAGCGCCACCTCCATGTCGCCGGCCCGGTGCGGTGAGAACTCGCGCGCCCGCTCCGCCGCGAGGCGGGTCAGTTGCTCGATCGCCTGGGGCATGAAGTACTGCGCGTACCAGTTCAGCGCCTCCGGCCGTAGGCCCTCCGATGACCAGGTGAAGGTCGCGCGGACGTGGAAACAGAACACGTAGCCCCGGGCTGGCACGGTGATCGGACCCGCCGGGTCGCGCTGTTCGGTGTGTCGGCCGGGTCGGGGCGGTGGAGGGTACGGCGCCGGGAAGGAATCCTCGTCCTGCAGGTAGGCGACCAGCCGCCGCCAGCGCAGCAGCAACGAGCGACCGGATTGGAGGCTCGCCTTCCCGGCCGTGACGAGGCCCCGGGTGGCCCGCCGTCGCCACCGGTGGAAGGACGTCGACTGCCGGTCGGAGGCGTCCGTCATGTCACCCTCCCCTCAGCACGGTTCGGTCCGCGTCAAGCCGATCCACCCGCGTTGCCGGACGCCGTGTGGTGGATTGCGGATTGACGAGGTGCCGTCGCGCGAGGGGTGCGCAGAACAGCTTCAACCCCATGACGTGTCGGTGGTCTGTGCCCTCACGCTAACCGGGAGGCGTCTCATTCGGGCGCAGCCGCGCCGAGGCGGAGAGCGGGGTGGCCGGGCCCGCCCGACCGACCGTAGCGGTCAGTTGGCCTGGGCGGGCTGGTCGAGGATGGCGCTGAAGCGCTCCTCGGCCAGGTCGAGCTGGTCGAGGATGTGCCGCTTCACCGGCGCCGACAGGGGAGTGTCCGGCCGGGTGACGAGGTCCCGGTAGACCGGCACCAGTGGCCGGTACTTCGCCGCCGACGAGGCCACCTTCGGCCCGACGGTGTGGATGACGCCCACCCCGTTGTCGGTGAAGTCGGAGATCTTGATGACCCGCGCCCACGGCTCCCGGGCCAGGCTGGCCGCCACGTGCTCGCGGTACTGCACGTGCTTGTCGCGCCCCGGGTCGTACGCCGGGTTGGTGACCGCGCCGACCAGGCGGGCCACGCGCGGGCCGAACCGCTCGGCCAGGACGGCCAGCGCGGCGGCGGTCGCGTCGTCGCCGGCCTGCTCACCGGCCAGCTCGTCGGGGTGGTCCTCCACCGCGTCGTGCAGCAGGCCGGCCACGATCACGTCGACGTCGCGGACCTGGTAGTGGTGCATCATCCGGATCGCCACCCGCAGCAGGTGGTTCAGGTAGGGCTCGCGTACCCGCCGGTCGTCGCGGTGCAGCTCGGCGGCCAGGTCGAGGGCCTCGGTGAGCCGCTCCCGGGCGGCCTCGTCGAACGCGCGCAGCTCCAGCCGGAACCGGGCCAACAGGCCGGGCTCGCCGTGGATCTCGGTGATCGCGTGCATCGGCATGGTGGCCAGGTAGGCGGGAAATTCCATGCGCCACTTATAGCCGATCTTCACCATGTCGCGGGCCCCTGCCGTCGGGTGCCCGACGCACCGCCCCGCGCACGAGGTCCGTCGCGCGGCTCAGGCCCGGCCGCCGCCAGAGCCCTCGGTGACGGCGCCGGTGACCCGGACCGCCTTGACGACGGCCGGGATCGAGCCGATCAGCAGCACCAGCCCCCAGGCGAGGGCGACGACGGCGAAGACCAGCGCCCCGAGGTCGTCGACGACGCTGACCAGGATCACCGGCACCAGGCGGTGCAGGAACTCCAGCACGACGGTGCACAGCAGCGTGGTGAGGGCGAGCAGCACCAGGCCCTTGTTCTGCAGAAACCGGGGTTGGGCCGCCACGAGCAGCCCGGCCCAGGCGAGCTTGAGCAGCAGCACCAGCCCGAGCAGGACCGAGGCGTCGCCGACCGGGAAGAACCCCCACAGGGCCAGGTAGGCCAGCGTGCCGAAGGGCGGGGCCAGGAACAGCGACACCATGACGGTCAGCTCGACGAAGGCGACCAGCAGCGCGACGAACGCCACGACGATCAGCACGATCGAGAAGACCAGCGTCGCGGCGCCCTGCACCCGGCCCTGGACCCGGTCCGGCAGCACCAGGCTCAGGCAGAACAGCCCGGTGCTCCAGACCGCGACCGCGTCGACCAGCGCCAGGTAGCCGGTGCCCCGGCCGGACGGCTCGCTGACCCCGGACACGTCGGCGACCCGCACGTCGAGCGCCCCGGCGCTGTCCCGCAGCGCCGCGCCGGCGTCCCCGCCGCCGACGAGCAGCCCGGCGCCGATCTCGACACCCAGCGCCAGGCCGACGGCGAGCATCGCCAGCAGCAGGAACGGCTTGCGCAGCTCACCCATGTCGGGCCTCCGATGGGTCAGGACGTGGTGACCGTGACGGCGCAGCCGCCGACGCGGGGGCAGTTCAGCAGCACGTCGGTGGCGCGGTCGACGGCGATCCGGGCGACCGCCCCGGTGCCGTCGGTCGCCGGGGTGACCTCGTCGCGGACGGTGAACTCGGCGTCCCCGGGTGCCGGGGCCTCGACCGTGAACGGGGCCGGGCTGCGCAGGACCAGCGTCCGCAGCCCGCCCGGGTCGGCCACGCGCAGCACGCAGGTGCCGGTGAAGACCAGCCGGCCGGCCTCGGCGCAGTCGGCCCGTACCGTCGCCGGGTCCACCGCGGCGCGCTCGCCGCCGAGCCGGCCGAGCCGCTCCACCAGCCCGGAGGGGGCGCCGGGGTCGCCGGTGTCGTCCCGGCCGGCGCCGACGGCGACCGCGAACAGCGCCGCGAGCAGCACGCCCAGTGCCGCGAGCAGCGCCTTCTGCCCGCCGCTCATCGGGCGTCGGACGGCGCGGGGACCTCGGTGAACCGGATCGCGTCCACGCCGGCGAAGTAGCGGTCCGTGCCCTGGGTCTTGCCGACGACGACGAGCGTGACCCGGTGCGGCCCCCGGGTCAGCGCTACCGTGCCGACGTCGACCCAGTCCGTCTTCCGCACCTCGGGGGTGAAGCCGAGGAAGGCACCGCCGACCTGGGCGCCGTCGATGGTGAAGACCGTGTTGGCGTAGTCGAACGAGGTGGTGCGGACGGCGGCGAACCGCCAGGTGCCGTCGGCGGGGATCTCCACCGTCACGCTCACCTGGTCGCCGATCGCGCGGCCCTGGAAGAACAGCTGGGCGTCCCCCGACCAGGTCACCCCGCAGCAGTTGGGCTGGACCTCCACCGCCACCGACGAGCCCATCGGCGGCCCCAGCACCGCACCGGCCACCAGGCTCTCCGCCTCGACGGTGACCACCCGCGGCTCGCCCGGCGCCGGTTCCCCGTCGCGGGCCAGCAGCCAGACCACCGCCGCGCCGACGACGAGGACCAGCGCCGCCGCGGCGGCGATCCACGGCCACGGCGTACGCCGGGGCGGGGCGACCGCCCGCACCTCGTAGGTGACCCGCCCGCTGGAGCGGGAACTCTCCTCCGGCGCGGTGTTCGCCGAGTACGCGAACCCGGTCATGTCGTAGCGCCGGGGCGCGGTGCCCGGCGGCACGGTCAGCCGGACCAGGAAGGAGACGGAGCCCTGCCCGGGCACCACCCGCTGCGGTTCGGTGACGGTGAACCAGGACCGCTGCGAGCCCTCGCCGGGCGCCACGTCGAAGACGACGGTGTCCGGGGCGGCGCCGGGGTTGGAGACGGTGAACGTCAGCTCGCCGGTGTTGCGGGTGTCCAGGGTGAACTGCTCGGCGGCGGCGACGACCGCCCACTCGGTGGTCATGGTGGCTCCTCTGCGACGACGATCTCGGCGGTGGTCGACGCGGGCTTCTCCGCCTCGACGATGCGGGTGATCACGGCGAGCTGCCCGGCCGCGGCCGGCGGCACGGTGACCACGACGTGGAACGGCCGGTCCCGGGGCTCGTCGATGGCGAAGCCGCCCGTCCCGGTGGCGACCTCCAGGGCCCTCCGCATGCCGTACGGGGTGCCGCGCCAGCGGGCCAGCAGCGCGCCGTGGGACACCAGGTCCCGCAGGCGGCCCAGCGGCAGCGGCGGCGGGGCGTCCGGCCGGGGCGAGGCGACCACGTGGTCCATCGCCACCCAGCGGGCCAGGTAGGCGACCATCCCGTCCGGGGCGCGGTACGGGTCGAACAGCGCGTCGACGTCGGCGAGCACCGCCTCGTCCGGGGCGTGCAGCGCCTCCATGACGTCCAGCAGCGCCCACAGCACGCTGCCCGGCACGCAGGCCCGCTGGTACGCCGCGGGCAGCAGCCGCTCAATCGCCGCGCGTCGCATCCTGCCGCACCACCTCGATGTCGTGCTCGCCGGAGCAGAGCAGCCACGTGTCGGGAACGGTCACCACGTCGGCGGTGGCCTGGTTGGCGCTGGCCGCCCAGTCGACCGCGTCGGTGCTGCGGTGCACCCCGCGCTCGCCGCCGGCCAGGATGAGCCGGTCCGGGCCGCCGGTCGCGGCGACGGCGTCCACCGGCACGAACCGGGTGCGGTCCCGCAGCGGCAGCCCGCAGTTGACCGACACCGGCGCCCACTGCGGCGCGGCGGCGAGGGTGTCCAGCCGCAGCACCCCGCCGCTCTGCGTCGCCGCGACCGCGAGCGGCCCGGAGAACGCGAGGTCCCGGCAGGTGCCGCCGATCCAGCCGGACTGCACCGCCTGCCACTGCACGTCGGACTCGAACAGCCGGGCCCGGCGGCAGCCCTGCCCGGGCTTCTTCGGGTCCGGCTCGCCCGCGCCGCTCCACAGCAGGGTGGCCGGGCCGTCGTACTGGACGGCGAGCACGCGGTTGTCGACGTTGGCCAGCCCGACGTGGGCGAAGCTGCCCGGGCGGCCGGCCTGGGTGGACAGGTAGACCCCGAACCCGGCCTGCGCGGCCACCGCCACGCCCGGCGCGCCCCGCTCGGAGACGAACGCGCGGACGGCGTAGAAGCCCCGGTCGGCGTCGCCGGGGTCGACCAGGATCTGCAACGGCACCGCGCCGGGCAGCAGGGAGACCTCGTACAGGCCGGTGTCGGTGGCGACCAGCAGCGCGCCCGCACCGTCCCGGTCGATCCAGGCCAGGTCGGACACCCGCGAGTCCAGGTCGGTCAGCATCGACCACGTCTCGCCGAGGTCGGTGCTCAGGTGCACCCGGGACCCGCCGTCGGCCCGGACGGTGGCGACCGCCACCGAGCCGGGCCGGGGCACGATGCCGGGGCGCACCGGGGCGGGGGCGGGCGTCACCCGCAGCACCGTCTCGCCGTCGGCGAACCGGCCGGCCGGCTCCCAGCCGGCGCCCGCGTTGGTGGAGCGGAACAGCACCGGCCCGCGCCCGGCGTACCAGGTCCGCGGCTGGTACTGGTCCACGGCGAGGGTACGCACCTGGGCGTCGGGCGCCTCGTTGACGACGAAGCGGACCGACTCGACGTAACGCACCCCCGGCTCGGCGTGCTCCAGCAGCCGGTACACGTTGGACGCGCGCAGCGGCTCGCCGAACGCCCAGCCGGCCGGGTTGAGCGGGGTCGGCAGCGGGCTGAGCGTGGAGTGCAGCCGGTCGTGGATGCGCCGTCGGACCGCCTCGACGTCCTCCTCCCGGCGCACCACCACCCGGGCGCGGACCGACACCGCCTTGTAGCGGGCCCAGGTCGCCCGGCAGGAGGTGCCCAGGGCGCGGCGGCGCTCCAGGTCCGCCTCGACCCGGGCCCGGGCCTGGTCCACCTCGTGCTCCCGCAGCACCGCCACCGGCAGCCGCCCACCCGGCCGGGCCGCCTCCGGCACGTACGGCACCAGCACCACCTCCACCTCGCCGGGCCGGGCGAAGCTGTAGACGGCGGCGCGGGTGAAGGCGCGCGCCCGGGCCACGGCCCCGGAGCCGGTGGCGAGCACCTCGAAGTCCCGCGCGGTGACCGCCCGCTGCTGGGCGAAGAACTCGTACGGGCCGCGCAGCAGCGCCGACTCCATGGACTCCATCTCCCGCCCGCCGGCCGCTGGCGCGGGGTTGTCGACGCGGACCCCGGGCAGCGGGTCGCGCAGGCTGGTCAGCGTGCCGACCGCCACGTTGCCCGCCGGCCCGCCGCCGGCCCGGTACCACAGCCGCACCTGCCGCCCGGCCGGCGGCACGGCGGCGACGGTCACCGGACCCGTCGCCGGGTCGGCGGGGTCGCGCACGTCCAGGGCGGGGGCGAAGGTGACCGTGCCGGAGCAGCGGTCGACGAGGTAGACCCTGTCCTGCGGGCCGAGCCCGGCGAAGCTGTCCACCGGCCGCCAGATCTCGAACGTGCGGCCCTCGTGCTCCCGCGCGGCGGCGCCCAGCTCCACCGTCCCGGCCGGCACCTCGACGCCGAGCAGCAGGTCCAGCGGCTCGGCGGTGCGCGCCAGCGGCGCCCGGGCGGCGCGCAGCACCTGACCGGGCTGGCCGGTGCCGACCCCGAGCAGTTCCGCCTCCACCGGCTCGCAGTGGTGCATCCGGACGGTGACCTCGCCCTGCCCGGCCGGCAGCAGCGCCGGCTCGGTGGTGACGAAGACGACCGGCCGGGGGTCGGCCCCGCGCGCGGCGGCCACCCGGATGCCGGCCGGGATCCGGACCGGCCCGCGGTCGCCGCCGGACCGGGTGAACCGGACGTCCGCCCAGGCCACCGTCGGGGCGTGCCGGGTCACCCCGAGCAGGTTCAGGAACGCCACGTACGCCTTCTCGGGCAACTGGTTGAGCCGGTAGATCATCACCTCGGTGAGGTGCGCGAACGCCTCCAGCAGCGCGATGCCCGGATCATGCGCGGACAGGTCCGTCCAGTCCGGGCAGGACTGCCGGATCCGCTCCCGGGCCTCGGTGACCAGGTCCAGGAAGGCACGGTCGTCCAGGTGCGGCACGGGCAGGGTCACGACGCTCCTCCCTCCGGTGGCACCCGGCCGTCGGCCGGGCGGTGACCGGCCTCCCGCTCCGGGTCGTCGGCGGGCAGCAGGTCGACGGAGAACACTAACTGCCCCGGCGCGAGGCTCGCCCGGATCCGGTAGTCGAGCCGGATCACCAGCCGCCACTCCTCGTCGGGGTCGGGGCCGGCGTCGACGTCGACGACCTCCACCCGGGGCTCCCACCGGGCGACAGCCGCCCGGACGTAGTGGATGGCCAGCCCGGCGGTGGTGTCGTCGTTCGGCGCGAAGACGAGGCGGTGCAGCCGGGAGCCGTACCCCGGACGCATCAGCCGCTCGCCCGGGGTCGTGGACAGCAGCAGGAACAACGCCTGGCGTACGGTCTCGTCACCCTCGGTCATGGCGAGGCCGCCGGCGGCGGTCAGCGCGAGCCCGCCGCCCCGCCCGGGCTCGAAGCCGGCGCCGACGAACCGGAAGGCCCTCACCGGTCCGCCCCCAGGAAGCCCTGCCGGGGGTCGCGTACCCGGTGGTGCACCAGACCGGGCGGGGTGCCGTCGGTGAACCCGTCGAGGTGGGACAGGACCACCCGCCGGCCGCCGACGCGCACCCAGTCGCTGTAGCCGACCCGCACCCGCAGGGTCCTCCCGCACGGCTTGATCGTCGGCCCGTAGTTCGGGCAGGCGGTGATCTCCCGGCCCTCCGGGTCGTCGTCCACCAGCACCGGCACGCCGGCGACGGTCACCCAGTCCTGCGAGGCCCGGTTGCCGACCCGCCCGTCGTGGTCGCACCTGATCACCGAGTCGCGATGGATCCAGCGCATCAGCCGCCTCCTTCGTGGTGGGCGCGGGCCAGCGTCCGGGCCCGCTGCGCGGCGGTCGCCGGATCCTCGGCCGCCTCCGCGTGCAGGAAGTCCACGCTGCGGGCGCGCACGACCATGGCCCGGCCGGGAGCGGAGAGCACCAGGTCGGTCGCGGCGTGCAGGGTGGCCAGTTCGGGGGTCAGCTCCAGCCAACTGCCGCCCTCGGTGGCCAGCCGCAGGCTCCGCGCGGCGTCGTCGACCACGATCGACTGGCCGCGCGCCGTCCGCAGCGACCAGCGCCGCGCCCGCCCGTCGTCGACCCCCGCGTCGTACGCGCCGGCGGCGCCGAACAGCGCGCCGAGCACGATCCCGGACGCCGGCTCGCCCCCGGGCAGCACCACCAGCACGGCGTCCTCGGGGTCGGGCAGCGCCACGAGGCCCTTGCCGGGGCCGGCACCCGGGCAGAGCACGGCCAGCCACCCGGCGTCGAGCCCCCCGTACGCGGGCAGCTCGACCCGGGCCCGGCCCAGCCCCTCGGGGTCGGCGACGTCGGTGACCCGGCCGAGGGTGACCACGGCCGGGGCGGGCGGCCCGGCCGGCGGGGCCGGGGGAGGGGCGGTGGAGAACCGGCTCAGCTGGCCGGCGGCGTCGACGGTGTGCACCACCTCGGTCAGCACGTACGTCCCCTCGACGGCGGCGGGCACGCCGGTGAGCGCGATCCGCCGGCCGGGCCGCAGCCCGGGGTCGACGTCGGCCACCCCCTCGGCGGTGACCAGGGCGGCGACCCGCGCGTCCAGCCGTGCCTGGGCGAGCGCGGCCAACTCGTCGTCGCCCCGCCCGGGCTGGTCCACGGCGGTCCGTACGCCGTCCGCGCCCACCTCGGCCGGGTCGGGGTCGGCGACGATCCGCCGGCCGCTGCGGGCCGTGCCCACCTGCTGGCTGATCGGCTCGGCCCGCTGCGGGTGCCAGCCCAGCGCGCTGCTCTCCCCGCCGGCCGTGTCGAGGTTGGTCGACAGCCGCAGCGAGTGCAGCCCCCGGCCCAGCTCCAGGCCGACCGGCTCGCCGTGGCCCTCCAGGGTCAGCAGACGCAGCCGGTCGCCGTCGGCGACCACGTGCAGGCCGGCCCGCCCGGTCACCTCCCGCAGCAGTTCCAGGTCGCTGTGCCGATGCTGCGACAGCCGCTCCAGCCGTGGGCCGTCGGCCTCGGCGTGCACGGTCAGCCCGACGTCCCCGCACAGCTCGCGGGCCAGGTCGGCGGCGGTCACCGCCTCGAACACCCGCAGCCGCTGCCGCCGGCGCAGCCGGTGCAGCGCGTCGTACGCCCGCACCCGCAGCAGCGCCGCGCCGTCGGCCGCGTACTCGACCTCGACGCAGGTGACCTCGCCGGCGAAGAGGGCGTCGGGATGACCGTCCAGGCGTAGCTCCAGGCTCGCCCCGGTGCGCACCGGTGGGGTGAGCGCGGCGGAGCCGGGCGCGGTGGTCAGCGCCACCTCGCACTGCGTCGGCTGGTCGAGCCGGGCCGCCACCCGGGCCGACACCAGCCGGCGGGCCGCCCCGTCCGGCAGCGGAGCCCCGTCGAGCAGCACGGCGAGCGCGCGCGGGGCGGTCACGGCGCACCCGCCGGGTGGGCGGCCGGGGCCGGCTGCGGCGGCACCGCCAGCGGCGTACCGGGTGGCACGGTGAGCGGGTCGGTGATCCGGTTGTGCTCGGCCAGCAGCCGCCACCGCAGCGGCGAGCCGAGCGCGTCGTGGGCGAGCAGGTCGAAGCGTACGCCCGAGTGGTCTGGCCCGGTCGCGCCGTCGCCGGCGGCCACCACGGCGCTGCCCGGCGCGGCGGTCGGGGTGCTCGCCGCGGCGAGTTCCTCCGCGAAGCCCTCCCGCGCCCGGTCGGCGTCCTCCGCGACCCGGACCAGCTTCAGCCGCAGCCAGGACCGGCGCGGCGAGCCGGTGGCGGTGAACGCGTCGAAGCGCTCGGCCACCGCGACGACGACGCCCGGCACGTTCCAGGTCTTGCCCCAGACCAGCCGTACCAGCGGCGGCCGGAGCCAGCCGTGCTCGGTGGCGGAGTTCTCGGCGAGCATCCACAGCGGGCGGGTGAGCGCCCGTACGTCGGTCGGTCGGACCTGACCCTCGGCGAAGTCCACGTCGAACAGCAGGTCCAGCACCAGCTCGGTGCGGCCCCCGCCGGTGAAGACCAGCGGGTCGTCGGCGAGCCCGGCCCCGGTGAGCTGCCCGCCCGCCGCGCCCCGGTGGCGCACCCCGGCCAGCCGGGTCACCTGCACCGTCTCCGGGTTGAGCAGGCAGTCCACCCGCTCGCCGGTGGCGTCGATGAGGAAGGCGACCCGTTCCATCAGCCACCCGCCTGTTCCCGGTCCAGCCGGCGGACGCGCTCGTCGTCGAGGGCGGGCGCGGGCACCGTCCACAGCAGCCGGTCGTCCGGCAGCGTCGGCCACGGCCCGTCGACCCGCTCCGACCCGCCGGCGCGCGCTGGTCCCGCACCGTCGGCGTCGGGCAGTGCCGGCCAGGGCGCGGTCCCGTCCGGCCGCTGGTGCGGACGCCCGGGCGCGGGTCCTGGCCGGTCGGCGCCCGGGCATCCCGTCCCGCCGCACGCCCCCGCTCCTGTTCCCGCCCCCGTTCGTGCTTCCGCTGCCGCTCCTGCTTTCGCTGCCGCTCCTGCTTTCGCTGCCGCTCCTGCTTCCGTCCCCGCTCCGGCCGCGCCGGGCCCGGCCGGTGGGTCCGCCCACGCCCCGCCCAGACCGCCCGGCCACGTCAACCCCGCCCCGGTCGCGCCGCCGGACGCCGCGGATCCTGGTACGTGACGGCTCCTCCAGCGCCCGTTCCGTACCAGGATCTCGGGCGACAGCTCGTCCGCGTCGCCTGACTGGGCGGTGCGGGGGTGGGACGGAGCGGCGGGTGCGGCCGTCGTGCGGTCAGGCGCGTCCGATCGCGGGTAGCCGGGCGGTGCCGTGTCCGTGGCGTTCGGCAGGGGCCGGCTCCCTGAGGTTTCCGCCGCGCGGACCGGTGTCACGCCCGCCGCGCCCGACGTCGTCCCCCGGTCGGGTGCCGCGCCCGTCGGGCCGTGGGCGTCCCGGTCGCCGGCCGACCACGGGCCCGTGCTGCCGACGGCGGGGCTGGTGGCGGCGGGGCTGGCGGCGGCCGGTGTGCCGGGGCGCGTCACCGCCCCGGGCGGGGGAACCGCCGGTCGGAGCACGGGCCGGTCGGCCACCGCCGACGGTCGGCCGACCGGTCCACCCCCTGGTCCACCTGCCCGGCCGCCGACTGCCGACGGGTCTCCCGGCCAGCCCTGCCCGCTCGACGGGACGCCTCGGCCCGGCCAGGGGTCTCCGCTCGACCGTCGGCCGCCGCTTCGCCGACTGCCCTCTGCCGGCCGGGCGTCCTCGTCCCGGCGGCCCGACGTCGACGGGTACGAGCGGGCAACGGTAGCCCGCGTCGAGCCCCACCCGGGTCCGGCGGCGGGCGGTCGTGGA
This sequence comes from Micromonospora sp. NPDC048040, assembly GCF_055587185.1. Taxonomy (NCBI): domain Bacteria; kingdom Bacillati; phylum Actinomycetota; class Actinomycetes; order Micromonosporales; family Micromonosporaceae; genus Micromonospora; species Micromonospora sp. NPDC048040. The sequence goes on along the minus strand of NZ_JBVJGT010000019.1, from coordinate 49,850 downwards.
CCGGCCGTCCAGGGCGGCCCGTCGCCCGGCGGATCGTCAGCGGGGCGAGTCGCGCGGTGGCCCGCGCCGGCCGGGTGGCTCGCGCCGGGGTCGGCGTCAACGGGCCGGCTCGCGCCGGGGGCGGCGTCAACGGGGCGGCTCGGGCCGTGGTCCGGCCCAACGGTGCGGCTCGCGCCGTGGTCCGGCCCAACGGGGTGACTCGCGCCGTGGTCGGCGTCGACGGGCGGCAGGGGAGCGGGACCGGTCGGGCCGGGGTCCAGGTCGAGGTCGCGCAGCAGGCCGGGGGCGTGCGCGGACACCACCCGCAGCCAGTGCTCCGGGGGCTGGCCGGGTCGGCGTGCCGGCGCCGCCGTCCCCGTCGCCACGGCCGGCGACCGGCCGGGCGGGTACCGGTCATCGGGCGGGGGCGGCGGGCCGGATGCGGCCGGTCCGGCGGAGTCGACCAGCCGGGCCAGTTCGTCGACCGCCGTGGCCGTCGCGCGCAGCCGGGCGGCCAGCCAGCTACGCGGTGGTCGGCGCGGCGGCACCGCCGGTCTCCAGTTCGAGGCTCTCGTACCGCAGGGTGAGCGCCGCGATCGCCAGCTCCTGGCCGAGGGTGTTCAGGTGGGTGCCACGCCACCTCGTCGGCCAGGCGTTGATCAGGTTCCAGCGCAGCACCTCCGCCGTGCCGGCCGCGTCCAGCAGCACGATCGAGACGTTGCGCCGGCTCACCGTGCCCCGGGCCACCGCGTACGTCCAGTCCCACAGCTCCCGGGAGGCGGTGAGCCCGAAGTGCAGGGTCACCGGCGCGTACTCCACCTGGCCGGGGACCATCCGGATGCGGTCGTTGCCCTGTTCCCGGTACGGCACGCCGGGGATGGTCATCTCCAGACCGCTGACCTCGGTGAAGTGGCCGTTGGTCACGCCGTTGACGAGGAGCTTGAAGTTGTAGGCCCGGTACGGGTCGACCGGGGCGCCCGGCTGCGGGGTGGCGGTGGTCGGCATGTCAGCCTCCGATCGTCTCGGTCTCGGCGCCGCCGGCCCACTGGCTCAGCTTGAACACCACGAACTCCGCCGGCTTGACCACCGCGATGCCGATGTGGGCGACGACCATGCCCGCGTCGCGGACGTCCGCCGGGTTGGTCTCCTCGTCGCACTTGACGAAGAACGCCTCCTCGGGCGTACGCCCCAGCAGCGCGCCGTCGCGCCAGACCCGGGTGAGGAAGGCGCCGATGTCGCGGCGGATGGACCGCCAGAGGGTGAAGTCGTTCGGCTCGAAGACCATCCACCGGGTGCCGTTGGCGATCGCCTGCTCGATGGCGATGCAGAGCCGGCGGACGTTGAGGTAGCGCCATTCGCTGGCCTCGGCGGCGAGGGTGCGGGCGCCCCAGACCCGGATGCCCTCGCCCGGGAAGTAGCGGATCACGTTGACGCCCTTGGGGTTGAGCACGTCGTGCTCGGGCCGGGTGACCAGGTGGGCGAGGTCGACGGCGCCGCGTACGGGCTCGTTGGCCGGCGCCTTGTGGACCCCGCGCAGGGCGTCCGTGCGGGCCCAGATGCCGGCCATGTGCCCGCTCGGCGGGGTGAGCACCAGCTCGCCGTTGAGCGGGTCGCGTACCCGCAGCCAGGGATGGTAGAGCGCGCCGAAGTCGGACTGCCGGGGCCGGCACGCCGTCGGCGCCTCGTCCCCCGACGCGGACCCGCCGGAGCCGGACCCCGGGCCGCCGGAGCCCGCCGAGCCGGACCCACCGGATCCGCCGGAGTCCTCGGCCGGCTTGGGCGGCTTGCCGGTGGACGGTGTCGCCACCCTGGTCAGCGCCGAGATGTCCGTGACGTCCGGGGGCGGGTCGCAGATCGCCACCATCGTGCGCGTCCGCTCCGCCATGCTGAGCAGCGCCTCGTGTGAGACCGGGTCGTGGAAGCCGGGCGCGGCCAGGATGGAGACCTCGTCGACGGCCTCCAGCAGTTGCAGGCCGCCGCGCCGCTTCCCGGTGCCGGTGATCTCGCCGTCCGCGCCGACGTTGACGACCCAGCAGCGGCTGCCGCCGTTGTCGAGGAAGCCGAAGACGGCCCGGGCCAGTGGGGTGCTCTCCAGGCGGTCCCCGTTGGCGTAGAGCCGCAGGAACTCGGTCCAGTTGTTGACCGCGACGGCTCTGCCGAGCTGCGCGGCGGGGTCCGGGGCGACCCCGACGAAGGCGGCCGTGCTGGTGCTGGCCGGTCCGATCGGGCGGGCGCCGCCGGGGACCTCCTCAACGTAGATGCCGGGCGAGAAGTAGGTGGGCATCGGTCCTCCCGGTGCGGTTCGCGGCCGGCGGCGCGGGACGTCCGCCGGAACGGGGTCAGCGGGGCGGGGGTGCGCAGACGATGACGATGTCGGGCTCGGTCGGGTCGACCTCGGCGGTGAGGACCCGCCCCCGGCCGGTGAGCCGCAGCCGTACCGGACCGGGCTGGTCGGGGTCGTGCGGCACCCCGACGACGCGGAACCGGCCGGCGGGGTCGGTCGTGGTGGCGCACGCCGTGCCGACGACCTCGATCCGCACGGCCGCGAGGGGCTGCTGCTCGGGCCCGACCACCCGGCCGTCGAAGGCCAGCATCTCGAGCTGCCGCAGCCGCAGCGGCCGCAGCACCGGCGGCGCCGGCGGCGTCGGGTGGGTGACCTGGGCCGGCACGTCGATGAGCAGGGCCGGGCGGGGTCCGGTGCCGAACGCCGCCCAGAGCCGCGGGTCGCCGGCCTCCAGCACGACGGCGCGCTCCCCGCCGGCGGTCGCGGCGGCGAGCACCCGGTCCAACCCGGGCAGCGCCGCCGGCCCGCCGGCGCAGAGCAGGTAGCGGACGGTGAAGCGGTACGGCTCGCGGCCGCCGCTGCCCCGGGTCTGCCGGGCCGGGCGCAGCTCCATCGGCCAGAGCGTGAGCCGGGCGGGGTCGTCGTCGGGGCGCGGCGGACCGACCGGGACGGGTTCCCCCGCCGCCCCGGCCAGCCAGGCGGCCAGTTCGGCGGTGGCCGTCTCGATCGGGCCGCGCCCCGGCGTGGTCATCGCGGCGGCGTCCCCTGGACGCGGTACGCGATGGCCTCGTTCCACACGTGCGGGTAGACGCCGATCTCGAAGTACCGGGTGAACCGGTTGATGGGTGCGTTGGTGTGGTCGTGGTAGAGCAGCCAGACCGGGGCGATGGTGAACAGCACGTAGTTGGCGAGCACCAGCGGGATGTAGAGCGGGCCGAGGATGCGCGCCTGGAGGATGTGCACGTCCTCGTGCCGCTGGATGCCCGGCCCGGAGCCGGCGCAGACCGTGCCGATGGTGGTGGCGTACCGGGGGGAGACGCCCTCGACCACGTTGACCCGGCAGCTGTGCTGCGAGGTGGGCCGGTCCAGCGAGTGCCCGACGAGCACGTGCCCGGCCAGGTAGACCGCGCCGACGACGGTGTTGAGCAGGCTCCAGGTGTGGTCGACGACGAACAGGAGGACGCCCTTCGGGTCCGGGCCGTAGACCCGGGCCGAGGCGACCGCCCAGCCGAAGATCCCGCCGACGAGCAGGCCGGCGACCGCGCCGATCAGCAGCCCGACGGTGCCGCCGGCCAGTTGGCCGAGGACCGCGCCGGTGACCACGTGTGCGACGGTGCTGAGGATTCCGTAGATCATGACGGCTCACCTCATACCCACGAGCGGAGGATGCGGGGCTCGCGTCCCTGCGCGAGCTGGGTCGGCGACGCCTGGGTCGCCTGCCGGTTGCCGGGCGGGAGCTGGTTGATGCCCAGCGCGGCGGAGAAGATGACCAGCCCGTTGAAGAACGCGATGATCCACTTCTCGGCGCCGGCGTCCGTGGCGAACGCCGCGGTGAGGTAGGACAGCGCGAGCGCGATGCCCAGCGCGATCCACTTGCGGGCCTTGTCGCCGCTCGGGCCGATCAGCCCGCCGATGACGTTGGTGGCGAGCAGCGTCGCGGCGCTCGCGCCGGTGAGGCTGCCCAGGGCGGCCCAGGTGAAGAGATCGTTCATCGCCGATCTCCCTTCGGTTGTGCGGTGGTGCGACCGGGGTGTGGTGGTGGTGAGGCCGGCGGCTCCGGGGAGTCTCCGACGGGCCCGGTCCGCCGCCGGCGGGCGGCGGGCGGGAAGGGGTGGGGGCCTCAGGCGGGCCCCGGTGGGCCGGCCGCCGTCGGGTCACCGGGCGACTGGCCCGGCGCGGCCGTCGGGCCGGTCGTCTGGCCCGGCGCGGCCGTCGGGCCGGTCGCCTGGGTCGGCACGACCGGGCCGCCGGCCGCCGGCGCCGGCCGGCGCGTACGCCGCAGCAGCAGGACGACCACGACGGCGGCGAGCAGCAGGAGCGCTGCCGCGCCGGCGACCAGCAGCCAGGGGAACGCGCCGCCGCCGTCGTCGCCCGCCGCAGGGGAGGCCGACGGCCTCGGCGGGGCCTCCGCGACCGCCCGCAGTTCGGTCGGCTTCTCCTGGTTGCTGCCGACCTTCCAACTGACCGACCGGCCGTTGACCGTGCCGTTGGTGTCGAGGACCCGGCCGGGGAAGGTCACCGATATCTCGAACGACATCAACCGCATGAACGCCTGCTGATTCTGCGGATTCTGTTCCGCCACCTTCCCGCCGTATTTCTTCGGGTCGAGGGGAAGGGTGAAGCGGTAGAGATCGTCCTCCCGGACGAGCCGCACGCTCTCGCTGTTGAAATCGCGCAGCGGGGTGTTCCGATAGGTGATCTGGGAACCGAAGAGCTTGGCGTCCTCGTAGCGGGTCTCCTCGCCCGACGGCAGGGCGGGAATGTTCTTCCGCAGCTCGGCGAAGCCGGCCTCGACGGTGCGGTTGCCCGAGGTCAGCACGCTCTTCTGGGCGGTCAGCAGGAGTTGGCCGTCGACCGTGTCGTCGGCGTTGACGGTCAGTCCGAGATTCAGTTGCATGCAGCCGGTCAGCGCGGCCGCCAGAACGAGACACGCCGCGCCGCGGAGTGTCCTGCCGCGGATGAGTCCCGTATTCATGGGCATAGTGTGTGTGATCCAGATCACTACCATCAGTCAGCGATCAGTCACAACGAAGTCGCCGATCTTACCGGCCCGCTGTCCCCTTCGGCTGAGGTCGGAAATCGCCGAAATCGATATCCTGAAGGTTTGGCCCAGGCTGCCGTTTCTGCCGGTCAGGAGGTGGCGAGGCGGTGGTCGCGCGGGGTGACCCCGCGGACCCGGCGGAACGCCGTGCTCAGCGCGAACGGGCTGCCGTAGCCGACCTTGCGGGCGACCGCGCCCAGGGTGGCGTCCGGCTCGCGGAGCAGGTCGGCGGCGAGCGCCAGCCGCCACCCGGTCAGGAACGTCATCGGCGGCTCGCCGACCAGCTCCGTGAACCGGCGGGCCAGCGCCGCCCGGGAGACGCCCACCTCGGCCGCGAGGGAGGCGACCGTCCACGGCCGGGCCGGGTCGTTCTGGAGCAGCCGCAGCGCCGGGCCGACCACCGGATCGGCCGCGGCGACGTACCAGGCGGGCGCGGCCCCGGGCCGGGCGAACCAGGTGCGCAGCGCGGCGATCAGCACCAGGTCGAGCAGCCGGTCGAGGACCGCCTCCTGGCCTGGCGCGTCCCGGGTGACCTCCTCGGCGAGCAGGGGCACCAGCGGGCTGTGCCACTCCTCGCCCCCGACCACGAGCAGCGGCGGCAGGGCGGTGAGCAGCCGCCGGCTCAGCTCCCCGGGAAGCTGGTAGGTGCCGGTCAGCAGCACGGTCGCGCCGTCCGAGCCCGTGCCCCAGGTGCGTACGCCCAGCGACATCGTCTCGGCCAGCGGCTCCCCGCGCAGCGTGGTGCACCGCTGCCCGGGATGGATGACCACCTGCGGCGGGGTGGCCGGGTCGTCCGCCACGAGATAGCCGTCGGGCCCACGCAGCACCGCCACGTCGCCCGGCCCCAGCGCGGCGGGTGCGCCGTCGTCGGGCACCACCCAGGCCGCGCCGCGGACCAGGGCGACCACGGTCAGCGGGGCGCGGTCCTCGATGCGCAGCGCGAACGGGGGATCCAGCAGCGACCGGAGCAGGAAGGCGCCCCGGGCCCGCGGCCCGTCGAGCAGCCCGGTGAGCGGATCCATGCGGCCGAGCGTAGGCGAACGCTCGTGCCGGCTGACCGCCCGGCAAGGGTTTCCCCGGTCGATCTCTCCGGGTGTGGTCGGGGTCGGTCCCCGATGTCGCGCGGCGCAGCCGCAAGGATGATCGTCACCGTGAAGCGTCGTGATCTTCTTGTGCTCGCCGGTCTGGCCGCCCTGAGCGGATGTGGAAGCCCCGGTTCGGGGTCGAAGGGAAACTCCGGCACCCTGAGTTTCGCCAACCGGTTGAGGGTGCCGCCGTTGCTGGAACCGACCACGGCGAAGGACGGGACGAAGCAGTTCTCGTTGCGGATGCAGCAGGGGCAGGCCGAGCTGCTGCCCGGCAAGCGGACCACGACGTGGGGATTCAACGGCGCACTCCTCGGCCCGACAGTACGGGCGAAGCGGGGCGACCGCGTCGCGATGCGCGTGCACAACCAGCTCGGCGAAACGAGCACCGTGCACTGGCACGGCATGCGGCTGCCCGCCGTGATGGACGGCGGCCCCCACCAGATGATCGAGCCGGGCCGCACCTGGGCTCCGCATTGGACCATCGACCAGCCGGCCGCCACATCCTGGTACCACCCGCACCTGCACGGCAGCACCGCCAAGCACGTCTACCGCGGCCTGGCCGGCCTCTTTCTCGTCGACGACTCTGAGACGGCCGCACTGGGACTACCCTCGACCTACGGCGTCGACGACGTTCCGCTCATCCTCCAGGACAAGATCCTCGACCCGGGCGGCGCGCTGCTGGAGGACCCCAAGCCGACGTGGGGCTTCATCGGCGACCAGATCCTGGTCAACGGGGTCTACGACCCCTTCTTCGAGGTCACCACCACGTTGCTGCGGCTGCGCATCCTCAACGGCTCCAACGCCCGGATGTACAACGTCGAGTTCGCCGACCGGCGTCGCTTCCAGGTGATCGGCACCGACGCCGGGCTGCTGGCGGCGCCGGTGACGGTCGACCGCGTGCAGGTGAGCCCGGGCGAGCGGCTGGAGATCGTGGTCGAGTTCGCCCCGCGGGACCAGGTCGTGCTGCGCAGCGTCACCGGCGACCACGGCATCGACGAAGGAGACTACGACCTGCTGAAGTTCCTCGCGGCGGACACGCTCGCGCCGCGGCCGGCGGTGCCGCAGCGGCTGGCCATCACGCCGCCTGTCGAGGTGCCCGCCGGCGCCCGGGAGCGCAGGTTCCGGCTCAGCGGCAGCGACGAGATCAACGGGCGGGAGATGGACATGGCCCGCATCGACGAGGTCGTGCCCGCGGGGGCACGGGAGATCTGGCACGTCGAAAACACCGTGTACGCGCACAACTTCCACATCCACGAGGTGGCGTTCCGGATCCTGGACACCGACGGGAAGCAGCCGCCGGCGTACCTGCAGGGCCCGAAGGACACGGTGTTCGTCCCCGGCAAGTCGACGGTGCGGCTCGCTGTCCACTTCGGTCACTTCACCGATCCGAAGACGCCCTACATGTACCACTGCCACATCCTCCGGCACGAGGACGAGGGCATGATGGGCCAGTTCGTGATCGTGAAGCCCGGGACCGAGGCGTCAGTGGCCCGCACACTGCCGATTCAGCACGGCCATCACGGCCATCACGGCTGAGCCGCCGCTGTCGGCGGGAGGGGCGGCTCACTCGGTGATCGTCAGCCAGTCGGCGGCGCGGTGGCGGATGTCGCCGGGCACCTCGTGCGGGCCCGCGAACTCGTCGTAGGTCACGTCGTAGCCGAGCGAACGCAGCCGGGGCACCAGGCGGCGACTGCACACGTCGACCGGCAGGACCGGGTCGTCGGCGCCGTGCGAGACGTAGACGCGGGGGCGGCCGTGGGTGACCAGCGGCGCGGCGAAGCCGGGGGAGAAGGCCACCACCGCGTCGACCAGGTCGCCGTTGGTCAGGCCCAGCGAGAGGGCGTACGAGGCGCCGTCGGAGAACCCGCCGAACGCCACCTGCCCGACGGGGTAACCGGCGAAGGCCGTGGCCAGCAGCCCGTCGATCCGTCGGACGTCCACCCCGAAGCCCTCCACGATCAGGTCCCAGCTGCTCGACGCCGCCTGCGGGGCCACCAGCAGCAGTTGGTGCGCGTCGGCGACCGGCAGCAGCAGGTCCAGGCCCTGCCGGGCCGAGCCGCCGGCCCCGTGCAGCAGCAGCACCAGCCGGTACGGGCGGCCGTCGACCGGCTCCGGGGCGTACACCATCGCCAGCGGACCGCCGTCGGCGTCGGTCAGCGTCACCATGCCGGTGGCCGCCCGGGTGACGGGTGGCGCCGGACGCGCGGTGAGCCGGCCGTGCCGTGGGTTCTCCTCCGGCTGCCGGTGCGGCGCGGCGGGTTCGGCCACGGGATCACCGCTCCTCGTCCTCGGCGGGGGTGGGCGCCAGCGGTTACCCCGCTGCCCCGGGGTTAACCCTGCCGGGCCGCCTCCGGCGCGGTCAGCGGCCCTGCCGGGCCGGCTCACCCGCTGACCCGGCGGACCAGCCGGGACGGGAACACCGTCGCCGGCGGCACCGGCCGTCCGGCCAGCACGGCGGTCGCCGCCGCCGTGGCGATCCGCCCCACCGGGTGCGTCGCCGTGGTCAGCGCGGGGGTGGTCATCGCGGCGAGCGGGATGTCGTCGAAGCCGGTGACGGCGATGTCCCCGGGCACCTGGACGCCGTCGCCGCGCAGCCCGTCGATCACCCCGAGCGCGGTGGCGTCGCTGATCCCGACGATCGCGTCCGTGTCCGGCCAGCGCGCCAGCACCTCCCGGGCCGCCGCCCGGCCCCGGCCCGCGCTGAAGTCCCCCGGCACCAGCCGCACCGGCAGGCCCGCGTCGCGCACCACCCGGCGGTAGGCGCCCACCGACCGGCCGGCGCAGGACAGCCAGCGGGGGCCGGTCACCATCGCGATGCGGCGGCGGCCGGTGGCGTACAGGTGCCGCACCACGGCCTCCGTGCCGCCGCCGTTGTCCACGTCGAAGGCGGGTACGAGGGCGGAACCGATGCCGATCGAGGCCACCCGGCCGCGCAGCGCCGCCGGGACCGCCCGGAGCACCGCCTCGGTGGTGTTGACCAGGATGATCCCGCCGACGCTGCGGTCCTCGGCCAGCCGGCGCAGCCCGGCCGGCTCCCGCCTCGGGAGCCAGTGCAGCGCGACCCCGAGCCCGTACGGCGCGCAGACCCGGGCGGCCGCGCCGACCACCCGGTCGACGTACGGGTCGTCGAGGACGGTCGGGGCGACGCCGCACACCGCGACCACCAGCCGCACACCGGTGCCCCGGACCAGCGCGCGGGCGGCCAGGTTCGGTGCGTACCCGAGCCGGTCGGCGGCGGCGGTGACCCGGTCGCGGGCGGTGGGCGAGGCGTAGCCGGTGCCGGCGATCACCCGCGAGGCGGTGGCCCGGGAGACGCCCGCCGCCCGGGCGACGTCGTCGAGTGTGGGCGGTCGGCCAGCCGTCGTCATACCTGTCCTCCCCGTGGTCGCCGTCCCGGCGCGGACGGTCGACGCGCATCATCTCCCTCGCGCGTCGGCGACGGTAAGGGGTGGCAGGCGATTGTCCTGGCAGCGCTCTCAGGTGTGGGATCGTGCGGCAGACCGCCCGAGGCGAGAGGACGCCACCGTGAGCCGCACCACCGCCCCGCCCGCCGCGCCGACCCCGGCCGTACCCCGGGCGGTGCTGGCCGCCCGCACCGGCGTGGCGGTCGTGTTCGCGCTCAACGGCTTGGCCGTCGCCACCTGGTTCTCCCGGGTGCCCGCCGTCCGGGACGCGCTGGGGCTCAGCGCGGGCCGGCTCGGGCTGCTCCTGCTCGCCATGTCCGTCGGCGCGCTGCTCGCGATGCCCACCGCCGGCCTGGTGGCCCAGCGGCTCGGGGCGGCCCGCACGGTGGCCCTCGGCTGCCTGCTCGTCGCGGCCGGCCTGACCGTGGCCGGGGTCGCCGCCCCGGCCGGTTCCCTGGTCGGGGTCGCGGTCGGGTTGTGCGCTCTCGGCTACGGCTCCGGCATCTGCGACGTCGCCATGAACGTCGAGGGTGCGGCGGTCGAGCGGCGGCTCGGACGCACGATCATGCCGCGCTTCCACGCCGCGTGGAGCCTCGGCTCCGTGGCCGGCGCCGGGCTCGGCGCGGGGGCGGCCCGCCTCGGCCTGCCGGTCGCGGCGCACCTCGCCGCGCTGGCGGCGGTGGTGCTCTGCGGCACGCTGCTGGCCGTCCGGTCGTTCCTGCCGGCGGCCGAGAGCGGCACCGCCTCCGCGTCGGCGGCCCCGGCCGAGCGCCGCCGCGACCTGCTCGCCGCCTGGCGGGAGCCGCGCACGCTGCTCATCGGCCTGCTGGTGCTGGTGTCGGCGTTCGCCGAGGGCAGCGCCAACGACTGGCTCGCCGTCGCCTTCATCGACGGACACGGCCTCAGCGAGGCGGCCGGGGCGGCCGTGTTCGGGGTCTTCGTCGTCGGCATGACCCTGGGCCGCACGGCGGGCACCGTCGCGCTGGACCGGTGGGGCCGGGTGCCCGTCCTGTCCGGCACGATCCTGCTCGCCACCGTCGGCGCGGGCGTGGCGGTGCTCGCCGGCTCCGGGCCGGTGGCGGTTGCCGGCGTCGCGCTCTGGGGGATCGGCGCGTCGCTCGGCTTCCCGGTCGGGATGAGCGCGGCGGCCGACGACGAGCGGCGGGCGCCGGCCCGGGTCAGCGTGGTCGCCGTGATCGGCTACACGGCGTTCCTCGCCGGCCCGCCGCTGCTCGGCCTGCTCGGCGACCGGGTCGGCACGCTGCCCGCCCTGCTCGTGGTGCCGGTGCTGCTGCTGCCCACCCTCGCCCTGGTGCCGGCCACCCGCCCGCCGGCCCGCTGACGCGGCACCTCCGCAGGGCACTCACACCCGGCTCGCAGCCGCGTCCCAGGAAACGGTGCTGCACTGGGAGGACGCCGAGGAGAGGAGCGGGGGATGGGCTGGTTCAGTCGACGGCCGCGCGGCACCGACGCGGCCCCCACGAAGCTCGACCGCGAGGCCACCCGCGAGGACCTGGCCGCGCTGGAGGCGTTCGTCACCAGCCGCCGGGGCGTGGAGTTCTACCTGGAGCCGGAGACCACGGCGACCGACACCACCGTGGTGGCGATCGCCCACGACGGCGAGTGGATCCGCCGCCGCACCGGCTCGCCGCGCGCCGCCGGGTCGATCGCCCGCAAGCACGCGGTGCCGCTGTACGAGGCCGCCCGCACCGGCTACCCGGAGCGGATGCGGGCCTGGAACCGGGCCCACCCGGAGCGCCGCGTCCGCTGAGCGTGGCGCCGCCGCGGCGTCACCGGGCGGCGGCGACCGCCGCGCGTGCCTCGTCCAGCGTCATCGGCGGCTGGTGGCTCGCGACGTACCAGTGGACGTCGTCGGCCAGCAGCCGGCGTACCAGGGCGAGGTCGGGCTGGTCCTCGGGGGTGCGCAGGTGCGCCGGCGGCGGATAGAAGCAGTCGCCGAGCAGCAGCACGCCCGAGTCCGGCACCGCCACCACCGTCGAGTCCGGCGCGTGGGCGCCCCCGACGTGCCGCACCCGTACGCCGACCGGCAGCTCCAACTCGTCGGTGAAGGTCCGGGTCGGCGGCAGCACCGCGAAGCCGTCCCACGAGTCGACCGCCAGCGCCCGGGCCCGGAAACTCGGGCCGAGCCGCGGGTTCGCCCGCACCTGCTCCCGCAGGTACCGGTGGCTCCACGGCCGGGCCGCCTCCTCGCGCAGCAGCCGTTCGCCGGCGACGTGGCCGACGATCTCCACGTCGGGCCAGGCGCAGGCGCCCCACACGTGGTCCCAGTGGTGGTGCGTGTAGACCAGCCAGCGGGGCGGGGGCAACCCGGCGGCGGCCAGCGCGGACCGGATCTCCCGGGCGTGCGCGGGGCTCTGCCCCGCGTCGACCAGCACGCTGCCCCGCTCGTCGGCGACCAGCGCGACGCCGGCCTGCACGCTGGCCGGATCCGGGTCCCCGGGGCAGATCCAGACACGCCCGGCGAGGTGCTGAAACGCCATGTCGATGATGACGTGCTCCTCTCCGTCGATGGTGGACATCCGCCCGCCGCCGTAGATCGTAGACCGGAGGCGCTGTCGTCAGCCGCGCCTGCTACGTCCGAGTCCGACGAGCCGGGCCACGAGGACGGCGGCGCAGCCGAGCGTCGCGGTGACCAGCAGCACCATGAACGTCGGATAGATGTACGCCACCTGGATCCAGGCGACGTCACGACCCCGGTAGAGCCAACCGACCACCCGGTGGATCGAGGCGAGCAGCGGCAGCGGCGCGAGCAGCGGAAGCAGCCGCACCAGCGTCCAGGGGCGTACCGGCCGGCCGGTGGCCCAGCGGCGTGACCGGAGCACGCCCAGGCCGGCGAGTGCGGCGGAGGCGACCGCCAGCACCAGCAGCACGGCGTCGACGACCACGAGCGGCGTGCCCGCCGAGGACGCCGGCGTTCCCTCGATCAGCGCGATGAGCCGCTCGGCGAGGGCCGACGCGTGGCCGTACGCCAGTCCGGTGTTCGCCATGACCGCGACCCCGTAGCCGGACGCGGGCAGCAGCGCCTGGTACGCCGTCGAGGTGAACAGGTCGCCGCTGTGCGCGATCATCGGCGCCCCCGACCCGGTCTTCTCCACGAACCAGCCGAGGGCGTAGGCGTCGGAGACCGCGGACGGGCGGTGCAGCGTGGCGAGGCCCGCCGGGGAGACGACCGCCGTGCCCTCCGGACCGCGGCCCTGGTTGCCCTGCGCGATCAGCCACGCCGCCATGTCGTGCGCCGAGCTGAGCACCCCGCCGGAGCCGTTGCCGAAGGCCGGCGGCTCGGGCAGGGCGACCGGCCTGCCGAGGATCATGAGGTGGCCGCGCGCGCTCGACGGCAGGTCGGCGGCCACGTCGAGGGTGCGACTGTCGGTCATGCCGAGCGGGGCGAAGACCCGCGTCCGCAGGTACTCGTCGAACGGCAGCCCGCTGACCACCTCGACCAGTCGCGCGGCCACCTGGAAGTTCGGGTTGTGGTACTCCCACCTCGTGCCGGGGACGGCGGCCAACCGGGCCGTACGCATCCCCGCGACGGCCTCCCGCAGCGAACCCGGCTGCCGCCTGCTGAACGCGGGGAACGTCGTGTCCGACATCCCGGAGGTCTGGTCGAGCAGCTGCCGCACGGTGATCCGGGCCGCCCGGGGGTCGTCCATCGTGAACTCCGGCAGGTGCCGGTGGACCGGGCCGTCGAGTTCCACCCGGCCCGCCTCGACCAGCTGCATCACGGCGAGGGCGGTGAACGACTTGCTCACCGACGCCACGGCCATCGGGGTGCGCGCCGTGATCGGGTCGCCGGCGGGGGTGCGGCCGTACCCGGCGGCGTGCACCACCTCGGTCCCCCGGGTGACGGCCACCGCGGCGCCGGGCAGCCCGGTGGCGTCGCGGTACTGGCGGACGGCGGCGTCGACGGCGGCGGCGCCGATCCCGGCCGGGGGCGCGGCCGGGGCCGCCGGGGCGGGCGGCGCGGCGAGCGCCACCGCACCGGCCAGGACGAGGAGTCGCGTGATCATGGTCGGAGTTTCGGCCGGTCGGGGACCCCGCACATCGGATCGTGGTCCGAACCCGGGATCGGACCGTGGTCCGACGCCCGGCGGCCGGCCGGTGGATACGGTGGTCCGGTGGTCACCTCGGGGCGGCTCGGGCTGCGGCAGTTGATGGCGTTCGACGCGCTGGTGGGCGTCGCCCTCGTGCTCCTCACGGTGTTCCGGACGCCCGGCGCCCCGGCGCTCGCCGGTGGCCTGGCGGTGCTGTTCGGGGCTCCGCTCGCCGTCCGCCGGCGCTGGCCGGCGCCGGTGCTCGCCGTCGTGGTGCTGGCGGGGGCGGTGGCGGTCGCCGTCGGGGTGGCCGGCGACGCGGTGGTGTTCGCGGTCGCGTTCGCGCTCTACCCGGTCGCGCTGGCCACCTCCACCCGGGACGGCGTGTCGGCGCTCGTCGTGGTGCTGGCCGCCCTCACGGGCGCGGGGCTGGCGGGCGGCACGGTCCCCGGGCTGCCGATCGTCCCGACCCGGGCGGGGGAGGAGTCGTTCGCCGCCACGCCGGTTCCGGTCCTGCTCTACGCCGCGACCGTCGTCGCCGCTTCGTGGGCGCTCGCCCGCGCGGTGCGCGCCCGTCGACGTCACGTCGCCCAACTCGCCGCGTCGCGTGCCGACCAGGCGGTGGCCGAGGAACGGTTGCGCATCGCCCGGGACATCCACGACGTGGTCGGGCACAGCCTCAGCCTGATCGCCATGAAGGCGGCCGTCGCCAACCACCTGGCGGACAGCCATCCCGAGCAGGGCCGGGCCGCCCTGGGCACGATCGAGCGGGTCAGCCGGAGCGCGCTCGACGACATCCGGGTCGTGCTCGGCGCGCTGCGCGACCCGGCCGACACCGCGCCGAGCTTCGCCGAACTCGACCGGCTGGTCGAGGCCGTCCGGTCCGCCGGTGTCACCGTCGACGTCGACGGGGCGGCCGACCTGACCCGGGTGCCCGCGGCCGTGCAGGCCTCGGCGTACCGCATCGTGCAGGAGGCGCTCACCAACGTGCTGCGCCACGCCGGCCCGACCCGCTGTCGGCTCGCCGTGGCGGTCGAGCCCGGGGTGCTGGCGGTCGCCGTCGTCGACGACGGGGGGTCGGGGCGCGCCGTCGGGCCGCCCGGCCACGGGCTGCGGGGCATGCGCGAGCGTGCCGTGATGCACGGCGGTGCCCTGGAGGCCGGCGTCGAGCCCGGCGGCGGCTTCGCCGTGCGCGCCCGGCTGCCGTTCACTCCGGCGGTGTCGGACGATGGGTGAGCCCGTACGCGTGCTCCTGGCCGACGACGACGTGCTGCTGCGCGGCACCCTCCGGCTGCTGGTCGACGCCACCCCGGGAATGACCGTGGTGGCCGAGGCGGGCACCGGCCGGGCGGCCGTCGAACTCGCGGGGACGTACGCGCCCGAGGTGGTGCTGATGGACGTCCGGATGCCCGAGATGGACGGCATCACCGCCACCGAGCAGGTCACCGCCGGCCGGGACGCGCCCCGGGTGCTCGTCCTCACCACCTTCGACCTCGACGATCACGTGTACCGGGCGCTGCGGGCCGGGGCGAGCGGCTTCCTGCTCAAGGACACGTCCCCCGTCCGGCTGCTCGACGCGATCAGGGTGGTCGCCGCGGGCGAGGCGCTGCTGGCCCCCAGCGTCACCCGTCGGCTCATCGCCGAGTTCACCCGGATGCCGGCGGCCCGACGGGTGCCGGGACGGCTCGACGGGGTGACCCCGCGGGAGCGGGAGGTGTTGACGTTGATCACCCGTGGGATGTCCAACACCGAGATCGAGCAGCACCTGCACCTCAGCCGGGGCACCGTCAAGACGCACATCGGCCGGTTGCTGACGAAGCTGGGCGTCCGCGACCGGGCGCAACTGGTGATCGCGGGCTACGAGTCGGGGCTCGCCGACCGGTGAGGTGACGTCGACCGTCGCGCACGCCGCGCCGGCCCGGCGGGTCGGCGTCCGATCCCGTCGCGTTGACCTGGGGACCGGGGGTGTGGCAGCATTCGCGGCCTGACGGCAGTGAAGGAAGCCGGTGCGATTCCGGCGCGGTCCCGCCACTGTCACCGGGGAGCGATCCCCCCTCGTGAGTCACGGCCGTGCGTGCGCGGTTGGAAGACCGGGGGTGAGCGTCGATCCGGGAGCCAGGATACTTCGGCCGTCGGGAGTGACCCCAGGGCGTGGACACCCGAGGAGGACCCGATGACGCACCGCGTCTCCGCCATCGACGATCATCGTCGCATCGTGCCCGGCCGCGCCAGCGCGCCGGCGAGCAGCCGCGTTTCCGCAGCCCCGTCCGGCCGCCGCGCCGCGCGTCCGGCCGGCCGTGGTGTGCCCGCCCCCGGCCGCCCCGCAGCGGTCGGACGCGTCGCCCGTCCCTGACGCCCGCACCGCGCCGCCCGACCCCGCCGGCCCGCCGGTGAGCCGCTTCCCGGCCCGCCGTACCCGCTGAACCGCGCCCACCCCTCGTACCGCCCGATCGTCCTCGCGTCGATCCGGGCGTCACTCTCCGGAGCCGTCCGTGCGCATCCTGCTGCTGTCCACCGCCGACACCGACCTGCTCGCCGCCCGCGCCAGCGGCGCCGACTACCGCCTCGCCAACCCCGCCCGGGTCGCCGCCGACGCCGTGCCCGCGCTGCTCGACGGCGTGGACCTCGCGGTCGTACGCCTGCTCGGCGGCCGGCAGGCGTGGCCGGACGGGCTCGCCACGGTGCTGGCCTCCGGCGTGCCCACGGTCGTGCTCAGCGGCGAGGCCCTGCCGGACGCGGAACTGATGGCGGCCTCCACCGTCCCCGCCGGGGTGGCCACCCAGGCGCTGGCCTACCTGGTCGAGGGCGGCCCCGGGAACCTCGCCCAGCTCGCCCGGTTCCTCTCCGACACGGTGCTGCTCACCGGCGAGGGGTTCGCCCCGCCCGCGCCGACCCCGACGTACGGCGTCCACGGTGACCGTCCCGTGCGGCCCGACCGGCCGACCGTCGGGATCGTCTTCTACCGGGCGCACGCCCTCGCCGGCAACACCGGCTTCGTCGACGCCCTCGCCGACGCCGTCGACGCGGCCGGCGGCAACCCGCTACCGATCTTCTGCGGCTCGCTGCGCGGCCTCACCGCCGGCGCGGGACCGCTCGGGCTCTTCGGCCGCTGCGACGCCCTGCTGGTCACCGTGCTCGCCGCCGGCGGCACGGTCGCCGCCGACGCCTCCGGCGGGGGCGACGAGGACGCCTGGGACGTGGGGGCGCTCGCCGCCCTCGACGTGCCGGTGATCCAGGCGCTCTGCCTCACCAGCACCCGCGAGCAGTGGGCCGGCAGCGACGCCGGACTGTCCCCGCTGGACGCCGCGATGCAGGTGGCCATCCCCGAGTTCGACGGCCGGATCGTCACCGTGCCGTTCTCGTTCAAGCGGATCGACGCCGACGGGCTCTCCGGCTACGTCGCCGACCCGGAGCGGGCCGCCCGGGTGGCCGGCATCGCCGTGCGGCACGCCCGGCTGCGGCACGTGCCCAACGCCGACAAGCGGCTCGCGGTCGTGCTCAGCTCCTACCCGACGAAGCACTCCCGGGTCGGCAACGCCGTCGGCCTGGACACCCCGGCCTCGGCGGTCCGGCTGCTGGCCGCCCTCGCCGAGGCCGGCTACCACCTCGGCGACGCCCCGGTGCCCGACGACGGGGACGCGCTCATCCACGCCCTCATCGCCGCCGGGGGACACGACGTCGAGTGGCTCACCCCGGAACAGCTCGCCGCCGCCGAGGCGCGGGTGCCCGGGGGGACGTACCGGCGCTGGTTCGACCAGGCGCCGGCGGAGCTGCGGGAGCGGATGCTCGCCCACTGGGGGGAGCCGCCCGGCGGGCTCTACACCGACGGCGGGGACATCGTGCTGGCCGGGCTGCGCTTCGGCAACGTGGTGCTGCTGATCCAGCCGCCGCGCGGCTTCGGCGAGAACCCGATCGCCATCTACCACGACCCGGACCTGCCGCCCAGCCACCACTACCTGGCCGCGTACCGCTGGCTGGCCGCGCCCGCCACCGACGGCGGCTTCGGCGCGGACGCGGTGGTGCACCTGGGCAAGCACGGCACCCTGGAGTGGCTGCCCGGCAAGGGTCTCGGGCTGGCCGCCGACTGCGCCCCCGACGCCGTCCTCGGCGACCTGCCGCTGGTCTACCCGTTCATCGTCAACGACCCCGGCGAGGGCACCCAGGCCAAGCGCCGCGCGCACGCCGTCGTCGTCGACCACCTGGTGCCGCCGATGGCCCGCGCCGAGACGTACGGCGACCTGGCGAAGCTGGAGCAACTCCTCGACGAGTACGCCACCGTGCAGGCGCTCGACCCCGCCAAGGTGCCCACCGTGCAGGCGCAGATCTGGGCCCTGGTGCGCGCCGCCGAGCTGCACCACGACCTGCACGCCGAGGACATGCCGGCCGCCGAGGACTTCGACGACTTCGTGCTGCACCTCGACGGGTACCTCTGCGAGGTCAAGGACGTGCAGATCCGCGACGGCCTGCACATCCTCGCCGCCGCGCCCACCGGCGAGCCCCGGGTCAACCTCGTCCTCGCTGTGCTGCGCGCCCCGCAGGTCTGGGGCGGCGCCCGCGCCCTGCCCGGCCTGCGCCAGGCCCTCGCCGCCGCGTACGGCCTCGACGAGCAGGCGCTGCTCGCCGCGCCGGGCCAGCGGCTGGCGCTGCCCGAGGCGCTGACCGACACCGTCGACGGGCCGGCCGGCACCGCCGCCGACGCCGTCGACCTGATCGAGGCCCTCGCGCGCCGGCTGGTCGTCGGCATGGAGACCCTCGGCTGGGACACCGACAAGGTCGACGCCGTGGTCGAGGAGGTCACCGGCCGGGCCGTCCCGGACGCCGCCGCCGTGCTCCGCTTCGCCGCCACCGAGCTGGTGCCCCGGCTGGACCGCACGACCGACGAGATCGACCGGGTGGTGGGCGCGCTCGACGGGCGCTTCGTGCCGCCCGGCCCGTCCGGCTCGCCCACCCGGGGCCTGGTCAACGTGCTCCCCACCGGCCGGAACTTCTACTCCGTCGACCCCAAGGCGATCCCCAGCCGCAACGCCTGGGACGTCGGGGTGGCCCTGGCCGACTCGCTGCTCGCCCGGCACCTCGCCGACACCGGCGAGTACCCGCGCTCCGTCGGCCTGACCGTCTGGGGCACCAGCGCCATGCGCACCCAGGGTGACGACGTCGCCGAGGTGCTCGCGCTGCTCGGCTGCCGCCCCACCTGGGACGACCGCTCCCGCCGGGTCACCGGCGTCGAGGTGGTGCCGCCGGCCGAGCTGGGCCGCCCCCGCGTCGACGTCACCGTGCGGATCTCCGGCTTCTTCCGGGACGCCTTCCCGCACGTGGTCGCGCTCATCGACGACGCGGTGCGGCTGGTCGCCGCCCTGGACGAGCCGGCCGAGCAGAACTTCGTCCGCGCACACGTCGCCGCCGACCTCGCCGAGCACGGCGACGAGCGGCGGGCCACCGCCCGCGTCTTCGGCTCCAAGCCGGGCGCGTACGGGGCCGGGCTGCTGCCGCTGATCGACTCCCGCAACTGGCGCAGCGACGCCGATCTCGCCGAGGTGTACGCCGTCTGGGGCGGCTACGCCTACGGCCGGGGGCTGGACGGGCGGGAGGCGCGCGCCGACATGGAACGCTCCTTCGCCCGGATCGCGGTGGCGGTGAAGAACCAGGACACCCGCGAGCACGACATCGTCGACTCCGACGACTACTTCCAGTACCACGGCGGGATGGTGGCGATGGTCCGTCACCTCACCGGCGCCGCCCCGGCCGCGTACGTGGGGGACTCGGCGATGCCGCACGACGTGCGCACCCGCACCCTCGGCGAGGAGACCCGGCGGGTGTTCCGGGCCCGGGTGGTCAACCCGAAGTGGATCGCCGCGATGCGCCGGCACGGCTACAAGGGCGCGTTCGAGCTGGCCGCGACCGTGGACTACCTGTTCGGCTACGACGCCACCGCCGGCGTCGTCGACGACTGGATGTACGAGCACCTCGCCGCCGCGTACGTCTTCGACGAGACCACCCGGGAGTTCCTGGAGCAGTCGAACCCGTGGGCGCTGCGCGGCATCACCGAGCGGCTCCTCGAGGCGGCCGACCGGGGCCTGTGGGCCGCGCCCGAGCCGACCACCCTGGACCGGCTCCGCGAGACGTACCTGGCCAGCGAGGGCGACCTGGAGGAACGCTCATGACCACCTACCCGTTCAGCGCGGTGCTGGGCATGGACGACATGCGGCTCGCCCTGCTGCTCAACGCGGTCTCCCCGGCGATCGGCGGGGTGCTCGTCCGCGGCGAGAAGGGCACCGCCAAGTCGACGGCCGTGCGGGCCCTGGCCGCGCTGCTGCCGCCCGTGGACCGGGTGGCCGGCTGCCGCTTCGCCTGCGACCCCGCCGCCCCCGACCCGTCCTGCCCGGACGGCCCGCACCCCGACGGGCCGGCCGCCGAGCGGCGTCCCGCCCGGCTGGTGGAGCTGCCGGTCGGCGCGGCCGAGGACCGGGTGGTCGGCTCGCTCGACCTGGAGAAGGCGCTCGGCGAGGGCGTCCGCGCCTTCGAGCCGGGCCTGCTCGCCGCCGCCCACCGCGGCGTGCTCTACGTCGACGAGGTCAACCTGCTCCACGACCACCTGGTGGACCTGCTCCTCGACGCCGCGGCGATGGGCCGTTGCCACGTGGAGCGGGAGGGCGTCTCGGTCAGCCACGCGTCCCGGTTCCTGCTGGTCGGCACGATGAACCCGGAGGAGGGGGAGCTGCGCCCGCAGCTGCTGGACCGGTTCGGGCTGACCGTGGAGGTCGGGGCCAGCCGCGACCCGGCCGTACGCGTCGAGGTGGTCCGCCGCCGGCTCGCCGCCGACGCCGACCCGGCCGGCTTCGCCGCCCGCTGGGCCGACGCCGACGCGCAGGTCGCCCGCCGGGTCGCCGCCGCCCGGCAGCGGCTGGAGCGGGTGCTGCTGCCCGACGCCGCACTGCGCCGGATCGCCGAGGTGTGCGCGGCGTTCGACGTGGACGGCATGCGCGCCGACATCGTCACCGCCCGTACCGCGCTGGCGCACGCCGCCTGGCACGGCCGGGACGTGGTCACGGTGGAGGACGTCCGGGTCGCCGCCCGGCTGGCGCTGCCGCACCGCCGCCGCCGCGACCCGTTCGACACGCCCGGACTGGACGAGAAGCGCCTCGACGAGGCCCTGGACCGGGCCGGCGACGACGATCCCGACGACCCGGGCGGCCCCGGCGGTCCCGGCGACGGCCCGTCCGGCGGACCCGGCGGTCCCGGCCCGCACGGCGGCCCAGGCGGCGCCGGCGGCACCCCGGACGACGGCGGCTCCGGCGGGACACCGCCGGCCGGTCGCGACGAGCCGGGCCCCGGGCACGGCGATGCCGCCGGCCCGCACGGTGGCGAAGGCCCGGTGCCCGACAGCGGCGACCCGGCGCATGGCCGGTACGACGACGACCCGCCCGGCCCGGCCGACGGAGGCCCGGTCGACGGCGGCGGTCCCGGGCCGACCGGCTCGGCGGACGGCCGGCCCGGCGCCGGCGGGCAGGCGGTGGCCGTACCCCGGCAGGGGCTCAAGGCGCGGCTGCTCACCGCGCCCGGGATCGGCGACGGGGTGCCCGGCCGACGCTCCCGCGCCCGCACCGGGCGGGGGCGCACCACCGGGGCGCGCACGCCGGCCGGCCGGGCCGGCGTGCTGCACCTGCCGGCGACCCTGCGGGCCGCCGCCCCGCACCAGCACGCCAGGGGCCGCGTCGCCGGGCCGCTGCGACTGCGCCCCGACGACGTCCGCGAGGCCGTCCGCGAGGGACGCGAGGGAAACCTGGTGCTCTTCGTGGTCGACGCCAGCGGCTCGATGGGCGCCCGGGCGCGGATGGCCGCCGTCAAGGGCGCCGTGCTCGCCCTGCTCACCGACGCCTACCAGCGCCGGGACAAGGTCGCGGTGGTCGCCTTCCGGGGAGCCGCCGCACAGACCCTGCTGCCGGCCACCTCCTCGGTGCTCGCGGCCTCGACGCGGCTGGCCGAGCTGCCCACCGGCGGGCGTACGCCGCTGGCCGAGGGGCTGCTCGCCGCCGCCGACCTGCTGCAGGTGGAGCGGCTGCGCGATCCGCGCCGCCGCCCCCTGGTGCTGGTCGTCACCGACGGCCGCGCCACCGCCGGGGAGCGCCCGCTCGACCGGTCGGCCCGCGCGGCGGCCGTGCTCGCCGCCACCGGCGCCCCCTGCGTCGTCGTGGACTGCGAGAGCGGCCCCGTCCGCCTCGGCCTGGCCCGCCGCCTCGCCGCCCAACTCGGCGCCGACCACCACCGGCTCGACGAGGTCGCCACCGCCCCCCTCACCGATCTCGCCGCCGCCACCGCCGTGGCGCAGAACAGGAGTGTTGCCTGATGCCGCAGGGGAAGCCGTCCCACGTGCCCGCCGACGGGTTGACCACGCGGCAGCGACGCAACCGGCCGCTGCTGCTGGTCCACACCGGACAGATGAAGGGGAAGTCGACCGCCGCGTTCGGGCTGGCGCTGCGCGCCTGGACCGCCGGGCTGCCGATCGGGGTGTTCCAGTTCGTCAAGAGCGCCAAGTGGCGGGTGGGCGAGGAGAACGCCTTCCGCGCCCTCGGCGAGGTGCACGAGCGCACCGGGCAGGGCGCCCCGGTGGCCTGGCACAAGATGGGCGAGGGCTGGTCCTGGATCCAGCGTGGCGGCGAGGCCGACCACGCCGCCGACGCCCTGGAGGGCTGGCGGCAGATCCAGCGCGACCTGGCCGCCGAGCGCTACGGCCTGTACGTGCTCGACGAGTTCACCTACCCGATGAAATGGGGCTGGGTGGACGTCGACGAGGTGGTCGACACCCTCGTGAACCGCCCCGGGTTCCAGCACGTCGTCGTCACCGGCCGCGACGCCGACCCGCGCCTGGTCGACGCCGCCGACCTGGTCGCCGAGCTGACGAAGGTCAAGCACCCGATGGACGCCGGCCAGAAGGGCCAGAAGGGCATCGAGTGGTGACGGTCGAGCCGGGGGCGCCGTGGGCGCTGCCCCGGGTGGTGGTCGCCGCACCCGCCAGCGGGCACGGCAAGACCACCGTCGCCACCGGGCTGCTCGCCGCGCTGCGCCGCCGTGGCCTGGCCGTCAGCCCGCACAAGGTCGGCCCGGACTACATCGACCCCGGCTACCACGCGCTCGCCGCCGGTCGCCCCGGCCGCAACCTCGACCCGTGGCTGGTCGGCGAGGAGCGGATCGCGCCGCTGCTGCGGCACGGCGCCGCCACCCCGACGCCCGCCGACATCGCCGTGGTCGAGGGGGTGATGGGGCTGCACGACGGCGCGGTCGGCCGCCGCGGGTACGCCTCCACCGCGCACGTCGCCCGGCTCGTCGACGCGCCGGTGCTGCTGGTGCTGGACACCACCGCGCAGGGCCGTTCCGCCGCCGCGCTCGCCCTGGGCATGGCCGCGTTCGACCCCGGCGTGCGGATCGGCGGGGTGATCCTCAACCGGGTCGGCTCTTCCCGGCACGAGTCCCTGCTGCGCGACGCCCTCGCCGAGGTGGGCGTGCCGGTGCTCGGGGCGGTCAGCCGCGCCGCCGAGGTCGCCGCCCCGGCGCGCCACCTCGGGCTGGTGCCCGTCGCCGAGCGGGCGCCGGAGTCGCTGGCCATCGTGGCCGCCCTCGCCGACCTGGTGGCGTCCACCGTGGACCTCGACGCGGTGCTCGACCTGGCCCGCACCGCCGGGCCGCTGACCGCGCCCGCCTGGGACCCGGCCGCCGCCGTCGGCGGCCCCGCCGGCGGCGAGCGCCCGGTGGTCGCGGTCGCCGGTGGGCCCGCCTTCACCTTCTCCTACGCCGAGACCGCCGAGCTGCTCGCCGCCGCCGGCGCCGCCGTCGTCCCCTTCGACCCGCTGCGCGACGCCGGCCTGCCTGCCGGCACCCGCGCGGTGGTCGTCGGCGGCGGCTTCCCCGAGGCGTACGCGCCGCAGCTCGCCGACAACGCCACGCTCCGCGCCGAGCTGGCCGCCTTCGACGGACCGGTCGTCGCCGAGTGCGCCGGGCTGCTCTACCTCGGCCGGTCCCTCGACGGCGTGCCCATGTGCGGCCGGCTCGACCTCACCGCCCGGATGACCGACCGGCTCACCCTCGGCTACCGGGACGCCGTCGCCGTCACCGGCTCCCCGCTGCACCGCCCCGGCGACCCGGTACGCGGCCACGAGTTCCACCGCACCGCCACCGACCCGGGGCACGGCGACCGGCCGGCGTGGCGCTGGGACGGCGCCGACCACGGCTTCGTCGCCGGCCGGGTGCACGCCTCCTACCTGCACACCCACTGGGCCGGGCACCCGCGCGCCGCCCGCCGCCTGGTCGAGGCGGCGAGCCGGTGACCGCGCAGGAGCACGGCGAGCGGGTGGCCGGGCACGACGGCGGCGAGCCGGTGAGCGCGCGCAGCGGGACGCCGGGCGGGGACGGCTGCACCGCGACGCTGACCGGGGTGGGGGTCGGTCCCGGCGACCCGGAACTGCTCACCCTCCGGGCGGTCCGGGTGCTGGCCGAGGCCGACCTCGTGTTCGTACCGGTGATGGACCGTCTCGCCGCGGACGGCGACGCGCCGCCCGGGCGGGCCGAGACCACCGTGGCCGCGCACGTCGCGCCGGACCGGCTGCGCCGGCTGCCGTTCGCCCTCGACGACCGGGGCGGGGTGACCGCGCGCCGGGAACGGGCGTGGGACGAGGCCGCGCGGGCCGTGGTGGAGGCGGTCGACGGCGGCGCCCGCGCCATCGCCTTCGCCACCATCGGCGACCCGAACGTCTACTCCACCTTCGGCTACCTGGCGCAGACCGTCCGCGCCCGCCGCCCGGCGGTCGAGGTGCGCACGGTTCCCGGGATCACCGCCATGCAGGACCTGGCGGCGCGCAGCGGCGTCCCGCTCTGCGAGGGACGGGAGCCGCTGACCCTGCTGCCGGCCACCGCCGGGCTGGCGCTCTTCGCCGACGCGCTCGCCGGCCCCGGCACCGTCGTGGCCTACAAGGGCTGGCGGCGGCACGCCGAGCTGGTCGCCGAGCTGCGCCGGCAGGGCCGCCTGGGCGATGCCGTGCTGGGCCGGGGCCTCGGGCTGCCCGACGAGCGGATCGGCCCCGTCGCCGACGCCGCCGACGACCTGCCGTACCTGTCGACGCTGCTGGTCCCCGCCCGCCGGGACCGTAGGGGAGGAAAGCTGTGACCACCGAGCCGATCACGGACCGCGCCGACGACGGCGGGCCGACCAGCACGGGCAAGGTGTGGTTCGTCGGGGCCGGCCCCGGCGCGGCCGACCTGATGACCCTGCGCGCCGCCCGGGTGATCGGCGCGGCCGACGTGGTGGTCTGGGCGGCCAGCCTGGTGCACGCCGACGTGCTCGCCCACGCCCGCCCCGACGCGGAGATCGTCGACTCGTCGCGGCTGCCGATCGAGGGGGTGCTGCCGCTCTACCGGCGGGCCGCCGCCGAGGGGCTGACCGTGGCGCGGATCCACTCCGGCGACCCGGCGCTGTGGGGCGCGGTGCAGGAGCAGCTCGACCTGTGCCGGGCGCTCGGGCTGGCCGTCGAGATCGTCCCGGGCGTCTCGTCGTTCACCGCCGTCGCGGCGAT
Organism: Micromonospora sp. NPDC048040; assembly: GCF_055587185.1. Taxonomy (NCBI): domain Bacteria; kingdom Bacillati; phylum Actinomycetota; class Actinomycetes; order Micromonosporales; family Micromonosporaceae; genus Micromonospora; species Micromonospora sp. NPDC048040. The sequence continues at coordinate 24,721 of NZ_JBVJGT010000019.1, read as the reverse complement.
CGTCGGCCGGGAGCTCACCATCCCCGAGGTCGCCCAGTCGGTGATCCTGACCCGGCTGGAGGGCGGCAAGACCCCGATGCCGCCGGGCGAGCGGGTCCGCGAGTTCGCCCGGCACGGCACCACCATGGCGCTGTTCCTCTCCGCCGCCCGCTCCGGGCAGGCGCAGGCCGAGCTGCTGGCCGGCGGCTACCCGCCCGACACCCCGGTCGTGGTGGCGTACCAGGCGACCTGGCCGGACGAGTTGGTGGTGCGGTGCGCCCTCGGCGACCTGGAGGCCACGGTCAAGGAGCACAAGCTCTGGAAGCACACCCTCTTCCTGGTCGGCCCGGCGCTCGCCGCCGCCGGCACCCGCTCGCACCTCTACCACCCCGGCCACTTCCACACGTTCCGGCGGGCCGAGCCGGCCGCCCGCGCCGACCTGCGCCGCGCCCGGGCCACCGGCGGGACGGCGGGGGACGGACACGCCGGATGACGTACGCCGAGCCGCCGCTGCGCGAGCCGGACCTGCCGCGTACGGCGAAGGTCCGGCCCACCGCGCTGCGCACGGGCTGGACCACCGGCGCCTGCGCGACGGCGGCGGCGAAGGCGGCGGTGACCGCCCTGGTCACCGGCGTGCCGCAGCGGGAGGTGGAGATCGGGCTGCCCGCCGGCCGCCGGGTCCGCTTCCCGGTGGCCCGCTGCGAGGTCCACGCCGGCACGTCGGCGGAGGCCGTGGTGGTCAAGGACGCCGGCGACGACCCCGACGTCACGCACGGCGCCGAGCTGACCGTCACCGTCGGCTGGCGGGACGTGCCCGGGCTGCGGCTCGACGGCGGGCCGGGCGTCGGCACGGTCACGAAGCCGGGTCTCGGGCTGCCCGTCGGCGGGCCGGCGATCAACGAGACCCCGCGCCGGATGATCGGCCAGGCCGTCGCCGAGGTGGTCGACCTGGCCGAGGTGGGCGTCCGGGTGGTGGTCAGCGTGCCGCGCGGCGAGATCATGGCCCGCAAGACCACCAACCGGCGGCTCGGCATCCTCGGCGGCATCTCCATCCTCGGCACCACCGGCATCGTGCGGCCGTTCTCCACCGCCTCCTGGCGGGCGAGCGTGGTGCAGGCGGTGCACGTGATGGCCGCCCAGGGGGAGCGGACGGTGGTGCTGTGCACCGGCGGGCGTACCGAGCGGGCCGCCCGCGCGCTGCTGCCGGAGCTGCCCGAGGTGTGCTTCGTCGAGGTCGGCGACTTCACCGGCGCGGCGGTCACCGCCGCCGTCGGCGACCGGATGACCGGGGTGGTCTTCGTCGGGATGGCCGGCAAGCTGGCGAAGCTCGCCGCCGGCATCCTGATGACCCACTACACCCGGTCCAAGGTGGACCTGTCCCTGCTCGGCGACGTCACCGCCGAGGCGGGCGGCGACCCCGACCTGGTGGCGGCGGTCGCCGCGGCGAACACCGGGCGGCACGCGTACGAGCTGTGGGAGGCCGCCGGGTTGCTCGATGCCGCCGGTGACCTGCTCTGCCGGCGGGTACGCCAGGTGCTGCTCCGGTTCGCCGGGAACGCCGTCACCGTCGACGTGGCGATGGTGGACTTCGCGGGCGACCGGGTCGTCGCCTCGTCGGGCCGGTGGGCGGCGTGACCGGAAGCCCGCCCGCCGGGGGCACCGGGCCGGCCGTGACCGTGGTGGGGATCGACGCCGGAGGGGGGCCGCCGCACCCCGCCGCCGCGCCCGCGCTCGCCGGGGCCCGGCTGGTGGTGGGCGCGGCCCGGCACCTGGCCGCCGTACGCCTGCCGGCCGGCGCCGACACCGTCGCCCTCGGGCCGCTCGCGCCGGCGCTGGACCGGCTGGCCGCCGCCGTCGCCGCCGGAACGGACGCGGTCGTGCTGGCCAGCGGGGATCCCGGGCTGTTCGGCGTCGTCCGGCGGCTGCGGGCGGCCGGGCTGCCGCTGCGGGTGCTGCCGGCCGTGTCCAGCGTGGCCGCCGCGTTCGCCCGCGCCGGGCTGCCCTGGGACGGCGCGGCCGTGGTCACCGCCCACGGCCGGGACCCGCGACCGGCGCTGAACGCCTGCCGGGCGCTGCCCGCCGTCGCGGTGCTCACCGCCCCCGGCGCCGGGGCCGCCGAGCTGGGCGCCGGTCTGGTCGGCTGGGCCCGCCGGCTGGTCGTCGCCGAGCACCTCGGCACCGACGCCGAGCGGCTCACCGAGACCACCCCCGAGATGGCCGCCGCCCGCGCCTGGGCCGACCCGCACGTGCTGCTCAGCCTCGCCGGGGAGCCCGGGGCCGCCGGGATGCGGGCGGACAACCAGCCGGCCGCCGCGCCGGCCGGCGGGTGGGCGCTGTCCGAATCCGCCTACGCGCACCGCGACTCGATGATCACCAAGTCGGAGGTACGCGCCCTCGCCGTGGCCCGGCTGCGCCCCCGCCTCGGCCGGCTGGTCTGGGACGTCGGCGCGGGCAGCGGCTCGGTCGGCATCGAGTGTGCCCTGCTCGGCGCGGCCGTGGTCGCCGTCGACCGCGACCCGGCGGCGCCGGTCCGCGCCAACGCCGCCCGGCACGGCGTCGACGTCAGGGTGGTGGTCGGCGCCGCCCCCGGGGCGCTGCACGGGCTGCCCGACCCGGACGCCGTCTTCGTCGGGGGTGGCGGCACCGACGTGCTCGCCGCCGTGGCGCACCGCCGGCCGGACCGGGTGGTGGTGACCCTCGCCGCCGTCGATCGGGTCGCCCCGGCGGTCGGGCTGCTGCGCGCCGGCGGCTACGCCGTGGAGGGCGTCCAGCTCTCCGCCGCCCGCCTCGCCGACCTGCCCGGCGGATCCATTCGACTCGCGGCCACCAACCCGGTGGTCGTCCTCACCGGGGAGCGCCCGTGAACCATCCGTCCACCACCACGGACCAGCCGACCCGGATCGGCCTGGTCGCCGCCACCGCCGCCGGGCGGCGGCACGCCCGTACCCTCGCCGACGCCTGGCCGCACGCCCGACTGGTCACGGCGGACACCGTCGCGGACGCGCTGCGCGCCGCCTGGGCCGAGTGCGACGCGGTGGTGGCGTTTTTGGCCACCGGGGCGGTGGTGCGCATCCTCGCGCCGCTGCTCGGCGACAAGCGCACCGACCCGGCCGTGGTGGTGGTCGACGAGGCGGCCCGGCACGCGGTCGCGCTGCTCGGCGGCCACGCCGGGGGCGCCAACGACCTCGCCGGGCGGGTCGGCGCGGTGCTCGACGCGCGGCCGGTGGTCACCACCGCCAGCGACGCCGTCGGCCTGCCCGGGCTGGACACGCTCGGCTGGCCCGTCGAGGGCGCCGTCGCCGCCGTCGGCCGCGCCATCCTCGACGGCGAGCGGGTCACCCTCGTCGCCGACGCCGCCTGGCCGCTGCCCGCCCTGCCCGACAACGTGCGCCCCGCCCCGACGCCGGTCGCGCCCGCCGACCCGGCCCCGCCGGCCGCCCCGCCCGGCCCCGGTGCGTCGGTCGGCCCGGCCGGGTCAGGGGAGGCGGCCGGCGGCGGGTACCGCCTGCTGGTCACCGACCGGGTGGTGCCGCTCGACGACCGAACGGCCGTGCTGCGGCCCCCGTCGCTGGTCGCCGGGGTGGGGGCCAGCCGGGGCGTGCCCGCCGCCGAGGTGCGCGGCCTGCTCGACCGGGTGCTCGCCGAGGCCGGCCTCAGCCCGGCCAGCCTGCGGCACCTGGCCAGCGCCGACATCAAGGCCGACGAGGCGGGCATCCGGGCGACCGCCGACGCGCTCGGCGTACCCCTGGTGACGCATCCGGCGGCGGAGCTGGCGGCGGTCGACGTGCCGCACCCCAGCGAGGTGGTCCGCGCCGCCGTCGGCACCCCCAGCGTCGCCGAGGCGGCGGCGCTGCTCGGCGGCGACGCCGCGCTGCTGGTGCCGAAGACCGCGACGGCGATGGCCACCGTGGCGGTCGCCCGGCACGCCCCGCGCGGCCGGCTGGCGATCGTCGGCCTCGGGCCCGGCGCGCCCGACCTGCGCACCGCCCGCGCGGTGGCCGAGCTGCGCCGCGCCGCCGTGGTCGTCGGCCTCGACCAGTACGTCGACCAGGTCCGCGACCTGCTCCGCCCCGGCACCCGGGTGCTCGCCAGCGGCCTGGGCGCCGAGGAGGAACGGGCCCGGGCCGCCGTCGCCGAGGCCGTGGCGGGTCACGCCGTCGCGCTGGTCGGCTCCGGCGACGCTGGCGTGTACGCGATGGCCAGCCCCGCCCTGGAGTACGCCGACGAGCGGATCGACGTGGTCGGGGTGCCCGGGGTGACGGCCGCCCTCGCCGCCGGCGCCCTGCTCGGCGCGCCGCTCGGCCACGACCACGCCTACCTGAGCCTGTCCGACCTGCACACCCCGTGGGAGGTCATCGCGCGCCGGGTGGCCGCCGCGGCCGAGGGCGACTTCGTGGCGCTGCTCTACAACCCGCGCAGCCGCGCCCGCGACTGGCAGCTCGGCGCGGCGCTGGAGGTCTTCGCCGCGCACCGGCCGCCGGACACCCCGGTCGGGGTGGTGCGCAACGCCAGCCGACCCGACGAGCGGGTGCACCTGGCCACCCTGGCCGACCTCGACCCGGCGCTGGTCGACATGTACAGCGTCGTGGTGGTGGGCAGCAGCCAGACCCGGGTGGTCGCCGGCCGGATGGTCACCCCTCGGGGGTACCGGTGGCGGCGGTGACCATCGGCGCCTGCCAGGGCTGCGGCGCCTGCCTGCTCACCTGCCCGACGCACGCCATCCGGCCGGTGCCCGGCGGCCTCGCCGTCCGCGCGGACCGCTGCACCGGCTGCCTGGAATGCCTGGAGATCTGCCCGGTGGACGCCATCCGCGCCACCGGCACCGACGAACGTGGAGGAAGCCGATGAGTTCGACCGCGGTCAGCGCCGCACCCCCGGCCGGCCGGTGGAGCCGCGCCGAGCGGGTACGCCTCGGCGGCATCGTGCTCGCCGTCGCCGTGCTGCACGTCGCCGGCTGGAGCCTCTACCTGTACTGGAACAACCAGCCCGCCGCGGCCGGCGGCCTCGCCGGGGCCGGCACGCTGGCGTACCTGCTCGGGGTGCGGCACGCCTTCGACGCCGACCATATCGCGGCGATCGACGACACCACCCGGCTGATGCTGCTGCGCGGTCGGCGCCCGGTCGGCGTCGGCTTCTTCTTCGCCCTCGGGCACAGCGGGGTGGTGCTGCTGCTGGCGCTGGTCGTCGGCCTCGCCTCGGCCAACCTCGCCGGCCCCGGGCTGGCCGAGGCCCGCGAGGTGGGCGCGACCGTCGCGGTCCTCACCGCCACGCTGTTCCTCGCCCTGGTCGCGGTGCTCAACGCGGCGGTGCTGGCCGGCCTGGCGCGGCTGTGGCGGCGGCTGCGCCACGGCGACCTGGACGAGCGCGAGCTGGACCTGCACCTGCTCAACCGGGGGCTGGTGCAGCGGGTGCTCGGCTCCCGGGCCCGCGCGCTGGTGCGCTCCTCCTGGCACATGGCGCCGGTCGGGTTCCTCTTCGGTCTCGGCCTGGAGACCGCCAGCGAGGTGACCCTGCTCGCCCTGTCGGCGAGCACCGCCGCCGCCGGCGGGCTGCCCGTGCTCGCCCTGCTCACCCTGCCGCTGCTCTTCGCCGCCGGGATGTCCGCCATGGACACCGCCGACAGCCTGCTGATGAGCCGCGCCTACTCGTGGGCGTACCGGCACCCGGCCCGGCGCCTCTACTACAACCTGGCCACCACGGCGGTGACCGTGCTGGTCGGCGGCCTGGTCGCCAGCGTCTACGCCGCCGGCCTGCTGGTCGACCACCTCGGGCTGTCGGCGCTGTCCTGGTACGCGGGGATCGCCGACCACTTCGAGCAGCTCGGGTACGCCGTCGTGGCGCTCTTCGTCTTCGCCTGGGCCGGCGCGGTGGCGCTGTGGAAGCTGCGCCGCTACGACGAGCGCTACGGTGCCGGGGCGGTGCGGCCGTGAGCCGGGTCGTGCACCCCATCGAGCGGGAGTCGTACCGGATCCTGCGCTCCCGGGTGGACCTCGCGCACCTGCCGCCGCTGACCCGGGCCGTCACCGAGCGGGTGGTGCACGCCAGCGCCGACCTCGACTACGTCACCGACCTGGTCTGCGACGAGGCGGCCCTGGCCGGCGGGCTGGCCGCCCTGCGCGCGGGCGCGCCGGTGGTCACCGACGTGGCGATGGTGGCCGCCGGCATCACCGGTCGGCAGACGGTCTGCCCGGTCGCCGAGCCGGCCGCCGCCGACCTGGCCCGCACGGCCGGGATCACCCGGTCGGCGGCGGCGGTGCGGCTCGCCCTGGAGCGGGTCGGCCCCGGCGCGGTGTGGGTGGTCGGCTGCGCACCGACCGCGCTGGAGGAACTGATCACCCTGGACGCCCGGCCGGCGCTGGTCGTCGGGTTGCCGGTGGGCTTCGTGGGCGCCGCCGAGTCGAAGGCGGCGCTGCGGGCCAGCGGCCTGCCCGGGGTGTCCAACCGGGGCGAGAAGGGCGGCTCGGCGGTCGCCGCCGCCGCCCTCAACGCCCTGCTGTACGTGGAGGAGGAGGAGCAGTGACCGCTCTGGTCATCGTCGGGCACGGCACGCGCAGCGCGGCCGGGGTCGACCAGTTCGTGGCGTTCGTGGAGCGGGTCCGCCGGCGCGCTGCCGGCGCGGTCGGCGACGTCGAGGGCGGCTTCATCGAGCTGTCCCGGCCGCCGCTGACCGACGCGGTGGGCGCGCTCGTCGACCGGGGACACCGGTCGCTGGTGGCGCTGCCGCTGGTGCTGACCGCCGCCGGCCACGGCAAGGGCGACATCCCCGCCGCGCTGGCCCGCGAGCGGCAGCGCCACCCCGGGCTCAGCTACGCCTACGGCCGGCCGCTGGGCCCGCACCCGCTGCTGCACACCGCCCTGGAGCAGCGCATCGACGCCGCGCTGGCGGGCGCCGACCGGGCCGGCACCTGGGTGGCGCTGATCGGGCGCGGCTCCACCGACCCGGACGCCAACGCCGAGGTGGCAAAGGTGGCCCGGCTGCTCTGGGAGGGGCGCGGCTACGCCGGCGTCGAGCCGGGCTTCATCTCGCTCGCGGAGCCGTCGGTGCCGGCGGTGCTGGACCGGCTGCGCCGGCTCGGCGCGCGGCGCATCGTCGTCGCGCCGTACTTCCTCTTCGCCGGCGTGCTGCCCGACCGGATCGTCGCCCAGTCGGCCGACTTCGCCGCCGCCCACCCCGAGCTGGACGTGCGGGTGGCCGACCTGATCGGCGACTGCGACGCCCTCGCCGACCTCGTCCTCGAACGGCACGCCGAGGCGCGCCGCGGCGACATCCGGATGAACTGCGACACCTGCGCGTACCGGGTGCTGATGCCGGGCTTCGCCGACAAGGTGGGCCGGCCGCAGACCCCGCACGACCACCCCGACGACCCGGTCGACGGCCACGGCCACCACCATCACGGGGACCACCACCACGGTGGCGGTCACCACCACCACCACCACGACCAGCGGCCCGGCCTGCGCCCGGGACAGGTCGCGGTGGTGGGCGGCGGCCCCGGCCCCGACGACCTGATCACCGTACGGGGGAAGGCCCTGCTGGACAGCGCCGACGTGGTGGTCGCCGACCGGCTCGCCCCGCAGGGGCTGCTCACCGGGCTGCGCCCGGACGTGGTGGTGGTCGACGCCGCCAAGGTGCCGCGCGGGCCGTCGATGCCGCAGGACACCATCAACGACACCCTGATCGCGTACGCCCGCGCGGGCAAGCGGGTGGTCCGGCTCAAGGGTGGCGACCCGTACGTCTTCGGCCGGGGCCACGAGGAGGTCCAGGCGTGCGCCGCGGCCGGGGTCGAGACCGTGCTGGTACCCGGGGTGAGCAGCGCGGTGGCCGTGCCGGCCCTGGCCGGCGTCCCGGTGACCCACCGGGGCGTCGCCCACGACGTCACCGTCGTCTCCGGGCACCTGCCGCCGGGGCACCCCGACTCCCTGGTGGACTGGGTGGCGCTGGGCCGGTCCCGGGGCACCGTGGTGCTGTTGATGGCGGTGGACACCATCGCCAAGATCGCGGCGGTGCTGGTGGAGCACGGCCGCGCCCCGGACACTCCCGTGCTCGTCGTCGCCGACGGCGGCCAGCCGGGGCAGCGCACCTGGTCGTCGCGGCTGGACGAGGTGGGCGGGTTGGCCGCGCGCGAGGACGTCCGGCCGCCGGCGGTGTTCGTGCTCGGACCGGTAGTGCGGCTGCGGGAGACCGGCCCGGCGGCCGGTCAGCCGGTGGCCGCGCGGGCGAGGGCGTAGCCGGCGGTGGCCGCGGCGAGGCCGGCGGCGACGCTGAGGGCCATGTTGGCCAGCGCGGCGTGCCGCCGTCCCGCCCGGGCCAGCCGCAGCGTCTCGTAGCTCAGGGTGGACCAGGTGGTCAGCGCCCCGCAGAAGCCGGTGCCGACCAGCGCCGTGAGCGCGGGGTCCGCCGGCAGGCCGGTGACCGCGCCGAGCAGCAGCGACCCGAGTACGTTGACCGTCAGCGTGCCCCACGGGAACCCGGTGCCGAAGCGGGCCTGCACGGCCCGGTCGGTGAGGTAGCGCAGCGGGGCGCCGAGCGCCGCGCCGAGCGCCACGAGCAGGGCGGTCACCGGCCGCTCCGGGCGAGCAGCCGCCCGGTGGCGGCCTCGCCGGCCCAGACCGCGAGCAGCGCGCCGACCAGCGTGGCGCCGAGGGCGGCCAGCGCGGTGCCGGGGGCGCCGGCGAGCAGCGCCTGGTGCGCGTCGACGGCGTAGGTGGAGAAGGTCGTGTACCCGCCGAGCACGCCCACGCCGAGGAACGGGCGGGCCAGCGGTCGGCCGCCGCCGGCGTGGGCGAGCACCGCCATCAGGCCACCGATCAGCAGGCATCCGCTCACGTTGACGCCGAAGGTGGCCCAGCCGAACGTGGCGGGGGAGTGCGGGACGGCGGCCTGCAGGCCGGCCCGGGCCAGCGCGCCGAGCGCACCCCCGGCGGAGACGGCGGCGAGCACCGCCGCCGGGTGAGCGGTGAGTTCGTCGCGGTCGGCCGGGACCCGCAGGTCGACGTCCGGGTCGACGCGCGACGGCTCGGACGGGCCGGTCACGTCTCCTCCCACGGTGCCGTCGGCCGCCATCCGGCCGTCGCCGCAGCATAACGCCGGGTCGGCCGCGGACGGCCGACCCGTGCCGTGGTGCGCCAGCGTCAGCGCACCCCCGCGACGGCGGCGTCGGCGCCGCCGCGCCAGACCACGCCGGCCTCGGTGAAGCCGGCGTCGGTCAGCGCCGCCAGGTGCCAGGAGGCCGGCGGGTTCCACTCCGGGCTGTGCCCGGTCGGGTAGATCTCGCGCCGCCGTTCCACCAGTGGGGCGAGTGCCGGGTCGGCCGCCGCCCGTTCCCACCAGTCCGACCAGGAGAGCGCGGCGCCGCTGGCGTACCGGGCCTCGCGCCGGGTCCGCGCGCTGTCCAGCAGGCGTTTGGTCAGCTCCGGCAGCGCGTCGTCGGGCATGTGGTCGGCGTTGAGCAGGATCCCGCCCGGGCGCAGCACGCCGTGCAGCTCGGCGTAGAGGCGGGCCAGCCGCTCGCCCGGCAGCCAGTGCAGCGCGGTGGCGGTGAGCACCGCGTCGTACTCCCGCACCGGCAGCGCGGCCGTCCACTCCGGCTGCCCGAGGTCGGCCTCGACCACGGTGACCCGGTCGCCGAACGTCGACCTGGCGATGGCCAGCAGCGCGGGATCGAGGTCGACCAGGGTGATCTCGGCGTCGGGGAAGCGGCGCAGCGCCCGGGCCGAGATGGTGCCGGTGCCGCCGGCCAGGTCGAGCAGGCGGGGTCGCCCGCCGTCGAGGACCGCCTCGACCGCGTCGAGCATCGCGGTGAACCGGTGCTCCCGGTCCGGCAGGTACGCCTCCTGCTGCCGGTCCCAGCTCTCCTGCCAGGCGGCGACGTTGCTGATGTAAGGACTCATGGTGATGAGGCTAGTTACCGTCCCGGAGCGCTGTCCAGACCTTGTTGCCAATAATTTGCAACAGCGAGAAGATCGCAAGCGCACCCTCGCCGCGCTGCACGGCCTCATCGAGGCGTCCCTGGAACGCGCGCTCCAGGCCGGGCACCAGCTCTCCGTGGTCGAGTACACGGTGCTCGACGCGCTCTCCCGTCAGGACGGCTGGCACATGCGGATGCGGCAGTTGGCCCGGGCCGCCGCGCTCTCCGACAGCGCCACCACCCGGCTGGTCACCCGCCTGGAGGACCGCGGCCTGCTCACCCGGGTCCTCTGCGCCGACGACCGGCGCGGCATCTACACCGAGCTCACCCCCTCCGGGTGTGAGCTGCTCGCCCAGGCCCGGCCCACCCACGACCGGGTGCTGGCCGAGGCGCTGGCCGAGGCCGAGGCCGCACCGGAGCTCGCCCCGCTGGTCGACGCGCTGCACCGGCTCCCGGCGTCCCGCTGACCCGCCGCACGCCACGCCGACCCGCCACGCCGACCCGCCGTTTCGGCAGCGCCGAGCCGGGGCACATGCCCGACAGGGGATTGTCGAGAGGGGGTCGTGATGGCGGATACGACGACGCCAGCCCACGTGCGTCCGGCCGGTCCAGCGCCCGACGGGGGAGGTCCGCGCCGCAACGCCGGGCGGGCCGGGGGGCCGCCGTTCCGCAAGCCGCGCTGGCCCCGGGCGTACGCGTTCGCGCTGGTGACCGGGGCGCTGTTCCTGTTCTCCTGGATCGGCCAGTTCGTCTTCCAGGCGGTGGCGGAGGGCAACGAGGCGAGCCAGCACGGCCAGTCCTTCGCCTGGGCGGACTTCCTGCCGCAGTTCCTCGCCTCCACCTTTGAGAACTGGCAGTCCGAGTTCCTCCAGCTGATCTGGCAGGCCGCCGGCCTGGCCCTGTTCTACTACTGGGGCTCCTCCCAGTCCCGCGAGTCCGACGAGCGGATCGAAGCCAAGCCGGACGCGCTGCTGCGCGAGCGCGACCTGGACCCGGAGAACCCGTGACGTGTGGGCGGCGCCACGACGCCGCCCGTTGACCTCAACCCGGCTTCACCTCAGAGGCTTGACCACGTCGGCGAGCGATGTGGAGGGTGACGTGCGGGTGATCGAGGTGGCGACGTTCGGCGGGCCGGAGGTGCTGGCCCTGACCGAGGCCCCGGAGCCGGTGCCCGGCCCGGACGAGGTCGTGGTCGAGGTGTCCGTCGCGGACGTGCTCTGGGTGGAGACGATGATCCGGCGCGGGCGGGGCGGCGAGTATTTCCCCGTCCGGCCGCCGTACCGGCCGGGGGTCGGGGTCGCCGGCACCGTCGGCGCGGTCGGCGCGGGGGTCGACCCGGGCTGGACCGGCCGGCGGGTGGTCACCAGGACCGACGAGCGGGGCGGCTACCTGGAACGCGCCGTGGTGCCCGCCGAGGGGCTGGTGCCGGTGCCCGACGGGGTCTCCCTGCCGGACGCGGCGGCGCTGCTGCACGACGGGACGACCACGTTCGGCCTGCTCGACCTGGTGCCGGTCCGTCCCGGGGACCACGTGCTGGTCACCGCCGCCGCCGGCGGCCTCGGCGTGCTGCTCGTACAGGAGGTCCGCGCCCGGGGCGGGTTCGTCGTCGCGGCGGCCCGGGGCGCGGCCAAGCTCGACGCGCTGCGCCGGCTGGGCGCCGACGTCGTGGTGGACTACGCCGAGCCGGACTGGACGCTGCGGGTCCGGGCCGCGACGGACGGCCTGCACGTCGTCTTCGACGGCGCCGGCGGCGACTACGGCCGGACGGCGTTCGACCTGGTGCGCGACGGCGGCCGGTTCTCCGCGCACGGCACCCCGGCCGGGGAGTTCGCGGTGCCCGCCGCCGAGGCCGCGCGCGCCCGGGGCATCACCGTCACCGGCATCGGCGACGTCCAGTTCACCCCCGAGCAGGCGCGCCGGCACCTGCGGGCCGCGCTCGACGCCACGTCGGCGGGGCGGATCGCGCCCCTGGTCGGCCAGACCTTCCCGTTGCACCGGGCCGCCGACGCCCATCGGGCGATCGAGGAGCGTGCCGCGATCGGCAAGACGCTGCTCACCGTCTGACCGCCGGGCCCGCCGGCCGTCCCCGGCCGCCGGTGGTGCCGCGCCGCCGACCGGCGTACGGTACCAAGATCGGCGGGCGGGGCGGCCCGGTTCCGGGGCGATCCGGACGTGTCGGTACGCGACCCCCGCCGCCGCGCCAGCGTGACGTGCAGGAGGCACCGATGCAGGACCGCACCCCGCGCCCCGAGGACCTGGAGCCGATCGAGCGGGCGAGCGTCGACGAGCTGCGGGCGGTGCAGCGGGAGCGGCTGCGCTGGTCGCTGCGGCACGCGTACGACAACGTGCCGCACTACCGCCGCGCCTTCGACGCCGCCGGGGTGCACCCCGACGACTGCCGGGACCTGGCCGACCTGGCCCGCTTCCCGTTCACCGGCAAGGCGGAACTACGGGAGAACTACCCGTTCGGCATGTTCGCCGTGCCGCGCGAACGCATCGCCCGGCTGCACGCCTCCTCCGGCACCACCGGCCGGCCGACGGTGGTCGGCTACACCGCCGACGACCTGCGGACCTGGGCCCGGCTGATGGCCCGGTCGATCCGGGCCGCCGGCGGCCGCCCCGGCGACCGCGTGCACGTCGCGTACGGCTACGGGCTGTTCACCGGCGGGCTCGGCGCGCACTACGGCGCGGAGGAACTGGGCTGCACCGTCATCCCCGTCTCCGGCGGGATGACCGAACGTCAGGTGATGCTGATCCGGGACTTCGAGCCGGAGGTCATCATGGTGACCCCCAGCTACATGCTCGCGATCGTGGACGAGATGGAGCGGCAGGGGATCGACCCGCGCGCCACCTCGCTCCAGGTCGGTGTCTTCGGCGCGGAGCCGTGGACCGAGGACATGCGCCGGGAGATGGAACAGCGCCTCGACATGCACGCCGTGGACGTCTACGGCCTCTCCGAGATGATGGGCCCGGGCGTGGCCAACGAGTGCGTGGAGACCAAGGACGGGCCGCACCTGTGGGAGGACCACTTCTATCCGGAGATCGTCGACCCGGTCACCGGGGAGGTGCTCCCCGACGGCGAGCGCGGCGAGTTGGTGCTCACCTCGCTCACGAGGGAGGCCATGCCGGTCGTCCGCTACCGGACCCGCGACCTGACCCGGCTGCTGCCCGGTACCGCCCGCCCGATGCGCCGGATCGAGAAGATCACCGGGCGCAGCGACGACATGATGATCGTGCGCGGGGTGAACGTCTTCCCCACCCAGATCGAGGAGCTGATCCTGCGTACGCCGCAGCTCTCGCCGCACTTCCAGTGCGTCCTCGGGCGGGAGGGGCGGATGGACACGCTGACCGTCCGGGTGGAGCGGCGGGCGGGGGTGGCCGTCGAGGCCGCCGAGCGGGCCGGCGGGGCGCTGGTCGGGCTGGTCAAGAACACGATCGGAGTGAGCGTGGCGGTCGAGGTGGTCGCCCCGGACGGGGTGGAGCGGTCGATGGGCAAGATGCGGCGGATCGTCGACCAGCGGCGGGGCGGCTGACATGGCGGGGCGCAACGCCGCGTACGACATGTTCGACGCCGACGCGGCGTCGAAGGGGCTCGGCATCGAGCTGGTGGACGCCGCCGACGGGGCGGCGGTGGCCCGGATGCGGGTGACCGGCGCGATGGTCAACGGCCACGCGATCGCCCACGGGGGGTTCGTCTTCCTGCTCGCCGACACCGCCTTCGCGCTGGCCTGCAACAGCCACGGTCCGGTCACCGTCGCGGCCGGCGGCGAGATCACCTTCGTCCGTCCCGCCCGCGAGGGCGACCTGCTGACCGCCCGCGCCACCGAGCGCACCCGCTACGGCCGCAGCGGCATCTACGACGTCACCGTCACCCGCGACGGCGGCGAGGTGGTCGCCGAGTTCCGGGGCCGCAGCCGCACCCTGCCGCCGCCCGTCGGCTGAGCATCGCGCCGGCGCCGATGCGCCCGACCTCGCCGCCCCCACGGGCGTTACCGGCGCGGCTAGCATCGGGGCGGTGCGAGTGCTGGTGGTCTCCGCGCCGTTGATCGGGCACGTCTTCCCCCTGCTGCCGCTGGCCGCCGCGCTGCGCGACGCCGGGCACGAGGTGCTCGTCGCCACCGCCGCCGACGGCCTGCGGGCGGAGCAGTCCGGGCTGCCGGTGCGCGATGTCGCGCCGGCGTTCGACTTCGGCCGGATCGCCCGGGGCGTCATGCTGCGCCATCCGCTGATCGCCCGGGCCGAGCTGGCCGGCACGGCCGGCACCCGGGGCGCGGCACTGCTCTTCGGCGCGGTCAACGACCAGATCGCCGACGGGGTGGTCGCCGTCGCCGCGCGGTGGAAGCCCGACCTGGTGATCCACGAGCCGTTCGCGGTGGCCGGGGCGCTCGCCGCCGCGACGCGCGGCGTGCCCGCCGTACGCCAGGAGAACGCCCTCTTCGACGGCCGGGAGCTGGTCCGGGTCACCCTCGCGCGACTCGGTCCCGCCCTGCGCCGGCACGGCCTGACGGAGCTGCCGCCCCCGGCCGCCGCGATCGCCGTCGCCCCGCCCGGCGTGCGGCACCAGGACGGCTGGCCCATGCGCTACGCCGCCCACGCCGGCGGCGGCGACTTGCCGGGCTGGCTGCGCGAGCCGGGGGAGCGCCCGCGGGTGCTGGTCAGCCGCAGCACCGTCGCCGGCCCCGGCAGCGCCGGGCCGATGCCGGCGGTCGTCGCCGCCGCCGACCGGGTCGACGCCGAGTTCGTCCTGGTCCGCCCGGACGCGCGGCTGGCCCGCCGGGCGCTGCCCGGCAACGTGCGCACCGTCGACTGGATCCCGCTCGCCGAGGCCCTGCCGGCGAGCGCGGCGCTGGTCCACCACGGCGGCGCGGGCAGCGTCTTCACCGCGCTGACCGCGGGGGTGCCGCAGCTGGCCACCGTCGGGCCCGGCGACCGGCGGCACAACGCCGAGCTGGTGGCGGCGCGCGGCGCAGGAATCGCGGTCCGGGCCCGCGACATCACCGCCGACACCCTGACCCGGCTGGTCGGCGATCCGGCGCTGCGCGACGCGGCGAGGCAGGTCAGCGCCGAGATCGCCGCGATGCCGGGGCCGGCGGAGCTGGTGCGGCGGCTGGAGTCGCTGGTCTGACGCCGTCCCGCCCGCGCGGCGGCCCGTTCCGGTCGGGGGCGTGGGGCAGGATGCCGCCATGGGACATGTCGTGCTGTTTCACTCCGTCTACGGGCTGCGGCCGGCCGTGCTGACCGCCGCCGACCGGCTGCGCGCCGCCGGGCACACGGTCGTCACGCCCGACCTCTACGGCGCGCCGGCCGCGGACACGGTGGAGGACGGCTTCGCCCTGCTCCGCAAGATCGGCCAGGAGGCCGTGCTGGACCGGGCCCGGGAGGCCCTGCGCGGGGCGCCGGCCGACGCGGTGCTGGCCGGCTTCTCGATGGGCGCGGGGGTGGCCGGCGCGATGCTCGCCGAGCGCCCCGACGCGGCGGCGCTGCTGCTGCTCTCCGGCGTCGGCGGCGAGCCGGAGTCGGTCCGGCCGGGCCTGCCGGTGCAACTGCACCTCGGCGACCCGGACGACTACGACGCGGAGCCGGAGGTCGCGCAGTGGCGGCGGGCGATGACCGACGCCGGCGCGGAGCTGTCCGTCCACCGTTATCCCGGCGTCGGGCACCTCTACACCGACCCGTACCTGCCCGACCACGACGCGACGGCCGCCGCGCAGACCTGGGAGCGGGCCATCGCCTTCCTCGCCGACCGCTGACCGGACTCCTGCGGGGCGGGGCCGCCGGCCCGCTGAGTCGCCCCGGGCACGGGCCAGGCCGGTCCGCCCAACCGAGGCGGGCCGGGCCGACGGGGCCGTTCAGCCGGACCGGGCCGGCCGGGCCCTTCAGCCGGGCCGGGCCGCGCCGGCCGGGCCCTCAGCCGAGGCGGGCCAGGTCGTCGGCGGAGAGCCGGATCGCGCCGGCCGCCACGTTCTGCGCCAGGTGCTCCGGGTCGCCGGTGCCGGGGATGGCCAGCACGTGCCGCCCCCGGTGCAGCGTCCAGGCCAGGCGGACCTGATGCGGGGTCACCCCGTGGGCGCGGGCCACCGCGCGCACCGCGTCGTCGTGCTCGCCGGTCGCGCCCGCCTCCCGCCCGGCGCCCGCGATCGCGAAGAACGGCACGAAGGCCACCCCGCGCTCGCCGCAGACCCGCAGCAGGTCGTCGGCCCACCGGTTCGCGTCGAGGGCGTACGCGTTCTGCACGCAGACCACCGGCGCGACGGCCTGCGCCTCGTCCAGGTGGTCCACCCGCACGTTGGACAGGCCGAGGTGCCGGATCAGCCCGGCGTCGCGCAGTTCGGCGAGGGCGGCGAAGCGCTCCGCCACCGAGTCCCGCCCCTCGCGCCGGACGATCCGCAGGTTGACCACGTCCAGGTGGTCCCGGCCGAGGCGGCGCAGGTTCTCCTCCACCTCCCGGCGCAGCTCGGCCGGGGTCAGCTCCCGGTGCCGGTTCGCCGCGTCGAACGACGGCCCGACCTTCGTGGTGATGACCAGGTCGTCCGGGTATGGCGCGAGCGCCTCCCGGATGAGTTCGGTGGCGTACCGGCGCGGGCCGGTGCCGACGCCGAGCGGCCCGCCCGGCGAGACGTAGAAGGCGGCGGTGTCGATGTGGTTGACGCCCAGCTCGACCGCCCGGCGCAGGACGCGCACGGCGCGCGCCCGGTCCGGGTCGACGGTCAGCCGCATCGACCCGAAGCCCATCCGGTGCACGGTGCGGTCGCCCAGGGTCCAGGTGCCGGCGGCGGAGGCGGTGATCTCTTCGACAGGCATCGGACGAAGCTAGCCAAGGGGACCCGGCCCGCGCATTCGGTCAGCCGCCCGATACCGCCCGGGGCCGGCACCGGCTTAATGTGGATCGTGGGGGAGAGACGGCCCCTCCGTCACGCCGCCGCCGGCGCCCCGCGCGGCAGCCCCCACGCCGACCTCCATTCGCGGCGCTTCCGCCAGTCCGACCGTGCCGGCCCGGCCGACGGGGCGCGGTCGCGTCCGACGGGCGCGCCAGGGTCGGCCGCACACCCGGAAGGGTCCACCACCCGGACGGCCCCGGAACGTCCCGCCCGGTCCGTCCGCGCGCGTGCGTGGGCCAAGCCCGACCCGGTCGGCCGGGGGGCGCCGGAGGTGGTGGCGGGGCCGGCGAGCGGCTGCCGACCGACGGCGCGCGCGCCGACCGGGCCGACGGGCGCGGCGGAGGACGGGGCGGCCTCCGACGCGGGTACGGCCGCCGCGGCGAGCCGGCGAGCCGGCGCCACCGCATCCGACGGCTGCCCGGCCCACCCGGCGATCGCGGCCCGCACCGCCCTCGGCAGCCGGGCGTACGCGACCTCGCGCAGGACCGGGTCGGCGACCGCGTACCCGCCGCCGGCGCGGCCGACCAGCAGGCCCGAGGCGGCGAGGGCCCGCAGCTCCGGCGCCGCCCGGGCGGGCGACCAGCCGAGCAGGCGCCCCACCGCCGACGCGGTGACCCCCGCGCCGAGGGCCGCGACGCCGAGGGCCGCCACCGCCGTCAGCGCCGCCCGCCGGACGCCGTCGAGGCGGTCCAGCCGGGCGTCCACCTCCCGGCGCACCGACTCGGGCACCGGCAGCAACGCGGTCGGCGCCACGTCGAGCGATGCCACGTCGAGCGACGCCACGTACGCGGCGGCCCGGCCGGGGTTGCCCTCGACCAGCGGCAGCAGGCGCGCGGCCTCCGCCGCCGGCCGGTCGGCCCGGCGCAGCAGGTGACGCAGCAGCCGGCCGGTCTCCACCGGGCGCAGCGGCGGCACGTCCAGCCGGTGCCGGCGGTCCCGGGCCCCGGGCAGCACGTCCGCCCACTCGGGACGGTGCAGCGCCACGACCGCCAGCGGCAGGGAGCGGGCGGTGGCCGCCGCGAAGAGCCGGTGCAGGAAGCGGTGCAGCTCCCCGGTGGCCCGGTCGAGGTCGTCCACCGCCACCACCAGCGGCTCCCGGGCGGCGAGCGACAGCAGCACCTCCCGCGCCACCTCGGCGCCCCGCGCGGCCTCGCGGGTGGCGTCCGGGCTTGCCAGGAGTCCTTCCAGCGCGGACACCGCCTCGGTCAGGCCGGCGGGCGGCACCAGGCCCGCGAGGGCGGCGGCGAGCCGACGGCGTACGACCGCAGGTGGGTCGTTCGCGCGGAGGCCGGCGGCCCCACGCACCAGGTCGGCGACGGGCGCCAGGGCCTCCGGGCACGGCGGGCAGTGCGCGACGCACCAGCGCACCGGCACGTCGTCCACGGTCGGGACGGCGCGCCGCAGCTCGTGCAGCAGCCGGCTGCGCCCGCTGCCGGCGGGACCGACCAGCGACAGCCAGCGCGGGCTGCGGTCCCGCACGGCGCGGACGATCAGGTCCCGGGCGGTCGCCAGTTCCCGCCGTCGCCCGACCAGCGGGCCCTCGTGCGGGGTCGGGGCCGGCCGGGTGGCGCCGGTGGCGTGCCACACGTCCACCGGCAGCGCCTTGCCGGCGAGGGCCACCGGCGGCACGCGGCGCTGGTCGATCAGCCCCACGGTGGCCCGGTGGGTGGCCGCGCAGAGCGCCACGCCGCCCGGCGGGGCGTACTCCTGCAACCGGGCGGCGGTGGTGGTCACCGCGCCGCTGGCCGCGCCGTGCCCGCCGTCGTGTGTCGCGGCGAGGTCCACCAGCGCCTCGCCCGTGGCCACCCCGACCCGGACCCGCAGCCGCGGCGCGCCGGGCACGGGACGCCGGTCGAGGGCCCGCTGGATGTCCAGCGCCGCCCGCACCGCCCGGTACGCGTCGAACCCGTCGGACTCGCGCGCCCCGAACAGCGCCATGACCGCGTCGCCGACGTACTTCTCGACCACCCCGTGCCACCGGCGCAGCACCCCGGCGACGGTGGCGAAGTAGGCGCGCTGCAGGGCCCGTACGTCCTCGGGGTCGAGCCGGTCGACGAGCGCGGTCGACCCGACGATGTCGGCGAACAGCACGGTGACCATGCGTCTCTCCTCCGGCACCGGCCAGCCTGCCGACGCGACACGTTGCGGACCGGCGACGATGGTGAGCATGGGCATCGCACCCGCCTTTCCCCCCGTTGCCTGCCGACGCCTCGGAGACTGTCACCTGTGGGCCGACGGGGGATCTGCAGAACGACGTATGTCGGCCGGCCGCAACCTCCGGTCGCAATGTCGACGCGACGAGTGCCACAGGGGCGGAAGACCCGTAGAACGGTGCGCGGACGGGTGACTAGGCTGCGTGCCATGGCCAGCGATGTGGACGCCGCACCGCTCGTCGGCCGGGCCGACCTGGTGACGACGGTACGGTCCGCGCTGCTCGACGAGGTCGCGCAGGGGCACACCGCCGCCGTCTTCCTCACCGGCGAGAGCGGCGTGGGCAAGACCCGGCTGCTGCGCGAGGTGGGCGCCCGGCTGCGCGACGCGGGCGCCCTGGTGCTCACCGGCTCCTGTCTGGACATCGGCGACGCGTCGCCGCTGCACCCGCTGCTGCAGGCGTTGCGCCGCTTCGACGCCGAGCTGACCGGCTCCCACGCCCGGACGTCCTCGGCCGTCCGTGACCTCCTGCAGATGTTCGCCGACGAGACCGCCGGCCCGGACGGCGCCGGGGCGCTGCTGGAGCGGGTCTCCCGGGGGCTGCACCTGATCGCCGAGGGGCGTCCGCTGGTGCTCGTGCTGGACGACCTCCAGTGGGTCGACCGCAGCACCCGGCAGCTGCTGCTCTATCTGCTCGCCGGCCTCGGCGACCTCCAGTTGTCCGTGCTCGCCGCGGTGCGGGCCGAGTCGTTGCAGGGCGCGCACCCGCTGCGCCGGGTGCTCACCGAGCTGCGTCGGCTGCGCTCGGTGCGGGTGCTCGACCTGGTTCCGTTGGACCGGGCCGGCACCGACCAGCTCGCCGCCGCCGTGGTCGGCCGACCGCTCGCCCCTGAGGCGGCGGAGCTGGTGTGGCGGCGCAGCGGCGGCAACCCGTTCGTGGTGGAGGAGTTGGCCCGCGACCTGCGCGACGGCCGGGACGGCCTCTCCGACACGCTGCGCGAGATCTTCCTGGCCCGGGTCGACGCGCTGCCCCAGCACGCGCACGCCGTGGTGCACGCGGTCGCGGCCGGCGTCGAGCCGGTGGAGCACTGGCTGCTGGCGCGGGTGACGCGGCTGCCCGAGGACGAGCTGATCGAGGCGGTCCGCGCGGCCGTCGCGCACCGGCTGCTGGTGGGCGCGGACGACGGCTACCGGCTGCGGCACCGGCTGGTCGCCGAGGTGCTGGAGCACGAGCTGCTGCCCGCCGAACGGGCCGCCCTGCACCGCCGCTACGCCGAGGCGCTCACCTCGGCCCCGGCGGAGCTGCACCAGGCCCGCCTGGCGCACCACTGGCGACTGGCCGGTGAGCCGGCGCGGGCGCTGCCGGCGGCGACGGCGGCGGCCCGGGAGGCCGAGCGGCTGCACGGCTGGGCCGAGGCGCACCGGCACTGGTCGGTGGCGTTGCAGCTGGCCGGCTCGCCCGGCATGGGTCCGCTGGACGTGGACCGGGTGACCCTGCTGGAGCGCGCCGCCGAAGCCGCCCACCACTGCGGCGAGCACGCCCGCGCGCTGACCCTGATCGAGGAGTTGGCCGGCTCCGGCGCCGACCGGTCGACCTGTGCGCTGCACATCCGGCGGGCCCGCTACCTGGCCGCCGCCGGCCGGTCGGCGCTCGCCGAGGCGGAAAACCGGCGGGCCCTGGAGGCCGCCGACTGCACGCCCCGGGAACGCGCCACCGCCGCCGCCCACCTGGCCGAGCTGCTGCTGCACCTCGGCCGGTACGCCGACGCCGGCCGGCGGGCCCGGGAGGCGCTGAAGCTGTCCGCCGCGGTCGAGGGCTCCACGTCGGAGGTCGTGCTGGCCAGCGCGGCCCTCGGGTTCTCCGAGGCGTACCTGGAGGATCCGGACGCCGGGCTGGCGGTGATGCGCCGGGCGCTGGAGACCGCCGAGCGCTCCGGCCGCCCCGAGGACGTGGCCTGCGCGTACCTGCACCTGGCCGAGCTGTTGACCGGGCCGTTGAACGTGCTGGAGGAGGGCGTCGTCGTCGCCCGCCGGGGTGCCGAGCGGGTGGCCGAGCTGGGCCTCGGCCGCACCTGGGAGACCCGGCTGCTGGCCATCGCCACCAACGGGCTGTTCCGCGTGGGCCAGTGGGCGGAGGCCGAGAAGGTCGTCGCGGCGGCGCTGCGGCACCGCCCCTCCGGCGCGGACGCGGTCGAGCTGCTGCTGGCCCGCTGCCGGCTGTCGGTGGGCTACGGCGACATCGCGGCCGCCGACCGCGACCTGGACGCCGTGGCCACGGTGCTCGCCGGCGGCGGGGCGCGGCACGTGATCCCGTTGCTCACGCTGCGGGCGGGGCTGGCCATGTGGCAGGGCCGGCACGACCTCGCCCGGCAGGCGGTGCAGCGCGGCCTGACCGAGAGCCGCTCCGACGACGTGGGCATCCTCGCCGCGCTGGTGTGGCACGGCCTGCGGGCCGAGGCGGAGGCGCACGCCAGCCGGACGATCGCGGTGGACGAGACCGCGGTGCGGCGGCTGCGGGAGGTGGCCGACCGGGTGGCTCGCAAGAGCGAGCACGCGGCCCGCCCGGTGCGCGACGTGGTCGACGGGTTCCTGGCGTTGTGCGCCGCCGAGGTGAGCCGCCTGGAGAGCAGCGATCCGGAGCTGTGGGCCCGGTCCGTGGCGCAGTGGGACCGGCGCCTCCACCCCTACCCGGCGGCCTACTCGCGGCTGCGGCAGGCCGAGGCGCTGCTGGCCCGGCGCAAGCGCAGCGCCACGGCGGGCAAGCTGCTGCGGCAGGCGTACCAGGTGGCGCAGGGGCTCGGCGCGGTGCCGCTGACCTCGGAGATCCGGACCCTCGCGGGCCGGGCCCGGGTGGCGCTGGAGGACCGGCCGGTCGCGGGCGAGCCGACCGCCGGCCCGGACGGCGACGAGTTGGCGGCGCTGACCGCGCGGGAGCGGGAGGTGCTCGCCGCCGTCGCCGAGGGGCTGACGAACCGGGAGATCGGCCAGCGGCTGTTCATCAGCGAGCGGACCATCGGCGTGCACGTCTCGCACATCTTCGACAAGCTCCAGGTCCGCACCCGGGTGCAGGCCAGCGCCATCTTCCTGCGTAACCGGCCCGCCTGACGCGCGTACGGATACGTCGTTCTACTGATCCGGCCGACGGTCGTCGGCTGGCAGGCTGTGCAGCGTCGCCGACGGCACGGGGTGCCGGGAACACTGTGGAGGAGAGATGACGGAACCGGTGTGGGGCCCGGTGCATCGGGACGTCGTCGACCTGCTCGCCGACCACCCCGCCGACGTGCCGGCGGTGGTCGACCACCTCACCAAGCTCCAGGACCTGCTGGTCCGGCTGCCTCCGTTGGAGGCGAGCTGCCCGCTGGCCGACTTCAACAAGCTCTATCTGACGATCACCGAGAGCGTGCTGAACGGGCTCTACGACGACCGGTTCTCCGACCCGGTGTTCCTGTCGCGGCTCGACGTGGAGTTCGCCGCGCGCTACTTCGACGCGATGCGGCTGTGGACCGACTCCAGCCCGGGCACGCCGAAGGCCTGGACGTGCCTGTTCGAACGGATGCGCGGGCCGGACGCCCGTCCGCTGCCGTCGGCGGCCGCCGGGGTGAACGCGCACATCAACTTCGACCTGCCGTTCGCGCTGGTGACCACGTTCGACAGCCTGGAGTCGGAGCCGGTCGACGGCACCGAGCAGCACCGCGACTACCTCGAGATCAACAACATCTTCGCGGACAAGATCCCCGGCCTGCGGCGCGGCTACCTGGAGCGGTGGCAGCTGCTCATCGACATGCTCAACGGTGACATCGACGACTGGTACCAGGGGGAACTGGTCGAATACACCCGCGACGTCGCCTGGCGCAACGCGCAGAAGATCTGGCGGTGCCGGCACGACCCGGCCGCCCACGAGTGTGAGCGCGCGCGGTTGGACGACACCGCCGCGGCGCTCGGCCGGCTGCTGCTCTCGCCCCTCGGGGCGTTCCTGCAGTAGCCGGGACGGGGGGTCCCCGCGCTCCGCACCGGCACACGGCGGAGCGCGGGGACGCGTCCGCGCCGCCGGTCGCTCCGCCCCGCGTGCACGGCCGCCCGTCGCCGCCCGCCATCCGCCGAGGCCGGTCGGGCGCGCGCCGCCGGCCGCGCCGGGTGGCGCGGTCAGGGGCGTTTCGACCTGCTGCGGTACGCCGCGGCGGCTGCCCGGTTGGTGCACAGCTCGCAGCAGAATCGCTGCCGGGCCGACCTGGTCCGGTCCAGGTAGGGCGCTCCGCACCCGGGCGCCGCGCACACGCCGAACCGGTCGGCGCCGCCGGTGACCAGGGCACGGGCCAGCGCCCCGGTGACCAGGGCGGCGAACGGCCCGACCGGCACCGGAGCGGGCGTCGGCGCGACGCGCAGCCCGCCGTCGGCGTCCCCCTCGACGGTCATGCCGCCGCTGACCTCGCCCAGCACCGCGTTGAGCGTCGCCACGCGGGCGGCCGGGTCGGGCGCGGCGAACACCGCGTGGAGCCGGTCCCGCAGCGCCCGCAGGTGCGGCAGGTCGTCGTCGCGCAGGCTCGCCGCGACCTCCGGGAAGCCCAGCTCGCGGGCGGTGGCCCGGGTGGCCGGGACGGTCAGCCGGTCGGCCGGCTCCTGGAGCACCCAGTGGCTGTGCAGCAGCGAGATCGCCAGCCGCAGCGCCGGCTCCAGGGGCGGGACCGGGCTCACCGCCCGCTCCGTCGCGTCGCCACCATGCCCGCCGCACCTCCACCTTGACCGATCGCCCGTCCGCATCCTAACGTCGTCAGGTGTAAAGATGATTTAACAACTGACGGAGGTGGCGTGTGCGACGACTGTCCGCACTCCTGTCGACGGCCCTGCTGCTGGCCGCCGGGGCGGCCACCGGCGCCTCGGGCGCCCGCGCCGGCGATCCCGCCGACGCCCCGGACGCCGCCGTCCCGGCCGCCCGGGGCGTGCTGATCCGGGACGTCGAGATCGCGGTGCCCGGGCAGCGGCCCGTCCGGGCGTACGTGGTCCGGCCGGCCGGCCCGGCCCGCCCGGGCTCGCTCGCCGGCGTGCTGCACCTGCACTGGTACGCGCCGGGCGCGGCCAACCAGGACCGCACCGAGTTCCTCGCCGAGGCGACCGCGCTGGCCGGCCGCGGCGCGGTGGCCGTGCTGCCCCAGTTGACCTTCCCGTGGACCGCCGACCCGGTCGGCGACGCCCGGGACCGGGTGTCGGTCGCCGCGCAGGTCGACGCGGTGCGGCGCGCGTACGCCCGGCTGCTCGCCGAGCCGGGGGTGGACCGCGACCGGACGGCGGTGGCCGGCCACGACTACGGCGCGATGTACGCCCTCGCCCTGACGGCGCGGGAGCCGGGGCTGCGCGCGGCGGTGCTGGTGGCGCCCGACGCCACCTGGGCGAACTGGTTCGACACCTACTGGCTCGACCTGCCCGAGGGGGAGAAGGCCGGCTACCGGGCGGTGTTCGCCGGGCTGGACCCGGTGGAGCTGGTGGGGCGGCTGGGCGACGGCGTGTACCTCCAGTTCGCCGGCGCGGACCGGTTCGTCGGCCCGGCGACCCGCGCCGCGTTCGCGGCGGCCGCGCCGGGGGCCCGGGTGTCGCTCTACGAGGGTGCGCGGCACGACCTCGGTGGCGCCGACACCCGGGACGACCGGGCGGCCTGGCTGGCCGGGCGGCTGGCACTGGCCGGCTGAGGACGGCGCCGACGGCGGCCGGGCCCGGGGGTGCCCGGCCGAAGTGGTCGCGCGGGGGGGGGGGGGGGGGGGGGGGAGAGATTCAGTAGCTATACCCCCGGACGGGCAAAACTAAGAAAGACAAAAC
>NZ_JBVJGT010000018.1:0-121401 GCF_055587185.1 Micromonospora sp. NPDC048040 | reverse complement strand
GTCTGGGGATTTCGCTGAGCACGGTCAACTCCCACCTGGAGCACATCCGGATCAAGTACGCGATGCGTGGCCGGGCGGCCCCCACCAAGGCGATGTTGGTAGCGCGCGCCATCCAGGACGGGCTGATCCAGCTCGACGATCTGTGACGGTGTGCCTGGTTGGCTTCCTGCCCCGGACGGCTGTCGGTCGGACGTACGCCTCGCGGGTCCTCAAATGGCGCCTCTCCCTGATCGGTCGATCAGCCGATATTTGTACAGTCCGATGCCCTTAGTGTCGTCGCCATCCACGCACCACAGGACACGGATGAGGAGCCGATGATGAGTGAGGAGATTCAGCCCAACTGCTGTGGCGGTGCGACAGACCGGCCACCGACCGGGCTCAGCCGCCGTACGTTGCTGCGCAGTACGACTTTGACCGCCGGTGCCCTCGTTGTCGGTGGCGGGGTCGTCGGGCTGCCCGGCACCGCCCACGCGGCGCCGGCGATCTACAACCCGTTCGCCGGCTACCCGATTACCGGCACCTGGCAGGACCACCTCGACTACGGGTCGCTCGGCGGGATCGACTTCGGGATGGGGGTCGGCACCGCGCTGCCCGCCTGCGGCGCCGGCACGATCCAGAACATCCCCTACAATGGTACGGGCGGGCACACCGTCACGATCTACCACGCGGACGGGTACCGCAGCCAGTACATGCACCTGTCACAGTTCCTGCTGGCCAACGGGACCGCGGTCGGCGCCGGGACGATCGTGGGACGGTCGGGCGGCGCCGTGGGTGCCCCCGGCTCGGGCAGCTCCACCGGCCCGCACCTGCACTGGCACATGATCAACCCGAGCGGGGTACGCATCAACCCGCTGACCTACATCGGCCAGAACCCGGGCGGCGGTGGCCTGCCCAAGACGACCACCGAGCAGGACGGCATCCCCGGCCCGATCTTCTACCAGCGGATGCAGAACTGGCTACGGATCACCTCCGGCTACACCGGCCCGATCGACGGCGTGCCCGGCGTGAACACGTACGCCGCGCTGCAACGAGCCATGCGCAACTACGGCTACACCGGCCCCATCGACGGCATACCGGGACCGAACACCTGGAAAGCGGTGCAGCGACTCGCCTCCGGCTGGGGCTACACCGGCCCGATCGACGGGGTGATGGGACCGAACTCGTGGCGGGGCTTCGCCCGCTTCCTCAACCAGGACCAGTGGGACTGACCCCTCCCCGGAACGCCGCCGCCGAAGCAGGCCGCTGAAGTCACGACAGCAGAAATCGACAAAGCGTTCGGCCCCACCCCGCCCGGCTACTCGCCACGGCAGTGACGACATGCAGCCTGATGTGCGAGGCGCGGACCGTCGGCGTACGCCTTCGGCACTCCCGTCGTGACTGATGACCGGAATGGTATTCTGGTCATCAGTCACAGGGGGAGGCGCCATGACCGAGTCGCAACCGGGCCAGATCGACCGCGCCGACCGGATCCTGGACGCGGCGAAGGAGTTGCTGCTGCGCTGGGGATACCGGCGGGTCACCATTGATGAGATCGCCCGGCACGCCGGTGTCGGCAAGGGCACCGTCTACCTGCACTGGCGCAGCCGTGAACAGTTGTTCTTCGCAGTCGGTGCGCGGGAGGCGGTCGCGATGCTCACCGCGGTGGTGGCCGCGATGCGCCAGGACCCGAAGGAGATCGCGCTCCACCGGTACATGCGCCGGTTCTTCCTGGAGGCGATGTCGCGACCAGTGCTGCGGGCGATCTTCACCCGGGACGGTGACGTGCTGGACCGGTTCCTGTCCAGCCCCGCCCGCCGGCCGCTGCAGAGCTCCAAGCTGCTGGCCTCCCGCGAATACCTGGGCGTACTCGCCGACAACGGCCTGCTGCGGGCGGACCTGCGGCCAGCGGATCTGGACTACACCCTGCCGGCGGTCGTGTTCGGCTTCTTCGGCATCGATCCGTTTCTTGCCGACGAGGTGGAGCTGAGCCTGTCGGACAAGGCCGATCAGTTGGCCGACACCCTCCGCCACGCGTTCGAACCGGCGAAGCCACCGTCCTCGGCACGGTTCGCCGCCGCCGCGCCGCCGGTCATCGCCGTCTTCGACGGGCACACCGACGACTACCGCCGCGCTGCCTATGGCGCATCAACCGATCAGAGGTGACAAGCATGGGTACGGACATCAACGGCCTGCACCACGCAGGCATCGTCGTGCGCGACATGGCCGCGGCGATCGAGACCTACCGGCGGCTCGGTTTCACCGTGGCACCGCCGGCCTATCCGACGCTGCCCACCGCCCCGGGAGCGCCCGCCCTTCCGGTCGGCGCAGCCAACACCCACATCTACCTGCGCCGCAACTTCGTCGAACTCGTGACCGTCGTCAGGGACGGCCAGCCGGTCCCCGGCGAAGCCAAACTGATTCCCATCAACGTTCCCGACGACAAGCTGCCCGGGCTCCTGGCCGCCGTTCGCAGCGCCGCCGCGAACCTCACCGCCTGCCTGGACCGGTTCCAGGGCATGCACATCCTCATCTTCGACTCGCTGGACATCGACCACGCTGCAGCCCGCCTCGACGCCGCAGGTGTCGCCCACGGCGGCGTGCACGCGATACAGCGCCCGATCGAAACCGCCAACGGCACCCGAATGGTTCCCGCCCGCTACCTGGAAATCAGCAACGACGAGGCGGGCGCGCCGCCCGGCCGGCTGCCCGAGGGCAGGCTCGGCGTCGCCGAGAACGCCGCCGCCGTCGAGGAGCAGCAGCCGGAGCACGCCAACGGCGCCATCGACCTGATCGGATGTACGCTGTGCGTACCCGACGACGCCTTGCCCGACGTCAAGCGCCGCTACGAGACGTACCTCGGCCGCACCGCTCACCACGACGGCCCCACCGCGACCTTGGATCTCGACGACGCCACCATCACCCTGGTCGCCGCCTCCGCGCTGCCCGACCTCCTGCCTCACGGGCGTCCGCCAGCCCTCCCCGCCTTCGTCGGATACACCATCGCGGTGCACGACATCACCCAAACCGAGCACCACCTGCGGGCGGCCGCCGTGCCACACATCAAGCCCCGCGCAGGTGAGATCGTCGTTCCAGCCAGCCGAGCCCTCGGCGCCACGATTGCCTTCCGCACCACCACCGGCTGACATCCGAACCGCACTCGCCCGCCTCTGGCGTGACCCAGCTGTAGTGACCCGTGACCCGTGACCCGTGAGCGGGGTGCGGGGAGGAGGCGGAAGAACCCTCCCCACCGCCGGGTGCGCACACTTGGGCTGATACGGTGGCTGGCATGGGAATGATTGAGGTCGACAGAATCTAGCCACCGAACTGCCGGTGGCTTTCACTCGTGTGGGCAGCGCCCGCACCGGTGAATGATCGTTTCCTGACGCAGCGTGAGTCCGCCCAGCCCGGGCGTCGATACCCCTGCGTGAACCTCGCCGGCACGTTCGCACCGCACCGACCTCGGTCCAGAGTGCGTGCCTGCGAACGCGCGACTTCGATCCTCTCCGTACCCATCCGTCCATCGCCCGTCACCCAGGCAGCGGCCTGACGGCGCAGGTGGGTGTGCCTCGGCAGGTCCGATCGAATCTCTCGCCGCATCGACTCACGGCCCGTGGTCGGTTGTCCCGCCAGCTCCGCTGGCAGCCGCAACCACTCACGAAAGGCCATCGCCATGCAGCACCGTACGTCGCGTTCCCGAGCCGGCCACCGTCGCGCGCACTGGAAGGCCAGCGTTCCGGCGCTCACCACCTGCACGAATCCCGCCTGCGGCAAGCCCACGCCGCCGCACCGCGCCTGCCAGCACTGCGGCTTCTACCGGGGTCGCGAGGTCTTTCCTCCCAAGGGCGGCGACTCGTGAACACCGTCCTGACCACGAGGAGCCGCTGGATGCGCATCCGCGACCATCTTGCCGAGACCGGCGCCCTGGCGTTCCGGTTCCGCCAGCTCATCACCGCGTGGCAGAGTTCGACGGCCGAGACGTTCGCCGACGTCCACGCACTGCCGGCCGGCCTGCGTGCCGATCTTGCAGAGCAGTTCGGCCCGCGGCTGCATCCGCTGACCCCGTTGGAAGTGCATCGGGACGAGCAGGTCGAGAAGGTGCTCTTCGCATCCGACACCGGTGCCCGCATCGAGACCGTCGTCTCGCACTATCGAGCCGGATGGGACTCCATGTGCATCTCGTCGCAGGCCGGGTGCAGCCTGGGCTGCACCTTCTGCGCGACCGGCGCGGTGGGTCTGGTCCGCAATCTCACCGCAGACGAGATCGTCGCGCAGGTGATGCATCCGTACTGGACCCGCGAAGGGTTGCCCAGGCCCGCGAGCGTCGCGTTCATGGGAATGGGGGAGGCGCTCGCCAACCCCCACGTGTTCGACGCGCTCACCCTGCTGACCGACGCCGGATACGCGGGGATGTCCGCGCGTCGGGTCACGGTGTCGACCGTGGGGTTCGCGCCGAACCTGGCACGCCTGGTCGACGAGCACCCGCAGGTGACGATCACCCTGTCCGTGCACTCGCCGTTTCCGCAGGAGCGGGCGCGTATCGTCCCCCTCGAGGAACGGTTCCCGCTCGCGCGGAGCCTCGACATCCTCGACCGGCATGCCGCCACGAGCCGCCGAAAGGTCTACCTCGCCTATCTGCTCATCGCCGGCGTCAACGACAGCGACGACCATCTCGCCGCTCTCGCCGAACTGGTCCACGAGCGGTCCCGACCCGAGCTGTTCCACGTCAGCGTCATCCGCTACAACGAGGCGATCGGCGCGGCACCGGACTACCGCGCCCCGTCCTCCACGCGCGTGGACGACTTCCTGCGCGGGCTCACCGTGCGGGGTGTGCACGCGACCAGGCGCCGACAGTTCGGCACCGGCATCGACGCCGCCTGCGGGCAGCTCCACGGCAAGTACCTCGCCGCGAACCCTTCGGTCGCCGCTCCCGTCGACACCGAACCGATCCCCGTCACACCCGTCCGCAGCTGACGGGACGAAAAGAAGAGAAAGGCCAACCATGTCTACGAAGTCCGCGATCACACTCCGCGATCTGACCTTCGAATGGCCAGACGGGACCGTTGCGATCTCCGGTGCCAACGGCTCGCGTGGCACCGGCCGCACCGGCCTGATCGGCCGCAACGACGCCGGGAAGTCGACCCTGCTTCGGCTCGACAGGGACGGGCGCATGCATCAACGCCGAGACCCGAACATCTGACGGTCTTGGATCGCGCGACAAGGTGGTCGAAGAGCAGGCGGGTCGCGGTTCGGCGGCCCGCCTGCTCATTCGCTGGGAACTGTTCACACCAGCCGCGCCTTCGGTGCCGGCCCCGCGACCTCCCTGTTCCGGCTCATGGAGGCGCCGGTGCAGGAGGCGGAACGTCCTACATCTTCACCTGCCAGCTTCTCGCCCGGCCTCAGTCGAGCAGGGCGAGGAACCGGCGGAGGGCGGGGTTCGTGCTGTCGCGCGGCCAGGCCAGGGCGACGTCCACGGTGGGTGTCGGGGCGGTGAACCGGCGCAGCCGTACCTCGCGCAGTCGCAGCGCGCGGGCGCGGCCGGCCGGGACGGCCGCGACCACGTCTCCCTGCGCCACCGCCCGCAGCAGCTGCTCGTCGTCCGGCTCCTGCCGGACGAGCCGGAACCCGCCGTGCGGCCAGACCTGGGCGATCGTACGGTCGAACATGCCGGGGCCGTTCTCGCGCGGCCACATCACGGCTGGCAGGTCGACCACCTCGGCCCGGCTGACCCGGCGGCGGCTGGCGGCGAGGGGGTGACCTGCGGGCAGGGCCAGCAGCAGCTCCTCGGTGTCGACCGCCCGGCAGGCCAACGCCGGCTCGTCGACAGGCGGGCGGACGAACGCCACGTCGAGCCGGCCGGCGAGCAGGCCGGCCACGTTCGGCGCCGTCCAGGCCGTCTCCGGGACCACCTCGATGTCCGGGTGGGTGGCCCGGAACCGGGCGACCAGCGCGTCGACCCGGCCACCCCGCGCCGACCGCGTGTACGCGAGCCGGAGCCGGCCGCCCCGCCCGCGTACCAGGTCCCGGATGCGGGCGGTCCCCGCGTCCACCTCGGCGAGCAGCCGGGTGGCCTCGTCGGCGACCCGCGCCCCCACCTCCGTCAGCCTGCAGCCCCGGCTGGTGCGGTGCACGAGCGGCACGCCGAGCTGGCGTTCCAGGGCCCGGATCTGCTGGCTGAGCGCGGGCTGGGCGACGCGCAGCCGGGCGGCGGCCCGGGTGAAGTGCAGTTCTTCGGCGAGCACGGCGAAGTAGCGCAGCCGCCGCAGGTCCAACCAGGCGTCCAGGGTCGGCGCGTCGGACATGGATCGATCATAAGCCCCGCTTATCGCCGGCTGTCCGATCCGTCTTGGACGGCGGGCCGCCGGGACGGCGACGATCCGAGGCCAACGGCACGAGCGAAGGAGCGGACGATGACGGCAGCAACGGACGTGGTGGTGGTCGGGGGTGGGGTCGTCGGGATGACGGCGGCGGTCACCCTCCAGCGGCGGGGGGCGCGGGTGACCGTGCTGGCCGCCGACGACCCGGCGGACACGGTGTCCACGGTGGCCGCCGCCGTCTGGTACCCAAGCCACACCGACCAGGACCCGCGGGTGCTGCGCTGGGCGCGGGAGACCCACACGGAGCTGGGCCGCCAGGCCGCGGACGGTGTGCCGGGGGTGGTCGAGCGGCCGACCCGGATGCTGCTGCGCCACCCGTACGCCGGCCCGCCCTGGTGGGCGGAGGCGTGCGGGGACCTGGTGGCGGAGCCGGCGCGACCGCCGTACACGGCGCTGCTGCGGTTCACCGCGCCGACGGTGGAGATGACGCCGTACCTGGCCTGGCTACGGCAGCGGCTGGAGGCCGGCGGCGGGCGGGTGCTGCGTCGCCGGGTGCGGCGGCTCGCCGACGCGTTCGACACCGCGCCGACGGTCGTCAACGCGACGGGCCTGGCCGCCGGCCAGCTCGCCGGCGACCCGGCCGTGCACCCGGTGCGCGGGCACCTGGTGCTGGTGGCGAACCCGGGCCTGACCGTCTCGGTGCGCGACGAGGACGACCCGGCCGGGATCACGTACGTGCACCCGCGCCGGCACGACGTGGTGCTCGGCGGCACATACCAGCCGGGGGTGGGGCACACCGCGCCCGACCCGGACACGGCGGCGGCGATCCGGCGCCGCTGCGTCGCGCTGGTGCCGGAGTTGGCCGAGGCGCCGGTGCTCGGCGAGCGGATCGGGCTGCGGCCGGCCCGGCACGGCGGCCCGCGGGTCGAGGTGGACCCGGAGCCGGCGGGCCCGCGCGGCAGCCGACTCGTGCACGCGTACGGCCACGGCGGGGCGGGGGTCACCCTGTCCTGGGGGTGCGCCGCCGAGGTGGCGGACCTCGCCCTGGGCGGCTGACCGGGCGCACCCCCGGCCTGCCGCCGGATGCCGGAATCCGGGACGAGCATGCGCGCCGGTTCATAGGCTGGCGAGCGGGAGCACGTCGGGAGGCTGGCGGAGGGCATCGTGGGCAACGTGATCAGGGACGCGCTGCAGGGCGTACAGGAGGTCGAGATCACCGTGACCGGCCGGAAGACCGGACGGCAGATCTCGCACCCGGTGTGGTTCGTGCAGGAGGAGGACAGCGTCTTCCTGGTGCCGATCACCGGCTCGGACAGCGACTGGTACAAGAACGTCCGGCGGACGCCGTTCATCCAGGTGGCCGCGAACGGCACGGCCCTGAGCTCGAGCGCCACCCCCATCACCGACGCCGACCGGGTCAACCACGTCGTCGAGATGTTCTGCCAGAAGTACGGCGCCGACCAGGTCGAGGCGCAATACCCCAAGCACGACGTCGCCGTCCAGGTCCCACTCGGCTGACCCGACACCACATCGACGACCAGCGGAGAGGTGTCAGTCGCCGCGGCTACTCGACGTGTCGGTAGCCGAGCCACATTCCGCAGCGCGGTTGCACCTCGTGAACCGAGCGCCGTCGGCTCGAGATGCAACCGCGCTGCCGGAGGACGGCTCAGTCGTTGCGGGCGGTCTCCGGGCCGGTGATCCGCCGCAGCAGCGGCAGCGTCGAGGCGACGATGCCCAGCGACACCGCCAACCCACCGACCACCGTGAGGTAGAACGACGGCTTCGGCGCCAGCAGCGTGTAGCCCAACTGCGCCCGCAGGAACAGGTGCGCGGCCAGGAACCCGATCCCGATCGCCACCGCCGCGACGATCAGCAGTGGCGCGATGGTCTCCAGCGCGACCACCCGGCGCAGGGTGCGCAGTTGCACCCCGGTGAGCCGCAGCATGCTGAACGGCCGCCGCCGGTCGCTCAGCCCGCCGGCCACGCTCACCGCCAGGCTGCAACCCGCGATCGGCAGGCTGGCCAGCATCACCACGTTGGCCAGCTGCTGGAACTGCCGCAGCAGCCGCGCGGAACTCGACTCCCATTCGGCGGTGCTGGTCGGGAAGCGATCCTTCGGGAACGCGTCGATCAGCATCGTCCGGGCCTGTTCGAACGCGGAGCGGCTGGTCGTGTCGACGACCACCGACACGATCGGCTGCCGGTCGACCTGCGCGGGATCGATGTCGGCGGCCTTCCACACGTACGTGTCGTTGGTCAGGTCGAACGCGCGCAAGCCGACGAGGTCGGGGGTCACGGTCGCGACCTTCGCGCCCGCGGGGCAGCTGCCGTACGCCGCCAGGCGGTCCAGCTCGGCACAGGTGATGATGCCGTGCCACCCGTCCGGGTCGGGGTTGCGGTGCACCACGGTCACGCTGCGCACGCCGGGGATCGCCGCGAGCCCGGCCGGGATCTGGTCCGGGGTCGGCGCGGGACCGTCCTCGGGCCAGAAGATCTTCGACAGGGACGTGGCGGCCACCGAGTCGGTGCGCGGCTCGCCGCGGTTGGCGATGTACGTGGTGATCGTGCCGGTCGCCACGCTGGTCACGAACAGCGCCACGATCAGCCCGCTCACGGACCGGAACCCCGCCTGCGGGTTGTCCGACAGGCGGCGCGCGGCGATGAGCGTGGCGGGCCGGCTCGCCCGCCCGGCCAGCAGCCGCGCGGCGATCATGGTCAACCACGGCCCGGCCAGCACCAGCCCGACCAGGATCAGCAGAAACCCCGAGAGGTACGCGGTGAGCTGGCCGTTGGTCGTGGGGGGACGCCGGCCGATGAAGTAGGTCAGTTCGGCGAGCCCGGCGACCAGCGGGATGAGCCGCCAGGCGCGCGGCGGCTTCGGCGTCACCCGCCGGCTCACGCCCAGCGGCGAGATCTGCACCCGCCGCAGGGCCAGCCAGGAGGCCACGACGGCCCCGACCGGGATGCCGAGCGCGACCAGCAGGACGTCGACGATCGTGAGAGAGAGGTCGGTGGTGAAGAACGGCTCGCCGGTGAACGGGATCGCCGCGAGGCCGGGCCGGAACGCGAAGAACAGGCCGAACCCGGCGGCGGTCCCGGCGACGGCGGCGAGTGTCGACTCGACCGCCGAGATCAGCGAGATCTGCCGTGGCGTGGCGCCGACCAGCCGCATCGCGGCGAAGCGCTGCTCCCGGCGGGTGGCGGCCAGCCGGGTCGCGGTGCCGATGAAGACGAGCACCGGGAAGAGCAGTGCGGCCGCGACCACGGACAGCACGAGCGCCATGCCGTCGCCGTTGATGCCGACATAGCAGCCGTCGGCGCAGCCGTCCGGAGACGTGGTCATGATCTGGGTGACCTGGCGGGCACCCAGGTGCTCCAGGTCGGCGGGCGGGCGGCCGATGACGATCAGCAGCGAGTCCGGAGAGGGCAACGCCGCCCGGCCGATCGTGCCGACCTCGTGGCCGGGGAAGCGGTCACCGAGTTCCGCGGCCGGGGTGGCCCGCAGCAGCTCGCCGAGGGCGGGGGAGACGTAGTACTCGCCAGGCCCGGGCAGGCGCGGGATGCCCGGCGGGAGGGGCGCGTCCGGGCCGGTCGCCGCGACCTCGACCCGGCCGATGGAGGTGCCGTGGTAGTAGTCCTCCCGGACGAGCCACCACAGCGGGTCGACCGAGGGATCGGAGGAGGCCGGCGCGACGGCGGTGTTGAGCCAGGCGTTCCGCTGGTTCTGCGCGCCGACCGCGTTCATGCCGGCGACTGTCGCCAGGAGCATGCCGACGCCGAGCGCCACCGCGGCGGCGATGATGACGAGCCGGGTAGCGGCTTCCCGCCCGCCGGCCACGGACAGCCGTACCGCGAACCGGATCATGCGGGCACCAGCGCGTTCACCTTGCCGTCGCGCACGATGACCTGCCGGTCGGCGTACGCGGCGACGCGGGCCTCGTGGGTGACGAGCACGACGGTCGTGCCCTGCTCCCGGGCGGAGGCGACCAGGAGGTTCATGACCTGCTCGCCGGTCAGCGAGTCGAGCGCCCCGGTCGGCTCGTCGGCGAACAGCGCCCCGGGCCGGGCGACCAGGCCGCGGGCCAGCGCGACCCGCTGCGCCTGACCGCCGGAGAGTTCACCGGAGCGGCGCCGCTCCAGCCCGGCCAGGCCGAGCCGCTCGAACCAGGGCCGCGCCTCGGTGAGCGCCGCGGCCCGCTTGACGCCGCTCAGCAGCAGCGGCAGCGCGACGTTCTCCTCCGCGGTCAGCTCCGGCACGAGCTGTCCGAACTGGAACACGAACCCGAACTGGTCCCGGCGCAGGATGCTGCGCTCCTGCTCGCCCAGGGTGTCGATCCGGCGGCCGTCGAAGTGGATCTCGCCGGCGTCCGGCACGAGGATCCCGGCCAGGCAGTGCAGCAGGGTGGACTTGCCGGAGCCGCTCGGACCCATGATGGCGACGATCTCGCCCGGGGCCACCGAGACGCTGGCGCCGCGCAGCGCCGGCGTCTCGCCGAAGGACAGGTGGACGTCTCGCGCCTCGATAGCCTTCATCCGCGTACCACCGTCCGGAGGGCGTCCAGCCGGGCGACCGTGGTGTCGATCCAGTGCAGGTCGGCTTCCAGGTGGAACAGGCCGTGGTCGGCCAGCATGGTGTCGACCAGGTTGCCGTTGCGCTTGATCTCGGTGAGTTCCGTCATCCGCCGCAGGTGTGTGGCGCGTTGCGTGTCGAGGTATTCCTCGGCGGGGCGGTCGAGCATGAGCGCCAGCACGACCTTGGTGAACAGCACGGTCTGCAGGTTGGGCTCGGCCTCGACCGGCTCGGTCAGCCACGACTCGAACTCGGTCGCGCCCCGGTCGGTGATGACGTAGCGCTTGCGTTCGGGGCCGACGCCCGGCTCGACCTCGCCGACCACGATCTTGCCGTCGCGGACGAGCCGGCCGAGGGTCGCGTAGACCTGGCCGAACGGCAGCGGCTTGCCGCGGTTGAAGAAGGAGTCGTAGTCGCGTTTCAGGTCGTAGCCGTGGCTGGGCTCGCGTTCGAGCAGGCCGAGCAGGGTCATGGGAACGCTCATGGCGGCCACCATACCCCGAGCGTATACCTCGCGTATATACCTCGCGCGTATATCAGCGTTCGTCGACTGCGGGCGTGGGCGGCCGATCTGTCACGGCGGTGGCGCTGACGTGCCCGGCCGACGCCACCGGGGTCAGTGCGAAGTGGACCGTACGCCCGGTCTTCGCCCGCCCGAGCAAGTGCGTCAACGGCACCACCACGCCTTGCAGCAGCGGTTGCTTGCGTACCAGCGCCCGGCTGGCCGCCCGGTACTCGGCCCCGGTCAACCGCCGCGCCTCGGCCTCGACCGCCGCACCGGTCGGCTTTCCCAGCGCGGTCGACGGGGCCACGGCCACCCGCGGGTTGTTGCGGATCCGCCTGGTCTTCCACGCCTTCTCGAAACTGCGCACGTACGCCCGTTCCCCCGCCACCGCGATGCTCACCGCCGCGGCCACGGCCGTGCCGTCGCGCTTGTACGTCGTCAGTACCACCGTCTTCTGGCGGACCAGCGGTGCCCAGACGGCGGACGGGGCGGGATCGACGTACCCCACCACCCAGCCCAGCTGCCGCAGCCGGGCCACCAACGCGACCAGGGCGAGTACGGCGGACAGGCCGACCAGCCAGGTCTGCGCGGCGCTGCCGCCGGCGTCCGCGTCGACCAGGTGCGAGACCGTGTGCGCCGCCCCGCCGACCAGGAACCCAGCGAGGGCGACGGCCAGGGCGTCGGCCCAGATCAGCGCCAGCAGCAGGGTCATCCCGATGCCGAGCTGGAACGCCCCCACGTCGTGCACGAAGTGCTCGTGCGGTGGGAAGTTCACCGCCGAACTGAAGGAGAAGGGCCGCAGCAGGGCCCACAGCCCGATGATCACCGACGCCGCGCCGAGCAGCGCGGCCACCCCACGTCCAAGGCTTCTCATGCCCCTGAGACGCGCCGGCCGCCCGAGGTGTGACTGTGGCCGGCGCACCGCCGCCGCCTGACGCGGCGAATCAGGAAGATGTGCCCCGCCCCGTCGGAGTCAGGGACGGCGGGGCTCGGTGGGCGGTAGGGCAGCAGCAGCGGTGCGATCGCGGCCCACGAATCGTCCGAGGCGATCCACCGCGGCTGCTCACCCTTCCCGCATCCGGCGGGACAGTCCGCAGGTCCGCCGGATGTCACCCGCCACCCGATGTCAGGAGTTCTCCCCAGCGCTGCGGTAGCGCTCGACCTCCGACCACACGGCGGACATCCCGGCGAGACAGCGGTCGAACGCCTGGGCGTGTTCCCGGTAGGCGGCGCGGTCCGGCCCCGGGTGCACGCAAAGGTCGTCCTCGTCGTTGACGGTCCACGGCGGCACGTCGTGGCCGAGGGCGCCGGGCAGCAGGGAGGCGACGCCCCGGGCACCGAGTTCGCTGGTGAGCTGCCGCCGGACCGGGCGGCCGAGCACGTCGGCGAAGATCTGCGCCCACACCGTCGACCGCGCGCCGCCACCGGCCAGCCGCCAGGGCCGGTCACCGACGTCCGCGCCGCTGGCCAGCACCCGGTCGAGCTGCACCCGGTGGTACTGCGCGACGCCTTCGATGACCGCCCGGGTGAGGTGGCCCCGGCGGTGGTTGCTGGAGATGCCGAGGAAGGTGCCGGACGCCGACGGATGCTCGGGCGAGCCGTTGACGAAGGGCAGGAACAGCAGGCCGTCGGCGCCGGGCGGCACCGCGGCGGCCTCCTGCAGCAGTTCCGCCGCGGCGACGCCGCCGGTCTGCTGGTGGGGCACCCCGGCGCAGGCGAGCCAGTCGAGGTTGGCGGCTGACGTGGGGGCCACCTCCATGGCCAGCATCGTGGCCGGATCGGGCATGAAGGCGCTGAGCGTGACCTCCGGGGCGGGGGTGCGGGCGGGTACCACCACGCCGTTGATCGCCCAGGTGCCGACGATGATCGTCCCGTCCCCGAGGTCCCGACCTCCGGCGCCGAGTGTGGCGGCCACGCAGTCCATGCACCCGGCGATGACCGGCAGGCCCTCGGGCAGCCCCGTGCGGGCCGCCGTCGCCGCGCTCAGACCGGCGACCACCTCGTCGGACCTGCGCAGCGGTGGGAACCGGTCCAGGTCGGCGGCGGGCAGGCCCACCAGTTCGAGCGCCGTGGGCGTGTAGGCGCGGGTGTCGAGCCCGACCATGCCGAACGCGCTGGCGTCGCTGTAGTCCGCGCTCGCCACGCCGGTGAGCTGCGCGGTGACCCAGTCTTTGCAGGACAGCACCCACCGGGTGGCGGCGTAGGTCGCCGGTTCGGCGTCCCGCAGCCAGCGCAGCAGGACGGCGGGCTGGGCGGCCCACGGGATCGAGCCGGTCTCCCGGGCCAGCCGGCGGGCCCCCTCCGGCGGGATCGCCTGGACGATGTGCTGCGCCCGGCTGTCCGACGAGGCGATGGCCGGCCCGATCGGGCGCAGGGATGCGTCGACCGGGTAGATGCCGTTGCCGTGTGCGGCCACGCCGATGCCCGCCGGGGCGTACCCCTCGGCGGCCAGCGTGCCGGCGACGTCCGCCAGCAGCGACAGCACCGTGTCGGCGAGGGCGGTCATGTCGACGTGGTGGCGGTGGGCGGTGACGCTGGTGCGCGGAGTGCGGGCGTGCACGACGGCCAGCTCGTTGCCGACGACGTCGAAGGCGGCCACCTTGGTGGCGGTGAGGCCGACGTCGACCCCGAGGTAGCAGGTGTGCGGGGTCGTCACGACGTCCTCCTGTCGCTCGTTCCGGTCGCCGGGGCGAGGCTCAGCCCGCGCGGGCGGAAGCGCCGCAGCTCCGCCCGGTAGGCGGCCACCTCGGCGTCGGCCCGTCCGGTGTCCCAGCCGAGATGCCGTACGGCGACGTCCGCGCAGGTCACGGCCGTCGACACCGCCATGTCCGGGCCGAGGCCGATCAGCGTACGGCGCAGCAGCACGTCCGCCAAGGTCACGGCCCGTTCCTCGCGGAAGGCCATGACAATCTCGGCGGCGACCGCCCCGGTCCGCTCGTCGACGACTTCGGCCAGTGTCGGGTCGGCTACGGCGAGTTCGAGTACGTGGCGGGCCCGGACGCCGTAGATGTCCAGCAGCCGGGCGGACTGCGCCGGAGTGAACGGGGTGGCCGAACGCGCGAAGTCCGCGCGGAAGGCGTACCAGTCCGGCGTGTCGGCGCCGGGCAGCGGCCGGGTACGGGTGGTGCACCGTTGCGCCGGCCGGCCGAGCACCTTCAGCGCCTCGTCGGTGGCGTCCTCGGCGAGGGCCCGGTGGGTGGTCAGCTTGCCGCCGATGATCGTGAGCAGCCCCTCGTACGCGGGCGCGTGGTTGAGCACCGTGTGCCCACGACTGATCTTGGCGTTGTCCGACACGCCGGCCGTGTAGGGCAGCGGACGGATTCCGGCGATGCTGTAGAGCACGTCGTCCGGGGTGAGGCCGGCCTGGGGGAACAACCGGTTCGCCTCGGTGAGCAGGTAGTCGATCTCGGCGTCGCTGGCGACGACCTCGTCCAGGTCACCCTCGTACGTGAGGTCGGTGCTGCCGAGGACGTAGCGGCCCTCCCAGGGGAAGATGAAGATCGGTCGCCGGTCGGCGGCGGCCTCGAAGAAGATGCAGGTGTCCGGGGCGCCCGGGAACGGGTCGATGATGATGTGGCTGCCCTTGGTGCCGCCGTTGAGACGCCCGCTCGCCACCTGGCCGTCGAGGATCCGGTCGATCCACGGCCCGGCCGCGTTGATCGTGAGCCGTCCCCGGATCTCCCCCTCGCGCCCCGACTGGTTGTCCCGGGTCCGGACCCCGTCCACCCGCCGGTCCGTCACGAGCAGACCGGTCACCGTCGTGTAGGTCAGCACCCGCGCGCCCAGCCGCTCGGCGTCGACCAGCAGTTCGACGCAGAGCCGCTCGGCCCACGGCACCTGGGCGTCGTTGAAGAGCACCCCGCCGCGCAGCCCCTTGCGCGAGAGGTGGGGCCAGCGCCGGCCGATCGCCCGGGGGGACATGCCCCGGCTGCGTCCGCGCCCACGGCCCGCGGCCAGGACGTCGAACGCGGCCAGGCCGAGGCGGATCAGGGGTCCCGGCCGGCTGTCACCGGCGTAGAACGGGATCAGCATGGGATAGTCGTGGACCAGGTGCGGCGCGGTGCGGAACAGCAGGTGCCGTTCCCGGATCGACTCGTGCACCAGGGCGAAGTCGTAGCGCTCGAGGTACTTCAGGCCGCCGTGGATGAGCCGGCTGGAAGTGGCGGTGGTGCCGGCGCCGACGTCACCGCGGTCGACCACGACGACGCTGAGGCCCCGGCTGGCGGCGTCTCGGGCGATGGCGAGGCCGTTGATACCGGCGCCGATGATCACGAGGTCGACGATGTCATCGGCGCCGGTCTGTGGGTGTGGCATGAGGAGCTCCCGGAGATGAGGGGTGCGGGCCGGGTGGGAGACCCGCACCCCTGGCGATGATCAGGACGCGGAAGAGGCCGACCGCTCCCGGAACAGCTCGTAGGCGTCCTCGGGCTTGGTGTCGTCGTGCACCACGGCGCGGACCGCGGCCAGCATCGCGGCCGGGTACTCGCTCTGGAAGATGTTGCGGCCCATGTCGACGCCCGCCGCGCCCTCCTGCATCGCCCGGTACGCCATGGTCAGCGCGTCGAGCTCGGGCAGCTTCTTGCCGCCGGCGACGATGATCGGCACCGGGCAGGCCGCGGTCACGGTCTCGAAGCCCTCGTTGACGTAGTACGTCTTGACGATGTGGGCGCCCATCTCCGCGCTGATTCGGGTGGCGAGCCGGAAGTAGCGCGCGTCGCGGACCATGTCCTTGCCCACGGCGGTCACGCCGAGCACGGCGATGCCGTGCCGCTGCCCGGCGTCCACCAGGGCCGCCAGGTTCGCCACCGACCGGGACTCGTGCTCGCCGCCGATGAACACCTGGATCGCCAGCGCCGCGGCGTTGAGCCGGACCGCGTCCTCGATGTCCAGGGCGATGTGCTCGTCCGAGAGGTCCCGCAGCACGCTGGGCCCGCCGCTGGCCCGCAGCACGATACCGGCGTTGCTGTGCGACGGGATGCTGGTGCGCAGGGCGCCGCGGGTCATCATGATCGCGTCGGCGTCCGGCACGAGCGGGGCGATGTTGGTGTCCAGCCGCTCCAGGCCGGCCATCGGCCCGAGGAAGTAGCCGTGGTCGAAGGCCAGCATCACCGTACGGCCGTTGTCGGGTCGGAAGATCCGGGACAGCCGGTTCTGCAGGCCCC
Source organism: Micromonospora sp. NPDC048040 (assembly GCF_055587185.1). NCBI lineage: Bacteria > Bacillati > Actinomycetota > Actinomycetes > Micromonosporales > Micromonosporaceae > Micromonospora > Micromonospora sp. NPDC048040. The sequence continues at coordinate 104,871 of NZ_JBVJGT010000018.1, read as the reverse complement.
AGTCCTGGGCGTGGGCTCCCTTGACGTGGAAGCCGGCGGCGGTGGTGGCGGCCCCGCCGAAGTCGCGGGCGTCGAGCAGACCGTCGGTGTCAGCCATTGCTGTTTTCTCCTGTGCTAGTTCCAGCGGTTGTCGCGGCCGCGGGTCGCAGCCGTCGACGGGTTCGGGTGGTCCCGCCGGCGTTGCGGAGCGCTCCGCCACCGGCGAGGAAGAGGACGAACAGCACCAGGCCGCCCTTGAGCAGGTTCTGTGCGGCCGTGCTCCAGCCCACGAGGTTGACGAGACCGTCGAGCAGGATGAAGAAGAGCGCGCTGCCCCAGATGCCGACCGGCACGGCCCGGCCGCCCGAGATGAGCGTGCCGCCGATGACGACGACGGCGACCGAGTCGAGCAGGTAGCGCGTGCCCAGGTCGGGCGACGGCGCGATGTAGGCGGCGAGCAGCGCGCCCGCCAGTCCGGCGAGGGCGCCACTGGCCAGGTAGGTCGTGCCGATGATCCGGGTGACGGGGATGCCGGCCCGTTCCGCGGCCGGCCGGCTCTGCCCGACCGCGAGCAGCGAGCGGCCGTACGTCGTGCGGCGGAGCAGGACGACGACCAGCGCGGTCAGCGCGGCCACCGCGACGGCGAGCACGGGTACGCCGGCCGGACGCAGGTTGAGCAGCTTGCGCAGCCCGTCGTCGGGCACCGCGGTGAAGCCGTCGGCCAGCGACAGCGTCAGCGACGAGGCGATCAGCCCGGCGGCCAGGGTGGCGATGATCGGCGGGACGGACAGCCCGAGGATCGCCACCACGCTGATCACCGCGACGGCCAGCCCGGTCCCGATGCCGGCCAGGATGCCGACCGGCACCGAACCGGTCGACGCGGTCACCTGGACCGCGACGAAGCCGGCGAGGGAGATGATCGGCGCCACCGACACGTCGATGTTGCCCGGCCCCGCGGTGATCACCAGCATCTGGCCGAGGCCGACGATGACCAGGTACGGGGCCAGGGACAGCGCGAGCGAGACGGTCTGCCCGCTGCCCTGACTGGAGATGGCGAGGATGGTGACCCAGACCAGCGTGGCGGCGACGAAGCCCCAGATCCAGGGGCGGGCGAGCGTACGGAGGGTCATCGGAGCACCTTTCCGACCACGGCGCGGCCGGCCAGCACGGCCAGCACGATCACGCCCTGTACGGCCGACTGCATGTTCGACGGCACGTCGAGCAGGCTGAGGACGACACTGACCAGGCCGAGGGTGATGCCGCCGATGGCGACGCCCCACGGCACGGCGGTGCCGCCAGCGAAGGACCCGCCGCCGAGGATCACCGCGGCGACCGTGATCAGGGTGTAGCTGGTGGCGGACGAGACGTCGCCGCCGCCGGTCTGCGACGCGAGGGCGAGCCCGGAGAGCACGCCGAGCGCCCCGGCCACGACGTACGCGATGATCCGCGCGGTCAGCGGTCGCAGGCCGGCCCGTTGCAGCGCGACCGGGTTGCTGCCCAGCGCGCGGACCCGCACCCCGACGGAGCTGCGGGCGGACAGCAGCCAGACCACCGCGGCGACGACGAGGATCGGCAGCAGCGGGGCGGGGAAGCCGCCCGGCTGCCAGGAGCCGAAGGTCGCCAACCACTCGGGGGTGCTGCCGCCGGGCGTGGGCAGGACGAACATCCCCAGTCCCAGCCAGACGAACGAGGCGCCGAGGGTGGCGATCAGTGACGGCACCCGGCGCAGGTGGATCAGCGCGCCGAGCACGGCGTAGGCCGCCACGAGGCCGAGCAGCATCAGCGCGCCGGTGCCGGGGGAGGAGACCAGCTTCGTGGCGGTGATGACGGTGACCAGGCCGACGAAGTTGCCGATGCCGAGGTCGATGTCGCCCACGGACATGAGCACCATCTGGGCCTGGGCCGCGATGACCAGGGGCACGGTGGCCGAGAGGACCAGGGTGAGACCGGGGACGGTCAGCACGTCGGACTGCAGCGACGCGCAGACCGCGATCATGGCCACCATGGCGACCGCGCTGACCATGGCGGGGCCGGTGCGGCGCAGCAGGGCCCGCGACGGCATCGCCGTCGCGACGAGATTCGTCATCGCTGTGCTCCCGTGGGCTCGGATTCGGCGAAGGAGACGGCGATGATCCGTTCCTCGGAGATTTCCGCGCCGGTCAGCTCGGCGACGACCCGGCCGGCGCGCAGCACGTAGACCCGGTCGCAGTGCGCCATCTCGGCGTTCTCGCTCGAGTACCAGACCACGCTGCGGCCGCCCGCCGCCTCCTGCCGGATGAGCGTGTAGAGGTCGGTCTTCGTGTGCACGTCGACCCCGCGGAACGGGTCGTCGAGCAGGACCAGGTCCGCCGTGGAGGCGAACGCCCGGGCCACGATGACCTTCTGCTGGTTGCCGCCGCTGAGCTCGGTCATGCCCGCGTCGGCGCCACCGCGGATGGCCAACCGGTCCACCCAGTCGCGGACCGCGGCGTCCTCCGCGCCGGTACGGCGTACGCCGTACCGGGCCAGGCCGCGCATGGCGGTGACGATGAGGTTCTCCGCCACGGACCACAGCGGCAGGATGCCGGAGCGCTGCCGGTCACCGGGCACATAGGCGCGGGTGCCCTCGACGGTGGTGTCCCGCCGGACGGGGCGCCACAGCCGTTCGAGCACCTGCTGCTGGCCCTGGCCGGCGAGGCCGGCCAGCCCGACGACCTCGCCCCGGCCGACCGTGATCGACACGTCGTGCAGGCCGTGGCCGGTGGCGCCGCGCAGTTCGCCGACGACCGGCCGGTCGCCGGCCACGCGGGCGGGGGCGGGCGCGGCGGCGGGCTCGGCAACCTCCGCACCCATCAGGGTGAGCACGTCCTGTTCGCTGAGGCCGGCCGCGGGCCGCTCCTCGACGACCGCGCCGTCGCGCATCACCGCGACCCGGTCGGCCACGGAGAGCACCTCACGGATCCGGTGCGAGATGAGCAGGACGGCCGTGCCCTGGGCGGTGAGCCGCCGGACGTACGCGTAGAGCGACCGCGCGGCGTCCGGGCCGAGCGACTCGGTCGGCTCGTCCAGGATCAGCAGGTCGAGCCGATCGACGAGGCTCGCCCGGCCGATCTCCACCATCTGCCGCTGGGCCAGCGACAGGTCCTCGACCCGGTCCCGCGGCGACACCCCGTGGCCCGGGAACATCTCGTCCAGCCGGCGGGTGACCTTGGCGCTGGCCGCCCGCCGCCAGCGCAGGCGGGGCAGGCAGTGCCGGGAGGAGACCCAGATGTTCTCCGCGACGGTGAGGTCGGGGCAGAGCGACGTTTCCTGGTAGGCCATCCGGACCGCACGGAACGGCTCGGAGCCCGGCGCGACGGCGCGCGGCGCCTCCTGCCCACCCACCGTGACCGTGCCCTCGTCGCACGCTTCCAAGCCGGCAAGGATGCGCATCAGCGTGCTCTTGCCTGCGCCGTTGTGGCCGACGAGGCCGAGCACCTCACCGGCGCGGACGTCGAGGTCCACCCCGGTGAGGGCTCGGGTGCGCCCGTACGTCCTGGTCACCCGCCGCGCGGTGACGACCGGTGGCGCCGCGGACGGCGTCCGGTCGTCCTGCGGCGGGGCCGCGTGCGACCCCACCGGCAGGTTGTCGACGTGCATGATGCGCTCCTCTGTTGCTGTTTGGTCAGCCGGCAGCCGTCGGGATCGGCGGCTGCACCGGGGCGCCGCCGCTCTTCACGGCCTCGACCTGCTTGCGGAAGAGCTCCTGGGTCCACGGCCATGCCGCGTACTCGTCGGGCTTCAGGACGCCGGCCCACGCGGCGACGTCCTTCTGCTCCACCAGCACGATCGGGAAGGTCATCTCCTTCGGGATGTCCTTGCCGTCGAGCAGGTCGATCGCCTGCCACAGGGCGGCGACCGACTGGCCCGGGTCGGACATGACCGCGACCGAGCCGTTGTCGAGCTTGCTGTCCTGCCAGTACTTCAGCGCGCGACCGTTGGTCTCGAAGGTGACCGCCGGGACGGGCTTGCCCGCGCTGGTGAACGCCTGGGCGACGCCGTAGCCGTCACCACAGCCGATGACCCCGTCGACCTGCGGCACGCTCGACAGCACACCGAGCACGGCCTTCTGCGCCTTGGCGCCGTCGCACATGCCGTTGACGGTCGCGGCGACCTTGACGTCCGGGTTCTTGGCCAGGATGTCCTGCGTGGTCTGGTACATCTCCGCCTCGGGCTGGGAGCCGACCACGCCCCGGCTGACGATCACCGTGCCCTTGCCGCCGATGCCCTTCACCAGCGGCTCGGCGGCGGCCGTCGCCCAGTCCTTGAAGCTGTTGAGCAGCACGTGGGCGCAGGGGGCGTCGATCGCCGAGTCGAAGACCACGACCTTGATGCCGGCGTCGCAGGCCTGCTGGATGACCGGCTTGAGCGCGGTCGGCGAGGCCGGGTCGATCAGCAGGGCGTCCGGCTTCTGCAGCAGCAGGCTCTTGATCTGGGCGACCTGCTCGGTGGCCGAGTTCTCGCCGGGGGCGTTGACGACCTTGAACTTGCCGATCAGCCCGTCGCTCTGCGCCTTGGTGGCGGCGGCCTCGAACTTGGCGATCATGGTCTGCCGCCAGCCGTTGCCGATGAAGCCGTTGCTCAGCGCGATGAACGGCTTGTCGCCGTCCTTGGCGTTGCCGCCGCTCGCGCCGGAGCCGCAGCCGGCCGCGGTGACCGCGACCGTCGCGACGAGCGCGGCCACGACGGCGGTGCGCCGCCGTCGGGACGAGGGATGGGTACGCATGGTGGGGGCCTCCAGAGAGAGCGAAAACCCGTCGGAGCGGGAGTGGACGTGCTCAGTCAGCCGACCGCAGCTGAGGGGCCGCGGTGAGGTCCAGTCATTACAGACCTGTAGTGACAGGTTGGCTAGAGCTAGATGACAAACGTGTTTCAAGTCACAGTGATGGTGGTTACGTTAACGTGTCAATTCGGTGATTGGGCTGGCAAACGACCCCCGCTTCCTGTCATGACAGGGCTGCGCGGTCATGGCATGCTGTATCCGGTCGATGGGGAAGGAAGTCCATGACGATGACGTACCGGCGGCTCACCCGCGATGGGAGCGAGCCGCTGTGGATGCAGCTGATGCGGGAGCTGCGCGGCCAGATCGAGGCCGGTGAGATAGCCCCGGACCAGCCGTTGCCGTCGGAGGCGGAGCTGACCGACCTCTTTGGCGTCTCCCGCACCGTCGTCCGTGAGGCGCTGCGTGAGCTCGTCCAGCAACGGATGATCTACAAGGTCAAGGGGCGGGGCGCCTTCGTCGCTCCCCGCAAGACCGAGCTGCGCTTTGTCGGCTCCGTGTCCGGCTCCGCCGACGACCTGCGGGAGTCGGGACGCCGGGTCACCACCCACACGATCAGCCAGAGCCTCAGCCCGGCGGACCAGCGCGAGGCGGACCTGTTGCAGATTCCGGTCGGCGAGCCGGTCGTGCGGATGCGCCGGCTCCGGGGTGTCGACGGCCAGCCCTGGCTGCTCGTCGACACCGCGCTGCCCGCCCGGCTGGTGCCCGGCCTGGACCGCGCCGTCCTGGAGAACCAGTCCCTCTACGACGTGCTGCGCCGCCGGTACGGGCTCGAACCTGTCGGGGCCGACCGCTGGATCGAAGCCGTCTTCCCCGAACCCGAGGACGCCGCCCTGCTCGAGGTCACCGCCTCGACGCCCCTGCTCGGCATCGAGTCCGTGGCCTGGCTGCCGGACGGCACCCGGTTCGAGGCCTACTACGCACTGCACCGCAGCGACCAGACCCGCTTCTTCGTCGGCATCCGCTGACCTCGGCAGCACCCGGGCGGCGGGTGCCCACCTTCCTGAAACCGACCGCGCGTCGGATCGTTGCTCCCAGAGGTGGCCGGTAGGCGGCAGTGCTGGCTTCGGACCACGGATCAGGCCGATGATTCTCGATCCGTCGCGTGGTCTGGTCGAGGGGCGGATCGGGGAGTGGAGGGAGCGTCAGATGGGCAAGCTCGTCGTGACGGAGTTCGTGACGCTGGACGGTGTGGCGCAGGCGCCGGGGGCGCCCGACGAGGACCGCGACGGCGGCTTCGCGCATGGCGGGTGGCAGGCGCCGCTGGTGGACCAGGAGTCCGGCAGTGCCATGTTCGAGCAGGCCGCGAGCATGGACGCGCTGCTGCTGGGCCGGAAGACGTACGAGATCTTCGCCGCCTACTGGCCGAAGGCGCCCGTGGAGATCCCCTTCACCGGCCTGCTCAACCGGGTGCCCAAGTACGTGGCGAGCCGTACGCTTGCCGAGCCGCTGGAGTGGGAGGGATCGACGCTCGTCAGCGGTGATCTCGCCGAGGGCGTTGCCGGGCTGAAGGATCGCCACGACGAGCTCCACGTCATCGGCAGCCTCGACCTGGTGCAGTCGCTGCTGCGCCTCGGCCTCGTCGACCGGCTGCACCTGTGGCTCTATCCGCTGGTGCTCGGTAGCGGCAAGCGGCTGTTCGCGGCAGGCACCGTGCCCACGGCCTTCCGGCTCTCCGAGTCGATCACCCGCGCCAACGGCGCGCTGCAACTGACCTACGAGACGGCAGGCACCCCGAGCTACGGCAACCTCGCCGTCTAACGGTGCGTCGCGCCGGACGCGGGCTCCAGCCGTTCGCGGTCCCGACTGAGCGTGAAGCGCAGCGGCCCGCCGTCACCATGAACCGGCCAGCCCGCGGCCAGCGCCGCCTGGATCAGTTCCGCGACCAACCGTGGCGTGACCGGGGCCAGGGCGAACACCTCGGCCACCCGGTCCGCAGGTGCGGTGATGATCGGTCCGAAGTTGAGCCACGGGTCGTCGAAGGCCACCTGGACCTCCAACTGGCTGCCCCTGGTTGCGATGTGCCAGACCCTGACCACGACGTGACCGGGGTCGACGTGACTGACCATCCATCGGTAGTCGAGGCCGGCGACGCGGATCCTCCGCTTGCGAATCCTGGCCACGGTGCGAGCGTAGGCGCCCGCGCCTGCACCGCGGTAGCGGAATTCGCGACAGACCGTCGGGGCCGGAGCGTACCCGGTCCCGGCCTGCTCATTTCATCTGGCCCACTTCCAGACGGCGTGGAAGCCCTCGGTCTGCCGCATCCAGAAGTAGCCGTACGCCGCGGTGCTTCCGAGGTAGGGCCCGATCTGCGCGAGCAGGGCCCTGGTGCCCTTTCGGTCATGCTCGGCCAGGTAGTTGGCCAGCGCCAGCCAGTGCCGAAGCGTGATGCCCCGACCGATCAGGCGAGGCTCGCCGGCCCCGCGCCACTTGGCGGCGCACGCGTCGATCTCCCGGATCACCTCGGGCCGGCGGAAGTAGCTCGCTTTCGCGGCCAGCGACTCCGCCCGCGTGTCGAAGCCGTATTCGCGCAGCGCGTACTCGAAGTGGGCGAGCAGCGGCAGCATCGCCACCGATGAGCCGACGGGCGCGGCGGCGGCGGGCTTGCGGGCCGCGGCGAACATCTGCTCGTGCGAGCCGTACCACTTCTCGCAGAGGAAGGTCACCGCCATGAGGTGGGCCTCGAAGTTGTACGGATCGCGCTTGACCGACTCGCCCATCGCCGCGAGGAACTCGTCGCGCTGCCGGTGGCCGTCGGCGAGCATCGAGGTCAGGCGGACCACCCATGGGTAGGGGTCGTCGGGGTTGAGCTCCACCGCGCGCTGACTGGCCCGGGCCGCGAGGGCGGAGAGTCGGTGGAACTCCTGGAACTGCTCCCGGCTGGTTTCGCGAGCAGACGCGGCACCCCGGGCTTCGCCAGCCAGGTCCATCAGGGCGTCAGCTCGCAGGATGGCGACCGTCGGGTCGTCCGGCGCAGCGGCTTCCCACGCGTCCAGCCACTGGGGGGACTGACCGGCAGCGCCACCCAGCACCGAGAGCCGGCGGCCGCGCAGCTCCCAGTCCCGGCCGGTGGCCTCGGTCAGTTTCCGGGCTGCTGCCCAGTCACCCGCGAGCGCCCGGTCACGCGCGGCGCGCAACTCCAGATCGGCCTGGCTGTAGTCGGAATCCGGGTTGGGCGGCTTGCGGAAGCGTCCGAACATCCGGCGATCATAAAGATCGACACAACTGCACGCCCGTCCGCCCTGGCCGATTGGGCCTTCGTGACCGCGTCCAGGCACCGGCATCGACGCGATCGGCGGTGTGCTCGTGTGCCGCCGACAGGGCGTTCACGTCGCACCCGGCTCGGCAGGTCGGGCAGGGAAATCGGGGAGCCCCGAAGCGTCACCGTTCACGAGGCTGGCGGGACGGCCCTATGACCTGCGGTCTCCGGCCGGGGCTTGGTGAGGAGGGTCTTGTGGTCGCTCCACAGCCACTGGAGGTACCCCTGCAGTTCGTCGAGGCTGGCGACCCACTCCGTGGTCGTGTACGTGAGTATCCGTTCTGCCTCCCCTGCGAGCAGGTCGTAGGCGGTCGCTTGCGTCTCCGGGGCGGCTGTGTCGGGAGGGACAGGTACGGGGTCCGGGATGAGCGGGATGCGGATGCCGCTGCGGCTGAGCGCTTTGAGAACCGTGAGATAGACGCGGGGCAGGTGGTAGGGGGAGACGCTGAGCGCGAGACTCGTGATGCCGAGGGCCTCGACCTGGCTGGCGATCCACGCGCCTTGTAAGCCGGTGTTGGGTGCCGGCTCGGCCTGTAGGTGGACCCCGTCGAGGCGGCGCAGGCCGAGCCTGCGTAGATAGGGGAGTGTGATCCGGTGGTATGTCTTCTCGGTCGGATTGCCATTCGCCACCAGCAGGTAGCTGATGCCTGGGTTGGCCTCCCAGCGTCGGATGGCATGGGTGGGACGCCACTCCTCGCCCTGGCCGACCGGTACGGCGACTGCGTCGATGTGGTCGGCGGCCGACTGAGGTAGGGACAGGATCGCCATGAAGGCCTTCATCACGTCCATCAGGTGCACGGTCGTGTAGCCAGCGAGGTCCGCTGCCTGCACGACCCGAGGAAGCGACCTGTTCGGATGCGTCGGACGCACCGCTCTCACCTCCTGCTGGTCCTGCATCTCCGCCCGGCGGAACAGATCCGGTCAGTATCGCCGCTCGCTGACCTGTCGGCGTCACCGGAGGGCACACCTTACTGGTCGAGGCCGGGGCGCCGCGGTCACCGGGCTTCCGACGCATCCCACGATGCGAGCAGGATTTGTTACCTACCAAACCGATGGGATAACTTCCCAACCATGATCCGTAGCAGCCACTCGCCGACCGGGAAGCGCATCGTCACTTCCCTGGTCGTGCGGCGCTACGTCGACCACCAGCGCACCTGCAGCGCACTCTGTCCGCGCTGACCGAGTAGGCGAGGGCGGCGCTTCCGCGGCGGCAACTGCTCCCGCGACGAGCGCATGCGCGCTCGTCGCGGCGCGTCCGACCGCTGTCACCTCCCCCTCTCGCCGGCCCGGCCCGGTGGCCCTGACACCCGGACGCGGGGCAGCTCCGGCACGAGCACGTCGCCCTGCGCCTGAATTACGTCACCCCCTCCATGCAAGTTCCTTGCCGGTACGAAAGGCCATCACGCATGTCACGATCCAGGTTCCGGTCCACCGCGCTGGCAGGGGTTGCCGCCCTCGCCGTGGCCGGGTTGCTCGCCTCCTGCTCGGGCGGCGGCTCGCCCGGTGCCGGGCAGGACGCCGGCGACCCTATCTACGGCGGCACGCTCGTCTACCTCGAGCACCAGCCGCCGAGCTGCCTCTACCTGCCGGCCGCGGGCTTCTACCCGAACGGCGGTGTGCTCAACCAGCTCACCGACAAACTCACCTGGCAGGACCCGAAGACACTCAAGGTCGAGCCCTGGGTCGCCAAGTCCTGGGAGGTCAACGCCGACGCGACCGAGTACACCTTCCACCTGCGCGACGGGGTGACCTTCAGCGACGGCAGCCCGCTCGACGCGGAGACCGTGGCGGCGAACTACGACGTGTACGGCCTCGGCGACAAGGACCTGAAGCTTCCGGTGGCCGAGTTCGTCAACAACTACGAACGCAGTGAGGTCGTCGACAAGGACACGGTGAAGTTCCACTTCGACAAGCCGTCGCCCGGGTTCCTGCAGGGCACGTCGGTGATCGGGGCGGGCCTCGTGTCCAAGAAGACCATCTCGCTGCCGTACGAGGAGCAGTGCCAGCTCAAGAACGTCGTCGGCTCCGGCCCGTTCACCGTCGCGAACCAGGTCATCGACAAGGAGATCGAACTGGTGGCCCGCGAGGACTACAACTGGGCCCCGCCGTCCTTCGCCCACCAGGGGCGCGCCTACCTCGACCGGATCAAGATCATCGTGACTCCGGAGGACAGCGTCCGGGTCGGCGCGTTGACCTCGGGGCAGGCGGACTACGTGCGCTACGTGCAGGCGTACGACGAGGCGACCGTGACCTCCGCCGGCCACCGCATCTACGCCGAGCCGACCCGCGGCGTCAACAACGGGCTCTACCTGCGACCGGCGAACAGCATCCTGCAGGACATCAACGTCCGTAAGGCGCTGCAGGCGGGCACCAACGCCAAGGAGGTCGTCGAAACGCTCTTCACCGGCAGCTACCCGGTGGCGACCTCGGTGCTCAGCCACCTGGCAGAGGGATACACCGACCTCTCCGCGCAACTCGCCTACGACCCCGACCGGGCCAACGCCCTGCTCGACCAGGCCGGCTGGGTACGCGGCGGCGACGGCATCCGGGAGAAGGGTGGCCGCAAGCTCGAACTGAGCGTCTTCGTCTCCGGCCCGCAGCCGCTGTCGAAGCAGACCCTCGAACTGGTCGCCCAGCAGTGGACCAGGATCGGTGTGCGGCTCGACGTCCGCCCCGCGGACTCCGGCACCCAGGCCGTGGACATCAAGAACGCCGAGCGGACCGCCATCACGCACTCGATGGTGGGACGGGCGGACCAGGACGTGATCAAGAGCCACTTCCACACCAAGAACCGGGACGTGCTGCTCTCCAACGACCCGAAGCTCGATCGCCTGCTGGAGGAGCAGTCCGCGCTCGTCGACGAGAACGCGCGCAACGCGAAGGTCGTCGAGATCCAGCGGTACGTGATCGAGCAGGGCTACGCGATCCCGCTGTTCGAGGAGCCGCAGGTGTACGGCGCCGCGCCGTACGTGCACGGCGTCGGCTTCGAGGCGGTCGCACGCCCCAGCTTCTACGACGTGTGGCTGTCCAAGAGGGACAAGTAGGGCGGGTGGGCGGCTCATGACCAGGTATCTCGCGCTCCGTGTCGGGCAGGCCGTACTCGTGCTGTGGGCCGCCTTCACCGCCGGCTTCGTGCTGCTGCAACTGCTGCCGGGCGACTCCATACTGATCAAGTTCCAGAACCCGGAGCTCGGGCTCTCGCCCGAGCAGATCGCGGAGATCCGCCAGCTGTACGGCGGCGACGAGCCGGGCATCGTCCGGTACGTCCACACGCTGCTGGGCTTCCTGCGCGGTGACTTCGGCTATTCGATCGACACCGGCACGCCGGTGATCGAGCGGCTGGCCGAGGGCCTGCCGGCGACCGCCGAGCTCGCCGGCCTCGGCTTCGGAGTCGCCGTGCTGATCGCCGTGACCATCGCCTTCGTGTCGAGCCACAGCCGGTTCGCCTGGATCCGGGGCGCGCTGCTGGCGGTGCCGTCGCTGTTCGTCTCGGTCCCCACCTTCTGGCTGGGCATCGTGCTGATCCAGGTGTTCTCGTTCCAGCTCGGACTGGTACCCGTCATCGGCGGCACCCGGTTCGAACAGCTCGTCCTGCCCGTGCTGACTCTCGCCGTACCGATCTCGGCGCCGCTGGCGCAGGTCCTGGCCCGCAGCCTCGACCGGGTTCACGCGCAGCCGTTCGTCGCGGTGGTGGCCGCCAAGGGCGCCTCGCGCCGCTGGATCCTCTGGCGGCACGTCGCCCGCAACGCGCTGCTACCCACGCTGACGATCGCCGGAGTGACCTTCGGCGAGCTCATCGCGGGATCGGTCGTGACCGAGACGGTCTTCGGCCGCAACGGCATCGGCCGGCTGACCGAACAGGCGGTCACCGCCCAGGACACCCCGGTGATGCTGGCCATCGTGGTGCTCGCCGCCGCCGTGTTCGTGCTGGTCAACCTCGTGGTCGACCTGCTCTTTCCCGTCCTCGACCCGCGACTGACGACGAAGGTCGGTGTCACCGCATGACCGCCCGATCCGGTATCGACGTTCTCCGGCCCGCGCAGCCGGCCCCGGCCCGGCTGCCGCTGCGCCGGCCACCCGTCGCGCTCGTGCTCGCCTGGCTCGCGATCGCCGTCGTCGTGCTGTGGGCGGTCGCGCCGGGCCTGTTCACCGGCCACGACCCGATCAACGGCGTACCGGCGCAGAAGCTCCAGGCACCGAGCGCCGCGCATCTCTTCGGCACGGACGCCCTGGGCCGGGACCTCCTCGCCCGCGTCGTGCACGGCTCCGCCCGCTCGCTGACCGGCGCGTTCGTCGCCGTGGCGGTCGGGCTCGTGCTGGGCACGCTGCTCGGCCTGCTCGCCGGATCGGTCGGCGGCCTGCTCGACGACCTGGTGATGCGGGTGGTCGACGTGCTGCTCGCGGTCCCGGGACTGCTGCTCGCGCTGACGGCCATCATCCTGCTCGGCCCCGGCACCGTCAACGTGGCGATCGCCGTCGGCATCGGCTCGGTGGCGGCCTTCGCCCGGCTGGCGAGATCAGAGGTGGTACGGGTCCGGCGCGCCGACTACGTGGAGGCCGCGTTCGGCAGCGGAGGCCGCTTCACCACCGTGCTCCGGCGGCACGTGCTGCCCAACTCGCTCGGCCCCGTCGTGGCGCTCGCCGCGGTGCAGTTCGGCGCCGCGATCCTGGCCATCTCCACGTTCAGCTTCCTCGGCTACGGCGCGAAGCCGCCCACCCCCGAGTGGGGGCTGCTCATCTCGGAAGGACGCAACTACCTGGCCACCTCGTGGTGGCTGACCACCCTGCCGGGCGTGGTCGTGGTCCTCGTCGTGCTCGCCGCCGGCCGGATCAGCCGCTCGATCAGCCGGGAGGACGGATGAGCCTGCTCGAGGTACGCGACCTGACCGTCTCCTACCGGACCCGCGACCACGTCCACCCCGCGGTCGGCGGCATCTCGTTCGCCGTCGACCGCGGCGAGGTCGTCGCGGTCGTCGGAGAATCCGGTTCCGGCAAGTCGACCACCGCACACGCGATCATCGGCCTGCTACCCGCGAACGGGTCCGTCGACTCCGGCCAGATCCTGCTCGACGGCACGGATGTCGCCGGCTGGTCGTCGAAACGTCTGGAGTCGGTCCGCGGCGCGCAGATCGGCCTGATCCCGCAGGACCCGACGAGTTCGCTGAACCCGGTCATGACGATCGGCGCGCAGATCGGCGAGACGCTGCGCATCCACAAGCGCGGCGACCGACGCGCCATCTCGCGCCGCGTGATCGAGCTGCTCGACCGGGTCGGCCTGTCCGACCCCGAGCTGCGCGCCCGGCAGTATCCACACGAACTCTCCGGCGGGATGCGTCAGCGCGTCCTCATCGCCAGCGCGATCGCCCTCGAACCACAGCTCGTCATCGCCGACGAGCCGACGAGCGCGCTCGACGTCACCGTGCAGCGGCGCATCCTCGACCTCATCGACGACCTCCGTACGGAGTTCGGCACCGCCGTGATCCTCGTGACCCACGACCTCGGCGTCGCCGCCGACCGGTCGAACCGGCTCGTCGTGATGCGCGACGGGCGGGTCGAGGAGCAGGGGTCGACCGCGGCGGTGCTGGCCCGACCGGAAGCCGAGTACACCCGGCGACTGCTGCGGGACGCCCCGTCGCTGGCGCCACGACAGTTCCGCGACGTCCCCCCGCCGGCGCGCGGCGGACGCTCCGCCGGCGGGCAGCCGCCCGCGATCGTCGCCCGCGACCTGGTCAAGGAGTTCCGGGTCGGGCGCAAGCCGTTCCGGGCGGTCGACGGGGTCTCGTTCGACGTACGGCGGGGGACGACCCATGCCCTCGTCGGCGAGTCGGGGTCCGGCAAGACGACGACCGCGCGGATGGTCGTCCGCTTCGCCACGCCGACCTCCGGTTCCGTGACGATCGGCGGCACCGACGTGGCGCGGCTGCGCGGCGACGAACTGCGCCAACTGCGCCGCCGGGTGCAACTGGTCTACCAGAACCCGGCCGGCTCGCTCGACCCCCGGCAGTCCGTCGGCGACATCGTGGCCGAACCGCTGCGCAACTTCCGGCTCGGTGACCGGGCCGGCCGTGGCAAGCGGGTGCGGGACCTGGTCGACCGGGTGGCCCTGCCGCGGACGGTGCTCGACCGCAAGCCGCGTGAACTCTCCGGCGGTCAACGCCAGCGCGTCGCGATCGCCCGCGCGCTGGCCGTCGACCCGGAGGTGCTCGTGCTCGACGAAGCGGTCTCCGCGCTCGACGTGACCGTGCAGGCGCAGATCCTCGACCTGTTCGACGGGCTGCAGCGCGAACTCGGGCTCACCTACCTGTTCATCTCGCACGACCTCTCGGTGGTGCGGCAGATCTCCGACACCGTGTCGGTCATGAGAAAGGGACGCATCGTGGAGACCGGAACCACGCGGCAGGTCTTCGAGACGCCGCAGCACGAGTACACCCGTGAGTTGCTCGCCGCCGTACCCGGCGCCGTCGCGGAGCTGGCGGCATGAGCCGTCCGCGACTCGGGTTCTTCACCCGGCTGCTCGACGACGGGCCGGCGGAGGCGCGCTACCGGCTGGCCGCCGAGCAGATCCGGCACGCCGAGGCGTACGGGTTCGACTCCGCCTGGGTGGCCCAGCACCACTTCCACGCAGCCGAGGGCGGGCTGCCGGCACCGCTGGTGTTCCTCGGGCACGTCGCCGCGCAGACCACTCGGATCCGCCTCGGCACCGGCATCATCACGTTGCCGCTGGAGAACCCGGTCCGCGTCGCCGAGGACGCCGCGGTGCTCGACCTGCTCAGCGGCGGCCGGCTCGAGGTCGGTGTCGGCAACGGCGGCACTCCCTCGTCGTTCAGCGCGTTCGGGCAGGACAGCGCGAACCGCTCGGCCGTCTACGCCCAGCATCTCGCGGTGCTCGTCGACGCCTGGTCGGGCCGCGCCCTCGCCGACGACGGCAACCACCTCTACCCGGCGGCACCGCGCCTGCTCGACGCCATCTGGGAGGCGACCTTCTCGGTGAGCGGGGGAGTCCGCGCCGGGAAGGCCGGCAACGGACTGATGCTCTCGCGTACCCAGCCGCGCACCGAGGACGCCCCGCACGCCACCCTGGCGGAGATCCAGCGTCCCATCGTGGACGCCTACCACGACAACCTGCCGGAGGGCGTGCCGCCGCGGATCATGGCGTCGCGTACGGCATTCGTCGCCGATGGCCGCGCCGAGGCGCTGCGCTTCGCCGAGGCGGGGCTCGGTCGCGCCGTCCGGCAGTTCAAGGAGAAGGGTCACCCCGTGCCCGACGGGGGCCTCGCCCAGCTCATCGCCGCGTTCGACGTGCACGTCGGAACCCCGGACGACGTCATCGCCAGCCTGAAGGCCGACCCGATCCTCCAGCGCTCGACCGACCTGGTCTTCCAGGTGCACTCGGTCGACCCCCCGCATCCGTTCGTCCTCCGCTCGATCGAGCTGCTCGCGACCGAGGTCGCGCCCGCGCTCGGCTGGGCGCCGCACTCCACCGCCGACCCGTCAACCGAACGGAGCAGCGCATGAGCACATCCATCGCCGACGTCATCGACCACCTGGTCGGCATCGAGCCCGCCTCCCGCCTCGACCAGATCCGCCACCGGCGACCGGAGGCCAGGAGGAACGCGCAGGCCAGCTACGAGGCGCTCTTCTCGCCGCGCCCTGCCGGGGAGGCCACCACGGCCGAGCGGCTCGCCGTCGCCGCGTTCGTGACCGCTCTGCACCGGGACGGCGCGACCGCCGACTTCTACGCCACCCGCCTGGCCGAGCACTCACCGCAGCTCGCCGCGCTGATCGCGAAGGAGGCCGAGGCCGGCAGGACCACCGGCCCCTACGGCGCCTACCCGGCACCCGGTCCGCTCGCCGCCGAGAGCGTGGCGGGGCCGGCGTACCGGACGAACGACCGCGACGAGCTGGGAGCGCGGCTCGCCGCCGCCCTGGAACACGCCCACCTCCTGGTGTTCCGTCCGCGCGAGGCGAGCCGCGAGGCGTTGCAGGCCCTCCTCGACGCCGGCTGGAGCACCACCGACGTGGTGACCCTGTCGCAGCTCGTCGCCTTCCTCAGCTTCCAGGTGCGCCTCGTCACGAGCCTCCGGCTCCTGGCCGTGCCGTCCAGAAAGGGATCCCCGTCGTGAGCGACACCGTGCTCGACCGTCCCGCCGCCGCGCGACCGCTCGCCTTCACCCAGGACCAGCTCGGCTGGGAGCCCTGGCTCGCACCGCTGAGCGAGGCGGAACTCACCGACGTCCATCGGGAGGCGCTCGTGGACAAGGCGCGCGCCAACTCCCCCTACTTCCTGCTGCTCGCCCGGGACCCGGAGATCCTGCGCGCGCGGACGAAGACCGACAAGGACATCTTCTACAACCCGGACGAGGGCCTGCCGAGGGCGGAGCGGGAACTCGCGGCGGCGGCAACCTCGCGCCGCAACGGCTGCGTCTTCTGCGCCTCCGTCCATGCCCGGTTCGCCTCACACCACTCCAAGCGCCCCGACGACGTGCAGCGGCTGCTCGACGAGGGGGTCGACGCACCCCAGGACGAGCGCTGGCGGGCCGTCGTCGACGCCGCGGTGGCCCTCACGGCCACGCCGGC
The DNA here is from genome assembly GCF_055587185.1 of Micromonospora sp. NPDC048040. Taxonomy (NCBI): domain Bacteria; kingdom Bacillati; phylum Actinomycetota; class Actinomycetes; order Micromonosporales; family Micromonosporaceae; genus Micromonospora; species Micromonospora sp. NPDC048040. Next base: position 88,258 of record NZ_JBVJGT010000018.1, on the reverse strand, counting down.
CGCGCTGACCGCCGAGCACATCCACGCCCTGCGCGCGGTCGGTCTCGACGACCTGGCGATCAGCGACCTGCTGCATGCGGCCGCCTTCTTCAACTGGGCCAACCGGCTCATGCTCTCCCTCGGGGAGCCGACTCCACCACCGGCCGCGTGAGCACCGCCAGCGGCCAGTCCTCGTACGAAAGGCAGTGACGTGACCGAACCCCGACTCGACCACCTCGTCCACGCGGTGCCCGACCTCGCCGCCGGTGTCGCCGACTTCGCGGCGCGCACCGGCGTCACCCCCGTTCCCGGGGGCCGGCACCCTGGCGGCACCGCCAACTACCTCGTCGGGTTCGGCCCGACCTCTTACCTCGAAATCATCGGTCCGGATCCGGAGGCCGATCCCGCCGTCCGCCCGAGCACCTTCGGCCTGGACGCCCTGACCGAGCCTCGCCTCGCCACCTGGGCGGTGCACCCGGACGACATCGAGAAGACGGTCGGCCTCGCCCGCGAACGCGGGTACGACCCCGGCGAGATCCAGCCGTTGTCCCGCCGTCGACCCGACGGGGTGCTGCTGTCCTGGCGGCTGACCCGACGGGAGGAACGCGCGGCGGGCGGGCCGGTGCCGTTCCTCATCGACTGGGGCGGCACGGAACATCCCGCGCGCTCCGGCCTGCCGCAGGTGCGGCTCGCCTCGTTCACCGCGACGCACCCGGACCCGTCGGTGGTCCGCCGCGACCTCGCCGCGCTCGGCGTCGAACTCGACGTGACCGACGGACCGCGGGCCGCGCTGGAGGCGGTGCTCGACACGCCGCGCGGCCCGGTGACCCTGCGCTGAGCGGCCGACCGGACACCACCCAGAAGAGAGCGAATGCTGTGAGTAACCTTCGTGAATACCTGTCCCAGAAGCGGGCGGCGCTGACCGCGCGCCGTGCCGCCCCGGACCGTGGCCCCGTTCCGTTGCGCGCCCGGGTCACCGCCGAGGGACGCAGCGGCGTACGGCGCATCCGGATCCGTGACTTCCAGGTCATCAGCGACAGCGGTCCGGACTTCGCCGGCTACGATCTCGGGCCCGGCTCCCCGGAGCTGCAGGCCGGCGTGCTCGGCAGCTGCGTGACGCACATCTTCCTGATCAAGGCGGCGGAGCTGGAGATCCCGCTCGACTCCCTCGCGGTGGACGTGCAGGCCGAGTACGACCCACGTGCCCAGGAGCCCGGGAACACCGAGGCGCCTGTCCACCCGTACAACTTCCGATACGAGGTGCAGGTCGCCTCGCCCGCCCTCGACGAGGACCTGGCCCGGCTGCACGCTGAGGTGCAGCGGGTATGCCCGATCCTCAACCTGCTGCGCAGTCCACAGGAGATCAGCGGCTCGCTGGCTCGGGTGACCCCGGCCGACGGAGACGAGCAGGGCCGCGCCGCCTGACTCGGCGAACGCGGCGCGCGCCGGTGCGGTCGGTGGCAGGTGCGGGTCCGCAGAGGCGGCCTGTCGACTTCGGGGAGGGACGGGTGACCATCCCTCCCCGAAGTCGACCGGTCGGCCTCAGGACAGCAACGTGTCCAGGGCCGCCTCGATGGTCTCGGTGTCCGGCGACGCGTACGCCCTCATGGTGGTCTTGTTGTATTGCGAGAGGAAGGTCGGGCACCGGTTCGCCGGGGTGCTCAGGGTGCCGCCGTCGCCGATCTTCTCGGCGGTCTTCGCCGCGTAGAAGGTCAGCTTGTAGCGCGACGAGACGTAGTCGATGGTGAACTGCTTGAGAAGGGTGTCCTTGTACTCGCACTCGCGGGGCGTGCCCTCGCCCCCACGAACTCCAGGCAGCCGACCACCGACACCGACTCGAAGTCGGTGCTCCCGGCGTAGTACGGCTTGTTCGAGGCGATCGACGTCGACGACCAGAGCGCCGGCTGGTCGGGGGAGTTCGCGAACGTGTACGCCTTCGCGCCCGACGGTCCGTTGTAGGGCGCCGCGTTGAGGATCTGGCTGCCCTCGCAGACGTTGCCCAGGTCGCTGTCGCTGCGGGCGGTCACCGCGTTGTCGCCGGGCTCCTGCGACTCGGACCCCCCAGGGGCGGGGGTGGCGCCCGGCTCGCCGCTGGTCGCCTTCGGGGCGTGATCGTCGTCGTTGTTGACGAGGGTCAACCCGACGCCGGCGAGTACGAGCAGGGCCACCACGGCGGACAGGCCGATGACCAGAGCCCTCTTCGACCTCTGCGGCGGCAGGGCCGGGGCCTCGAACCGCGGTGCCTGCCGTGGCTGGCCGTATCCGGGGTGCCTGCCCTGCGGGGCCGGCGGCCCGCTGCGGGGGGTGACGTTCGGATCCGGCTGCCCTCCGTGCGGAGGGGGACTGTCAGTCATGTGATGCCCTTATCGCTGTCGACTCGTGCCCAGGATCATGCAACAGGGTAGTGAGCGCGCACCAAGTCTCGGCGGTTGTCAGCGACCGTTCCCCTCCGATTACGTTGACCCGAGCTCCGATTGCCGCCCGCCGCCCACTATGCGGTTCTCCCAGGCCCAGGCGGCGATCTCCACCCGGTTGCGGACGCCGAGCTTGGTCTGGATGCCGGACACGTGGCTCTTGACGGTGCTGAGGGAGATGAACAGCTGGGCGGCGATCTCCTGATTCGTACGGCCCGCGGCGATGGCCCTGACCACCTCGGTTTCCCGTTCGGACAGTGGCCGGAGCGGCTGACGTCCCGACTTCCCGGCGGGTGATGCGGTGACCGCCAGGTGGCGCAGCAGCCGCAGGGTGACCGACGGGGAGATCAGCGCGTCGCCGACGCTGGCGGCCCGAACGGCCTCGACGAGCAGCGCGGGGCCGGCGTCCTTGAGGACGAAACCGACCGCCCCGCCCCGCAGCGCACCGTAGACGTACTCGTCGAGGTCGAAGGTGGTGACCACGACCACCCGCAGCGGGTCGGCGACGCCGGGACCCGCCAGCGCCCGGGTCACCTCGATGCCGTCGAGGCGGGGCATCCGAATGTCGACGAGGCACACGTCCGGGCGGAGTCGTCGGGCCGCGGCGAGCGCCTCGACACCGTCCGCGGCCTCCGCTACCACGCTGATGTCGGGCTGGTTCTCCAGGATCAGCCGCAGGCCGCTGCGTACCATCGCCTGGTCGTCGGCGAGCAGGACGGTGATGGTCATCGCGGCTCCGAGGTGGGGACGGGCAGGGTGGCGTGTACGCACCAGCCGGAGCCCGCTCGCGGGCCGGCCCGCAGCGTGCCGCCGAGGGCTTCGACGCGTTCGCGCATTCCGACGAGGCCGTACCCGCCGAGGTGGTGGGGTCGGGGTCGGACCGGTTTGCCGTCGTCGGCGACCTCGACGGTGACGGCCGACCGATCCTGGGTGACGGTGACCATGACCGAGTGGGCGTGGGCGGCGTGGCGGGCGATGTTGGTCAGCGATTCCTGGACGATCCGGTAGACGGTGCTGGTCACCTCGGGTGGCCATTCGGGTTCGCCGTCGGGCATCCGCAGTCGCACCGTGGGTCCGTGGCCGCCGAAGCGGTTGACCAACTCGCTGAGCCGCTCGGGAACGACGGCGGCTGGCGGCGCGTCGTCGCTGTCGCGCAGCAGGGTGACGACGCGCCGCATCGCGGCCAACGCGTCGGAGCCGGCCTGCTCGATGCCGGACAGTACGCCGTCCAGCGCCTCCGGGCGCCTGCCGGCGACGAGTTGGGCGGCCTGGGCCTGGAGCACGATGCCGGTGACGTGGTGGGCGACGACGTCGTGTAGCTCCCGGGCCAGATTCATGCGCTCGTCCCGGCGCACCTGCTCGGCGACGGCCCGGCCGCGGGCGTCGAGCAACCGTAGACCCAGCCCGAGCGCGACAGCCGCGAGCCATCCGGCCGCGTTCCACGACGTCACGGCCCGGCTTCCCGGGTCGGCGGGGAAGGCGAGCCGGGTGCCGGCGACCACTGCGAGCCCGGCGGCCGCGACGGCGCCGGCCAACGGCAGGGGGAGCGCCCTGATCGCCGAGCCGACGAGCACGGACAGGACGAGAACCATGGCGGGGCTGGGCTCGGCAGGCAGGTGGGCAAGTCGGGCGACCAGGATGGCGGTCGCCGCGACGGCGAGGCCCGCAACGGCTGCCCGGGCCGGGTGACGCCGGCGGAGCAGGGCAATTCCGTACGTCACCGCGCCGGCGGCGCAGTCGAACTGCCAGTAGCCGCCACCCCAGGTCTGCGCGATCGCGACCGCCTGGAGGGCGAGTACGGCGGCGGAGAGGACGCCGAGGCCGACATCGGCCGGCCGGCTCAGCCGATCGTGAAGACCCATTCTGCTCAGACTACGAAATCTCCATCAGCACCGAACCGGTCAAAAGTACGGTCGTCGACGGTGCGGAGTGTGCTTTGGCCCGATGCCGGCGGCGGGCGGTGTCCGCAGGATGAACCCCATGCCACATCACGACTCTCGCCTGACGCTCGAAGCCGAGTGCCCACCGACGCGCCCCGAGGGCCGACAACGTATCGCCGCGCTCGACGTGATTCGCGGCTTCGCGCTGTGTGGCATCCTGCTGGCCAACGTCCAGCCGATAGCCAACGTCGGTCGGGTCGTCGTCGAGTCGAGACCGCCGGCAGGCCTGGACGACGGGCACGCGTGGATGGGCCTCCTTGTCGAGCAGCGCTTCTTTCCGATCTTCGCGTTCCTGTTCGGCATCGGGTTCTCGCTGCTGCTGGCCTCCGCCGAGGGGCGCGTCGCCCGTCCACGGCTGCTCCTGCTACGCCGGCTTCTGCTGTTGCTCGCGATCGGCGTGGCGCATCTGCTGCTGTGGCAGGGCGACATCCTGCACGCCTACGCCATCGTCGGCCTCGTGATCCTGCTCCCCTCGACCTGGCTGCCCCGGTGGACGGTGGCGATCCTCGGCACCCTCCTCATCGTCACGGCGCTGATCATCGGAGACAATCACTTCGTTCTGATCGCCGGGCTGTTTCTGGTGGGCTCAGCCCTCACCCGGTACGGCGTGATCGGCCGGATGGGGCGGTCTGCGACGGTGCCGGCCGTGCTCGGCCTGGTCTTCGCGGTAGCGGCCGCGCCGTTCCTGTGGTCGCAGGTCGAGTCGCTGAGCAGCGACCAGGACAGCGGCGCCGGCCTCTCGATGTCCCTGGGCGGGTTGTTGCTCGCCGGGGCCTACGTGTGTGCCCTGCTGGTCCTGCTCAGGACGCCGCTCCGCCCGGCCCTGCGGACCGTCTTCGCGCCGTTGGGTCGGATGGCACTGACCAACTACCTGACCGCCACGATCCTGGTGCTGGTGGCCGCGGGGCTCGTCGGCGGCCGGCCGGAGGAATGGCCCGTGACGACGGTCTTCCTGATCGCCGGCCCTGTCCTCGTCGTCCAATGGCTGTGGTCCACCCTCTGGCTGGCCCGATACCGCAGCGGCCCGCTCGAGTGGCTCTGGCGGTGGGCCACCTGGGCGCGCCGCCCGCGCCTGCGGGTCGCCGCGCCGTCGGATCGACCAGGCGTCTGACGCGCCGACGCGGGCACCGAAACCACTCCGTGATTCGTGGCGAACCTGACCAAGGGCACCGCATTCCGGGCGTATAGGGTGGACGCCGCCAGTCCCACATCGTTCACGGGCCTCACCGTCTCGATTCACGCTGGCGCGCCGGTCCGCCGGCAAATCAGGCCAGCGCTGGCCGAGTCACGAGGCAGCCTACGAACGGGAGATGTCCATGATCTTCATTACCGCCAAGTTCCGGGTACTGCCCGAACACGCCGACCGGTGGCCCGAGATCGCCGACGAGTTCACCCAGGCAACTCGCCGTGAGCCGGGATGCCTGTGGTTCGACTGGTCCCGCAGCGTCGACGACCCGACGGAGTACGTCCTGGTCGAGGCGTTCCGCGACGAGAACGCCGGCGCGGCGCACGTCCAGTCCGAGCACTTCAGGGCGGCGCAGCAGGCCCTGCCGCCACACCTCGCCGAGACGCCCCGCATCGTCAACGTGACGATCCCGCAGGACGACTGGTCCCTGCTCGGCGAGATGGCCGTTCCCGACCGCAGCTGACCGCCACTCCCGTCACGCCCCGATCGTGTCACCCGCCGCAGGCGGGGCCGGCGGCGACGCTGAGGCCGGACCCGGTACGGCCGGCATGCCGGACATCGACCCCGCCGGGTTCGCCGACGCACTTCCGGGCAGCGGGTAGGGCGCGCCCGGCACGACCCCGCCGGGGTGCCCGGGCCAGAGCGGAGCTGCTTTCGCGATCCGGTCCTGCTGGGCGGCGGAGATCCGGCGGATCAGCACGATGAAGGATGCGCCAGCGACCAAACAGGCGACCGTGGGGATCACCCGAGGGCCGAGCGCCTCCTGGTAGTAGCGGACGTACGTGGCGAACTCCGTCTCGCTGCGGGGCCACTCGGTCAGCCGGCCGTACCGCTGCTCGTCGCGGAGACCGAGGATCCGGTCCCCGACGGCGAACACCAACCAGGTCGTCCACCAGACCCCGACCAGCACCGGCGTGTTCCGCCGCCAGAGGCTGTCCCGGGCCACGTTGGCCACTACCCGGGCCGGCACGACGACGTTGGCGAACGGGACCAGCCAACCGGCGATGGCCCAGGCCGGGCTCAGCGTCGGCAGGGCTCCCGGGAATGCCTCCAGGTTCGTCCGCACCCGCCACGTCCAGATGATCACCAGCACCCCGGCGGTCAGGATCGCCAGCAGGTAGAGCAGGGTGAGTAGCCCCTCGGCGACCGCCGCGCCCAGCAGCAGGTCGCGGTCACTCCGCTCGGCGGCCGTGCGGGCGATCCGGACGCCGAGGACGGGGAACAGCCCGCTCGGCAGGTAGAGCAGGCTGGCCGCGCCGACCGCCGTCGCGGCGGCCGTGCCCAGGCCCCGGACGGGGTACGTGGGCACGCCTGGAGTGATTGCCGGCTGACCGAGCGGCGTGCTGCAGCGATGGCACTCGTTGAAAGCCGGGGACGTGGCGTCCCCACAGGTCTGGCATTGCATGGTGACCGTCCAGGAAGGCGGTGAGAGGCGACGCGCGCAGACTAGACGATCATGCGGCGGACGGTGACCCCGCGTCGCCCCGGGGACAGCCCGGGCGCGTGCCGGGACAAGGGGGCCCGCATCTCGAACTGTGCGGCGATGTCGAGCAGCAGCAACTCCGAGCCGGGCGGGCCCGACGAACTGCGCCCGACCGGCAGGCCGTCCGGGCGACCACACCGCGACGTGTTCGACGTCAGTGAATGACGACCAGGTTGGCCATGTCGACTACAGGCCGGTAGCCGAGGGCGGCGTAGATCTTGTTGGAGGTCGGGTTCGCCTGGTCGGTGAACAGGCACACCCGCGCGCCTTCGGCCTGGATCCGCCGGGAAACCTCAGCGACCGCGTTGCTGGCCCAACCGTGCCCGCGCTGGGCCGGCGGCGTGTACACCGGGCCCACGCGCGCGACCCCGAACGACGGTGGGTTGGCGCCGGTGAGGTGCACCCGCTGCCCGGTTTCGTCGACCCAGAACCAAAACTGTCCGCCTTGTAGCCGGCGCAGTATCTCCGCACGGTCGGGCACTTCGTCAGCACTGGCACCGCGCTGGCGGCCGGCCTGTTCGTCGGCGTCGCCCATGAACGCGCCAAACCACTCCGTAACCAGTTCCAGGTCGTCCTCGGTCGCCACCTGCAAGCCGCCGGGCACACGCGCCGGCCACACCAGCTCACCGAGCTCGTGCAGCCGCGTGTGCAGATTGACCTGGACTCGGCCCCCGCCGAGCCGGGCCAGCTCAGCGGCGCACAGCTCAGCGGCAGGAAGGGCACCGTTGACCGCGAGCACCTGCTCCCCGCGCTCGTGCAACGCGTGGGCCAAGGCCACGGCCGCCTCGTCAGGCATCGGCAACAGAAATGGCGGATAGGGTGCGAACGGCGCCGTCCGCATCCCGGCACCGACCACGGCGCCGGACTCGTCCCTGATCACCAGCCACCAATTGCGGTCGGGCTGCCCGATCCCGGCGGCGCGCTGCGACACCAGTCGGTGCGCAACGGTGGTCACGACCGTGCTGACTACCGGGTCGGCGGCCAGGTAGTCGCCGGCCGCGGCAAGAAACTCACCTGGATCGGTGTGGAACCGTAGGTGCGGTCCGGTGATCGGGATTGTGCTCATTTGCGTAAGCTATCCGCCGCCACGCCCCAGCGGCACCTGGATTCCGCGCCGTCGGCTGCGTCCGTAGCCCCTGGGAGATCCTGAGCCACCGGCCGCCGTACGCGGCGCGCCGTCGCTTCACGAAGGGCTTGTCCGTCCACAAAGGGATCCAGGAAGAGAGTCTCCACTCCCCGCCACTCTCAACGTATATCGCACCCGGGGGCTTGTGGCAAGACCCGGGTCGTGCCGCAGAATGGCCGGCCGAGGCCAGTACTTACGGAAATGGGAGATTCGCGGAATGCGTGTGTTGTTGTCGACGTATGGGGACGAGGACTTCGCACAGCGGTTGGCCGACTGGTGCCGGTCGGCCAGTCGGCGCCTGAGCTGACGAGCGGGAGGCCGCCGCCCGCGAGAATCACGCGGGATCGCCGAGCGGGACCCGGATTGAAAACCTGCCAACTCTGGCGACCTGGACCGACAACGGCCACGGGATCCGCGTCCGGCGGAGCGTTGCTCGTCACGGCCCCCAGGTTCGGCACGCCGCTTCAGACGCCCTGCCGCGCAATCGTTGCGAGCGGCCTCAGATCGGAGCCATGACGTGAACCCGCTGACCACCAGCGCGTTTGATCTTCCTGACAACCTCTCTGCCAAGGCCGAGCCGAAGCTGATCGCCGCCGACGAGCAGCATTTCGCGGCCATCGCGGAGAGCCTCGAGCAGTCGATTGCGGACCTGTCCGGCCGTCTTGATGCCGCGCGCAAGGCGCCCGGCGGGATGGGCCGGCGGGCGATGGACCGGGACGAGGAGATCCACCGGCTGACCGCTCGCCTACGCGCCCTGCGTCGTTTCGGTCTGGACCTGTGCCTCGGACGCATGGTCGGCGCGGACAACTCCGAGCCCGTGTACGTCGGACGATTCGGCCTCACGGACGGCGCGGGTCGCCGGCTGCTGCTCGACTGGCGTTCCCCGGCGGCGGAGCCGTTCTTCGGAGCGACCCATGCCAACCCGATGGGTCTGGCAAGCCGCCGCAGGTATCGCTGGACCCGTGGCCGGATCAGCGACTACTGGGACGAGGTCTTCACCTCGGACGGGCTGGACGGGCACGCCGCGCTGGACGACCAGTCCGCCTTCATCGCCAGCCTGGGCGGCACCCGGTCGTCCCGGATGCGCGACGTGCTCGGCACCATCCAGGCTGACCAGGACGCCATCATCCGCGCGGGGTCGAGCGGCGCGCTCGTCGTCGACGGTGGTCCGGGCACGGGGAAGACCGTCGTCGCTCTGCACCGCACCGCCTACCTCCTCTACGCCGACCCTCGCCTCGGTCACCGCCGGGGCGGCGTGCTGTTCGTCGGTCCGCACGAGCCCTACCTGGCGTACGTCGCCGACGTCCTTCCCAGCCTCGGTGAGGAGGACGTGCAGACCTGCACCCTGCGGGACCTTGTCCCCGAGGGTGCTGCGGCAACCGCCGAGACCGACCCGGATGTGGCCCGGCTGAAGTCGTCCGCGGAGCTGGTGAAGGCGATCGAGGCGGCCGTCAGGTTCTACGAGGAGCCGCCCGCCAAGGGGATGACGGTCACGACCGACGAGTGCGACATCTGGCTGAGCGCCGAAGACTGGGCCGAGGCGTTCGAGGCGCCGGGGCCCGGTACCCCGCACAACGAGGCACGTGACGAGATCTGGGCGGAGTTGCTCACCGTCCTGATGGACAGGTACGACGGCGACGAGCCGGATGACGTGGTCCGCAGGTCGCTGCTGCGGAACCGGGAGCTGCTCACGACCTTCCACCGCGCCTGGCCGCTGCTCGACCCGGCCGACCTCGTCGCGGACCTGTGGTCGGTCCCCGCCTACCTGCGCAAGTGCGCTCCCTGGCTCGGCCCTGACGACGTACGGAAGCTGCAACGCGGCGACGCGCGGGCCTGGACGGTGTCCGACCTGCCGCTCCTGGACGCGGCGCGGCAGCGGCTCGGCGACCCGGAGGCGTCCCGACGCCGGCATCGGCGCGACGCCGCCGTCGCCGTCCAGCGCGAGCACATGGCCAGGGTCGTCGACGACCTGATCGCATCCGCCGCGTACGACGACGGCGAAGGCCTGATGACGATGCTGCACCAGCAGGACCTGCGGGACGCCCTGGTCGACGAGACCGGACTGCCCGGCGCTGATCGGGACCCGCTCGCCGGCCCGTTCGCGCACATCGTCGTCGACGAGGCTCAGGAACTGACCGACGCCGAGTGGCAGATGCTGCTGCTGCGCTGCCCGTCGCGCAGCTTCACCATCGTCGGGGACCGCGCCCAGGCCCGGCACGGATTCACCGAGTCCTGGCAGGAACGGCTCCAGCGGGTCGGGCTCGACCGGATCAACGTGGCCTCCCTGACCATCAACTACCGCACCCCGGAAGAGGTCATGGCGGAAGCCGAGCCGGTCATCCGGGCCGCGCTCCCGGACGCCAACGTGCCGACCTCCGTCCGCAGCGGCGGCGTCCCCGTCGTACACGGATCCGCTGCGGATCTGGACTCGGTCCTCGCCACCTGGCTCGCCGCGCACGCCGAGGGGATCGCCTGCGTCATCGGCGATCCCACGTTCCGGGCGACGTCCCGCGTCCGGTCGCTGACCCCGGAGCTGTCGAAGGGGCTCGAGTTCGACCTGGTGGTCCTCGTCGACCCGGAGGCGTTCGGCGAGGGCATCGAAGGAGCGGTCGACCGCTATGTCGCGATGACCCGAGCCACCCAGCAGCTCGTCATCCTCACGAGCACCTGATCTTTTCACCGCATGCTGCCGGGCGAGCGCGGACTGTGCGGATTCTTACCCGAGACGAGTACGTTGTCGGTCGCCCCGATCGCGTAGGACGCCCGAAACTCGTGCCCGTCGCCACCCGCCGGCCGGCTACCATCCCCGGCAATGGCGGAATTCGTGCACATCACCGTGAGGCGGTCGGCTCGACGCATCGAGCGCTCGGGAATCGCCGCACGCAGCCACGGGCGGGCCGGCGGACGGGGTGTGTACTGCATGCCGGTGCTGCCGTCGTACACGCTCACCTACCAGTGGGTTCGTGAGCTGCGGCGGTGGCATTCGGGGGTGCTGGTAGGGGTGTATCTGCGGCTGCCCGACGACGAGCCGGTGACCGTCGGGCACTACGGCGCCCCACCGCGCGAGGCTACCGCCGCCCAGGCGGTCGCGGCGCTGCGCGAACTCGACGATCCGCGCGGCTACGAGGTGTTCGTGCCTCGCGCGATCACGAGCGCCGAGATACGACGGATCCGTGACGTCCCGCAAGGAGTCGGTTGGCGGTACTTGCCGGCAGCTCACGGTCGGCGCCCCTGCCCGTGTCCATCCTGCCTGCCGCGCGGAGGGTACAAGGTGGACAAGCTGCGGCGCCGGTACCCCCACGACGAGCCACCGAAGCCGAAGGCTGAGCTGATGATGCGGTTGCGGGCGGCAAGCAGCGCCGACGAGATCATCGATGTGCTCTGCGAGCTGGGCCGCGGCCGGCGCGGCGGTGCAGAGGAGTTGGCATACCTGGCCGATCATCCCGATCCGCACGTACGCGACACCCTGGAAGGCGTCCTGCGGGTGTACCGCGGCCGCGAAGCGCGGCGGCTACGCGAGCGGTTGCAGCTCAGCGATTCAACAGCGTCGGATCCGGACAACTGCTGATCGACACCGTTGATTCGGCCGGCACTGTCGAAGGGTCAGCCGTGCAGCAGCCCGTCGATCGCCTGGCGCAGGCGGGGCCATTCGTCGGGAATCGCGTACCTGGCCGCGTTGAGCAGATCGAGCGGTTCGTCCGCGTGCCGGTCCGGCAGGGCGGTTGCGGCGTAGAGCCCGTGGACGGCCGAGCGGGCCTCACCGTCGCCAGTGGCCTGCGAGCGGAACATCCGCGTACGCATCTCCGGGGCGAGTGGCACCCCTCGCTCGATCGAGCCCACCGTCGAGGCCACTGCCTCGGAGTCGCTGAAGGTGAACCGATCGGCGAGTGCTCGCGCGACCAACGTGAGGGCGGCGCGGCGCGTCGGCTCTGGCGCACTCCGCAGCCGGGCGTCCAGGTCGGGGTCCTTGTGCCCGAACCGGCCCGGCGGCCTCGGGTCCCGTGGAATGTCGCCGATCATCACGGCCTGGCCAGGCTCCTCGAAGCCGTCGACCCAGCCGACGTCGAGCCGGACGCCGGTGCGCCGCTCGACGAGCGCCATCGTCTCGGCGTTGACGTCGGCACCCGCCAGGTCGCCGGCGTCCCACCGGCGGCGGGCTTCGCGCAGTCCGTCCAGGTCGTTGTCGAGAACATCCGGCTGCTCACCGTGACGCCGACCGGGGTCGTTCTTGTCCACCCACGCCAGGACCTTGCCGTAGACGGCGTAGCTGATGCCGCCGTTGCCGTTGATCGTCCAGTCGATGTTGTGCACGCGGACGCCGTCGCTGAGCCAGCGCAGCACCTCCCGCCGGGCGCCCTCGAAGCCGTTGGGCTGGAGCATCACCACGGCCGGGCCGACCTGGGTCAGGTACGCCACCTTCGACTCGTCGGGCATCCCGGGCCGGAAGTCGTTGACGTGCGGGAAGCGGATCTCGGTCAGGTCGACTCGCCGGCCGCGCAGCCGTCGCAGGACGACGTCCTCCGTGACCGGCTCGCTCGCCGGCTGGATCACCGTCCAGCTCAACCCTTCGGCGTACCAGGAGCGCTCGTCGAGGAACTGACGGTAGTACGCGACCACCTCGTCGGACACGCCGGGCAGGCTAACGCGCGGTGGCGCCAAGGCTGACCGGTGGGCGGTCGGGTCGGGTCGGACCTGCGGTCCGCCCGATGCCGTCGTTTGCCGCGGGGCGGTTGCACGCCGGTCGTCCTGGCGGGGTGGCAGGATCTCCTCACATGGAAGGTGCTCTGCTCCGTCGAGCTGCCCAACTCCTCGGCAGCGCCCGCCGTGTCGTCGTCCTCACCGGCGCCGGCATCTCCGCCGAGAGCGGTGTGCCCACCTTTCGGGACGGCCTCACCGGCCTGTGGGCGCGCTTCGACGCTCAGCGGCTCGCTACGGCCGAGGCGTTCCACGCCGATCCGGACCTGGTCTGGGGCTGGTACGAGTGGCGGCGCGCGCGGGTGTCCCGAGCCGAGCCCAACCCCGGTCATCTGGCGATCGCCACCATCCAGACCCGGGTCCTCGGCAGCACCGTCATCACCCAGAATGTCGATGACCTGCACGAACGGGCCGGGACCCGGGCACCGATCCATCTGCACGGCAGCCTGTTCGCACCCCGCTGCGTTGCGGCGGCCGCCCACCCGGCGTCCTTCGAGGGCACATCGGACGGTGAGCCCGCGCAGCCGGACGAAGGTCGCCGGATTCCGCCGCCGCGGTGCGCGTCCTGCGCAGCGCTCGTCCGCCCGGGAGTGGTGTGGTTCGGTGAGCCACTGCCCGAGGCGGCGTTGACCGCGGCGGTCGAAGCGGCCGTTGCCTGCGACGTGCTGCTGACGGTCGGCACCTCCGGTGTCGTGCACCCGGCCGCCGAGATTCCCCGGGTCGCGGCGCGCTCAGGCGCTGCCGTGATCCAGGTCAACCCGCAGCCGACCCCACTCGACCGGGTCTGCGCCATCAACCTGCTCGGCACCGCGGCACACGTCCTCCCGGCCCTGGTCGCGGCCGCGTGGGCGGAAACCGACGAGGAATAGCGGCGGCGGGCCGGCTCACCCGCTGCGGCCACAAGCGCCGGTGTGACACCTCGCGACCGCCGTGTCTCGCACACTTCCACTGGCCGGCGGCGGTGTGCAGGTCCGGTCGCCGCAGGCCGCAACTCCTCACGTCCGCCTAGCTCACGCCCGCCGGGCTGATCGGACCGCGGTCGTCACAGTCGGAATACGCGTACGACGAGTGGGGTGTCGATCAGGGTGTGTGGCGCGATGGCGTGATAGGCCCACAGGTGCACCCAGGCGTTGCCGGTCTGCACGGTGAGGAACGCCTTGAACATCCCGGGCAGCGTGTACACGAGCAGCACCAGGCCGATCGAGGCGGCGGTGTCCTCGGCGGACCCGTAGCTGGTCCAGGCATCACCGAGGTGCAGGGCGGCGTAGGTGAGGCCGCCGAGCGCCACCGCGCCGACCCGTCCGGTGAGCCGGGCGAGTCTGGGCACGACCAGCGCCTGCACGAAGACGAGTGTCGGAAGGCCGGTGCCCAGCAGGTAGAGGACGAAGGTCAACGGCACGCCCGACGCTGCCTGTCCCGCCGTCAGCGTCAGGATGGCCGAGCTGAGGCCGAGCAGCTGGGTGACCGACTCGATTGCCAGGACGACACCGATGACGGTCAGGTCGCGGCGGCGGTTCGCGCTTCGCAGACACAGCGCGGTCGTGTCGTATCGGCGACGGAACCACAGGTACGGCAGTGCGGCGTAGACGGTGGCGTTGTACGCGGCCCAGCCGAGCACTTCGGCCGGGCCGAGATGGTCCTCGCCGCCGATGAGCGTGCCGGCGAGGTGAAAGCTGATGGGGTGCCACCCCAGCGCGTGGCCGAGTGCCGCGCCGAGCAGTTGGGCCATCAGCCCGTACGCCATCAGCCCGAGGAGCTCGCGGCGCGCGGTCGGTGTCGTGGGCGCGCGGGCGGCCACGTCGACGGCGGCACGCCGGGTGAGCAGCCAGACGATTGCCGCGAGCACCACGACCTCCACGGCCGCACTGACACCGATCTGGCCGAGCGCGTTCTGGTACGACTGTGTCATTTTGGCAAGCTAACACGACTGTGTTAAAAAGAGCCATGCCGAAGATTGTCGACGTCGAGACCCGCCGTGCCGAGCTGGCCGAGGCGGTCTGGCGGGTCGTCCGACGCGCCGGCCTGGCGCACGCATCGGTCCGCAACGTCGCGCGGGAGGCCGGTCTGTCGGCCGGATCATTGCGCCACTCGTTCCCGTCGCAGACGGCGTTGACGGTCTTCGCCATGCGGCTCGTCGCGGAACGGATCCAGGCCCGGATCGAGGCGATCGACGTGACCGGTGACCAGCTCCGGGTCGTGGAACGCTCGATCGCCGAGATGTTGCCGCTGGATGCCGACCGACTGGCCGAGTGTCAGGTGTGGCTCGCGTTCTCCGCGCAGTCGCTGGTGGATCCGGCGCTGCGGCCCCTCAGCGTCGAGATGCACCGCCTGCTCCGCCAGGCCTTTACCAATCTCGTCACACGGATCGCGGGACCGGACGTCGACCGTTCCTTGGAAGCGCGACGGCTGTACGCGCTTGTCGACGGGCTCATCCTGCACACGGTGCTGCACGGCGAAAGTCCTCGACGCGCCCGGGCGGTCGTCAAGGCGCATCTCGCCACACTCGCAGCCACGTCGACCACGCCATCGGGCGCCACCGCCTGACCGGTGAACATCCCAGGAGAGGAAGAGCCCATGACCATCGAACAGCCCGCCGATGTTGTCGAGCACCGACGTGACCCGAAACGTTCCTTGAGCATCCGCGCCACCGTGCCGGTGGCTCGGTTGGCCGAGGCCCAGGGCGAGCAGCTCGGGTCGCTGATCAGCCACCTCCGCGCTTCCGGCTTCGCACCGGCCGGCGCGCCCTTCGTCCGCTACCACACGTTCGGCGACGACGAGACCGACCTGGAGACCGGCATTCCGGTCGGTGACGATGCCGACGGCACGGATCGCATCGCCGTCACCGAGCTGCCCGGCGGCACCGCCGTCAGCACGTGGCACCTCGGTGCGCACGACCGACTTGCCGAGGCGTACGCGCGGCTGGAAGCGTGGCTCGGCGAGCACCAGCGCACGCCGGCCGGTCCGGCATGGGAGGTCTACACGTGGATCGACCCGACCGAACCGCTGGACCCGTCCGCCTGGCCGAGCCCGACCGAGTGGAGTACCGAGATCGTGCAGCCGGTCCGGCCCGCGTGACCGGCGGCCTGATCTCTGCACCACGCGGGACCGCGACCAAGCGGGGTTGCGGCCACGGGAGCGGTGTGCGACTTGCTCGTGATGGGCGCGTCGCATGGATAGGGGAGGCCACCGTCGGTTAGCGGGTTCTCCTGGATCGCCGCGTTGAGGAGCGGCATGTCCGTAGGCCGAAGCCTGCCCGACCGCCTTGATCGGGCTGGCCTCGGCTGACAATTCGGCTTGGTTCGATCGACCGCCCCTGCCCTCGGCGGCGAACCCCGGCCACTCCGCCGCTGATGCTCTACTGTGACCTAGGTCACCGTTTCGCCTCCCGTTCGGGCCGCGCCTGACCTTTCACAGCGCCCTCGGACCAGCCGGACCTGCGACTCCCGCAGGTCCGGCTTGCTCGTCCCGCCCGGCCCTGGCCCCAGCACCCTGCCGCCGGGCCGCTGTCGTGTCGGTCACTACTGTTAGCGTGCCCTGCGTTGTCAATCGTGGCCGATTCCTCACGAAATCTGGCTAATTTGCCACTGCGGAGGGTATTCCTGATGGGCTGGCTACCGGTGGGAGACTCGTACGAGATCTCTCTCGTGGACGGAAAGGTGACGGCGCGGGCCACAGGCCCGCGAGCCACCGGCCGTCCACTGAAGACTCTGCCGAAAATGCTGCGGGACACCCCCGAGGTGGACCGGTTGCGCCAGCTCGCCCAGTGGCTGGACCGGCACACCGCGGAATGCCTGACCCGGGTCGACGCCTGGGTGGTGTCCTCGCTGCCGGTGCCGACCGGGCTGCTGGCCCGGGTCTGGCCGGACCCGGCCTGGCAGGACGCGCTGCGCGACCTCGTGGTGCTCGGGGACGACCCGGCCGAGCCGGGCTTCCTGCGGGACGTCACCGACACCGGTGACCTGCGCGTGGTCAACCTCGACGGGGAGACCGTCCGGCTCTCGCCGGCCAGCGCCACGCTGCCGCACCCGGTGCGCCTGCCCGACCTGGCAGACCTGCGGGAGTTCGCCGACGAACTGGACGTCACCCAGCGGGTCGAGCAACTGCACCGGGGCACCTGGGGCAAGCCCGCCGACCTGAAGGACCGGGACACCACGATCACCGACTTCCGCGGTACCACGGTCCCCAACCGGCTGGCCGTCCGGGCCGCCACGCTCGGCTTCCGGGTCTCCGGCTCGCAGGTCAAGTGCCGGGTCTGGGAGGCCGGACGCACGGTCGAGGCTGTCATGTGGTTCGACGAGGACTACTGGGACTCCGAGGCGACTCTGGGCAATCTCTCCTGGTCGGTCGTGGACGGACCGACGCTGCGGTTGACCGAGGTCGGGCCGGTGGCCTGGTCGGAAGGAATGCGGATGGCGACGGCCCTGTCCGGCGCCGTGACCGGAACGGGGAAGAAGGCGTGACCGGGATGACGACGATGTCGGGCGAGGAATCGGCCGAGAGCCTGCTCACCGCCGGCGCGGTGCTGCCGATCGACACCGCCGGGGCCGGCGACCGGGCGGTGCCCCTCACCGCCCGCACCTACCGGCACCCGGCCCTCGACGACCGGCCGGTGGTCCGCCTGGTCGACGCCGCCCTCGGCGAGGGCGAGGACATCGCTGTCGGGTTCCTCGGCCTGACACCGGGTGCCGAGCCGGCTGTCGTCGGGCTGGGCCCGCGCCGCCCGTTGGCCTTCCCGGAGTGGGTGCTGGTGCACCACGCGGCGGACGGCCGGCACGCGTTGGCGGTGGTGCCGGAGTTGCAGAAGCTGGCCAAGCAGGTACGGTCGCGGCCGAAGGCCGCCCTGGACGGGCACCAGAGCGTCGCCGACCGGTTCGCCCGTACGCTGCCGCACTTCCTGCCGACGTTCTTCGAGCAGGCGGCGCGGGTGTTCCTGGCCGCAGGGCAGGACACCTACGCGACGCAGCTGTTCAACAAGGCGCGCAAGGCAGAGGCGCAGCACGGCCTGCCGGTCGACCTGAACCGGCTGGACGAGGTCTACCTGGAGTTCGCGTCGGCCAAGGTGGTGTCCGCGACCGCGTTGGCCGGTTACGCGAAGGAGTTGTCCGCCCAGTTGCCGGCCGACGAGGCGCTGGACCGGTTCTGCGGGCTGGCGTTGCGGGCCGCGGCTGCCGGCGTGGTTCCCTCCGCGCAGTCGGCAACCGCGGTGAACCGGCTGGTCCGGGCCGCCACCAAAGCCGCTGGCAAGGCCAGCGCCGCCGTCGCCGACCGTGAGGCGGCCTACCTGACCGAGCTGCTCCGGCTGCCGGTGGCCGCCGAGGCGCCGGCCGGCTGGTGGAAGGCGCACCTGCCGGCGGTGAAGGCGCTGGCCGGCCGCGACCCGGCGATCCGCGGCAGCCTGCTCGACCTGATGCCCGCCGACCGGGACAACCTGGTCACGTGGCTGGTCCTGCTGACCGACACCGGTGCGCTCGCCGGACTGTTTGAACCGGACGTGCCGGACACGGCCCGCCCGCAGGACGGCTCCGTCGGCTGGCTGCGCCGCTTCGTGAGCCGGGCCGAATCCGGCTACCACCGCCGACGGGTGCCGGAGCTGTACCCGCTCGTCGAGCGGATGGCCGACCGGTTGCGCGCCGAACTGGCCGACAGCGGCGAGATCCTCGCCGCCGACGGCGACCTGGACCTGCTCGACCTGCTGCTCGCCCTCGACCTCCCGGTGGCCCCGCCGAAGGAACGCGAAGCCTTGGACCTGGCGCAATGGGTGAGGGTTGGGGGAGAGCGGGATCTGCTCGCCGTGGCAGGCGACGACCGGTTCACCCGGGCCCTGCGCCGGGGTCTCGACCAGGTCGACGACCAGCAGGCCGCCCTGCGCCGGCTGGCCGGGACGCCGGGCATCCGGCCGTCGTTGACCGACTGGCTGCGGGCCCGGATCCGCGACCGGTTCGCGACCGGACTGCCGTACCTGCCGAAGTCGGTGGACTGGTTGGGCAGGCTCCCGGTCGAGGCGCTGCGCCTGGTGTCCGACGACCTCGACCGGTCCGGTGACCCCGGTCAGGGCGGCGGCCTCAGGCAGGCCCTCGACGTCGACCTCGCCGAACACGTCGCCCGCAGCCTGCGCGGCGGGATCATCGACGAGCTGGGCTGGCCGGACTGGGAGCTGGCCTGGCAGGAGGTGACCGGTGGAGACCGCCAGGTCGAGGTGACCCGGCAGGAAGCCTGGCCGTACGTGATCCTGGGCGGGCCGACGACGGTGCGCGTGCTCGGCGCCGAGGGCATCGTGCTCCGCCACGACCTGCGCATCCCGGCCGGCGACATGTGGGGCCAGCCCGGCTACCACTACGTCGACGGCCAGTTGCTGGTCTACTGGCGTTCCGAGGCGCTCGGCTACGATCTGCGCGGCTACTGGCACTCGTCGCCCGGCGAGCCACAGCCCATCCACGGCCGTCGCCACGGCAGCCAGCCGCGCGGGAACGAGATCACCCTGCCGCTGGCCGGCGGCGGGCGGACCACCGGCCGCGGCGTGCTGCACGCCGGTGACACCGTTGTCCCGGCGGAGCTGCCGGTCATCACCGACGGCACCTCCCACTGGGTCTACCGCCGCAGCGACGATGACGACACCTACGGCTGGCGCGAGTACGACCCGGCCGGTAATGCCCACGGCCGGCGCAGCCTGCCCCGGTTCCTGGCCGACCTCCCGGTCGACGGACGCCACCTCCAGGAGTCGGCGAGCTGGCTGCGGCCAGCCCTGTCCGACCGGGCCACCCCGGCCGCCGCTCCGGTGGACGGTCTGCTCGGCTGGCGGGTGGTCACCCTGCCGGACGGCTCGGTACGCGGCGAGGACCTGGCCGGTCGTACCGTCACCGTGGCCTCGGGACAGGTGCCGGTCGCGGCGCTGGTGCTGCCCGGAGACGACCGGCCGCGGGCCGTCCTCGAGGGTTTCGTCCTGGTCGACCCGGACGGGGTGGTGTCGGCCGCCGGCAGCGGGGGCTACAACCCTGACGCGCTCCCGCTGCCGGAACAGAATTTCCTCGGCAACATGCTGCCCCGGGACCCGGCCAGCTCCACCGCCCTGCGCCTGGTGGACCGGGACACCGCCGCCGTGCTGCTCAAGGTCGCCCTCGACGAACGCCGCGCCGCCCTGGCCGAGGAGGCCGCGCGGGCCGCAGCCCGGGCGGCGACCGGCCCCCGGTTGACCGCTGCCACGCAGGCCATCACCGGCCTTCCCGTCGCCGTCCCGGCGTCCATGGTTGGCACACCGGCCGGCACCTCCAGCACCGGACCGTCCACCGCCGACGCGGAGGACAAGGACGCGCTGGTCGAGCTGGTTCGATCGACGTTGCCGGCGGTCAGTCACGACGCGGTGCTGGCCGGGGTGGCCGGGGTGCTGCGGCTGGCCGCCCGGGTGCGCACCGACCTGGACGCGGTGACCGAGCGGCTCACCAGGTCGTTGTCGGCGCCGGCGGCGGTGGCGCCGGTGGCCACCGCGGCCGGACCCACCGACGAGCAGCTCAACATGGCGCTGGACGGTCTGCGTGGCTCAACCTACGGTGGGGCCCGCTCGACCCACGCCTTCACCCAGCTCCAGGCGTTCGCCGCCCAGCGGTCCGGCACCACCGGGAGCGAACCCGCCGTACGGCTGCACCTCGACGGACCGTCGCTGCCGGCCGCTCTGGACTGGTGGTCCCTGCTCGGAGGTGTCGCAGCCGTCGCCTACCGGGCCGTCGCCGCGGTCACCCCGGACGAACACCGGGAGACGCTGCGCGCCCTGCTCACGGAGCTGGACCGGCTCGACCTGAGCACGGTGGCCGAGCCGACCCGGTGGCGCCGGTTCAGGCTGCACCTGCTGGACGACGACCTGAACAATCCGGACGGCACGCGCCGTTCCCCCCGGCCGGGCATCCTGCCGCTGCCCGACGGGGCGTTCATCGCCGTCCTCAACTACCACGGCACGACCACCGGCTACCGCCTCGACGCGCTGTACCACGACCCGGCCGGCGTGTTCGCCGTGCCCGAGCCGTACACCGTGATGTTCTCGGCGCCGGTCGGTGACGAACGGCCGGCCGGCTGGCTGGCCGGTTTCCTCACCGAGTGGGCCGCGCGCGGCCCGCTGCCCTGGCGGCCGGAAGCGGCCGAGCGGTTCGCCGAGCTGACGGGTGTCACCCCCACCGCCGCAAAGCTGGTGCTGGCCGGCCTGCCGTACGTGGACTCGTCGAACACCGTGCCGACCGAGCTGCGCAAGGCGCTCGGGGTCAAGCAGGTCGGTGAGGTCAAGCTGGCTTTCGGGGTGCTGGACGAGGCCAGCCCGGAGGTCCGGCGGGCCGTGGTCTCGGCGCTGCTGCCGGACGACCCGGCTCGGCTGTGGGCCGACGGCCCGGACGTGGCTGCCGCCGCGGCGGTCTGGAACGCCGCGGTGGGGCGCCGGGTGGTGGTGCCCGAACAGTTGCTCGCCGAAGCGGTGCGCGCGATCCGACACGGCTGGGGACCTGCGAAGGCGTTGCCGGCGCTGGTCGACCCGGCCCGTTCGGTCGAGCTGAGCACCGACCTGGCCTTCCAGATCAAGGGCGACCGGGCCCGGCAGGTCGACGGCCGGGCCGCGGGCTTCACCGGTGAGGTGCTGCGCTCCACGATCGCCCTGGCAGCCTGGGTCGCCCACCACACGCCGGCCGGCGACCCGTGCCGGGCCGCGCTGCCGGCCGCGCTGGCCACGATCCGGGACCGGCTGGCCAACCCCGACCTGCTGCTCGACCTCGACCAGTACGTCTCCCTGCCCGACTTCCAACAGGTGGCGGGCACCCCGTCGGAGACCGGTCCTGGCTGGGAACGGTACGGCGCCATCGTCCTGTCCACCTACGACAGCCAACCGTCGCCCGCGTTGCGGCCGGACCTGCTCGGCGCCGACGGGACGGACCCGTACCTGCCGGCGCTGCGGCGGGACGCGGCCAAGCCGTACCCGATGGAGGTGGCGCTGCGTCTGGTCCGTGACCCGCGGTTCGCGGCGCTGCTCGGCGGTCCGGGGGAGCCGGACGGCGGCGCGCCGGCGGCGGACGGGGCCTGGTGGCCGCAGGATCCGACCCGGTCGGTGCCCGAACTGGTCGCCGAGGCGGCCGGGGAACACGGCCTGGGCGCCGACGCGGCGGCGGTGTACCTGATGCTGCTGGCCATGCCGGACCCGACCGACCGCAACACGGCGAAGTGGACCGGCTGGAAGCCGGCCCGGCTGAAGGCGGCCCGCGCCGAACTGGCCGGCACCGACCTGGTCATCGAGGCCAGCCGGTCCCGGGCCGGCCGGTCGCTGTTCCTGCCCGGGCCGTGGCTGGAGCGCGGCAGCGGGCAGGCACCGATCGAGGGCTGGAAGGTCGCCCTGTTCGACCTCGCGCCCGACGGTACGGCCGGCCTCGGCGTGACCGTGCCGTTCGAACCGGCCGTCGACCTCTACCGGCGGGCCTGGCAACGCCTCCGCGACGGCGACCGGCCCCGGTTCGACAACCTGCCCACCCGCGGCACCCGCCGCTGACCCGACCCGGAGGGCGGTGGTGTCCGCGACGACCGACCAGGCCGTCGCGGCACCACCCCGCCGCCGACCCCTGTCCCGCACACCCCATCCGAACCAGAGAGATCGAGGAACACCCGTGACCGTGACGGAACACGTCCGCCCCACCGCGGCGCCGGAGACCGCAGCCCAGGTCCTCTCCGCCGAACAGCGGTACGCCGACGAGCTGGCCTTCCTGGCCGCGTACGACGACGGCGCCCGGCCGCCGGGCTGGGCGCTGACCCCGCGCGCCGTGGTCACCTTCATCCGGGGCAGCGACGGCGATGAGTTGAAGCTGCCCGCCGACCGGCGCACCGGTCCGGGCGGCACCGAACTGCCGGCCAGCATGACCATCGCGCCGAAGTTCGTCGGTGAGCGGAGCCTGGTCGAGCGGTGCGTGGTCACCCTGGCCGGTGAGCGGGGCCTGCTGCTGGTCGGCGAGCCCGGTACCGCGAAGTCCATGCTGTCCGAGCTGCTGGCTGCCGCGGTCTGCGGCACCAGCGCGCTGACCGTGCAGGGCACCGCCGGCACCACCGAGGATGCCTTCCGGTACGGCTGGAACTACGCCCTGCTGCTCGCGCAGGGCCCGACCCCGCAGGCGCTGGTCGACTCGCCGGTGCTGACCGCGATGCGCACCGGCCGGGTGGTCCGGATCGAGGAGGTCACCCGCTGCCTGCCCGAGGTGCAGGACGCGCTGGTGTCCATCCTGTCCGACCGGCGGATGAACGTGCCGGAGCTGGCCGGCACCGAGGACGGCCTGATCCGTGCCGTGCCCGGGTTCACCGTGATCGCCACCGCCAACCTGCGGGACCGGGGCGTGTCGGAGATGTCCTCGGCCCTCAAGCGCCGGTTCAACTTCGAGACCGTCCACCCGATCTCGGACGCGGACACCGAGACCGACCTGGTCCGCCGGCAGGCCACCGCCGCCGTGCAGCGTGCCGGCGCGGCGTACACGGTGGACGACGCGGTGCTGGACGCCCTGGTCACCGTGTTCCGCGACCTGCGTACCGGCCGGTCGGGCGAGGGCTGGGACGTGGAACGGCCCGGCACGGTGATGTCCACCGCCGAGGCGGTTCAGGTGGCGGCGTCGCTCGGCCTGGCCGCCGCGTACCTGCCCGGCGGGGACGCGCTCGACCTGGTGCCCGGGCACCTGCTCGGCGTGGTCCGCAAGGACGACCAGAACGACCACGCCCGGCTGCTCGGCTACTGGGACGGCCCGGTCCGCCGCCGCGCCGAGGACGGCTCGGCGATGTGGCGCCGGCTCTGGGACCTGCGGGAGAGCCTGCGGTGACGACCCTCTCCAGCACGTCGACCGGTGCGGCGCCGCCGACCGCCGCCCCGTCGACGGTCGACCCGACGACAGCCGACCCGCGAGCCGTGGTCGACGCGCTCGCCGGTTCGGTCCGGCCGTACCTGATCGGGGTGCGGCATCACAGCCCGGCCCTCGCGGCGGTGGTCCCGGCACTGCTGGACGCCGCCGGCGCCGAGGTGGTCTGCATCGAGCTGCCGGCCGACTTCCAGCGCTGGCTGCCGTACCTGTCCGACCCGGCCGCCCGGGCCCCGCTGGCCCTGGTCGGCAGTCACGGCACGGACGGGCCGATGGGCTTCTACCCGTTCGCCGACTTCTCCCCGGAACTGGCCGCGATCCGCTGGGCCCGGCAGCGCGGCGTCGAGGTGGTCTGCTGCGACCTGCCGCTGACCGACCCCGGCTGGACCGCCGACACCACCGACCCGGCCACCGACTCCGGCCCGTCTGCCGGTTCCGCGCCGACCGCCGATCCCGACCCGGACGCCGGTGAGCCGGTGCCCGGCCTGCGCCGGTCCGGCTACGCCGTCGCGCTCAGCGCCAGCGGCACCGGCCGGGACGGCGACGACCTGTGGGACCGGGTGGTCGAGGTGCGTGCCCCGGGCTGCCCGCCCGAGGCGGTCCGCCGGGCCGCCCTCGGCGTCGGCTGGGCGATGCGTACCGACAGCGCCAGCGGCGACGGCGTACCGGCCCGGGACCTGGCCCGTGAGCGGCACATGCGCCGGGTGCTGGCCGAGGCCGGCGCAGCCGGCCGGCGGGTCGCCGCCGTCATCGGCGCCTTCCACGCCCCGGCCCTGCTCGCCGTTTCGTCGACCGACGCCGACGCGCCCGGCCCGGTCGGCGGAGATCCGGTGTCGACCGCCGGTGTCGCCGCCGAGTCCACCCGGCCCGTCGTCGCCCCGGCCGGTCCGGTGCGGTCCGTGACGACCCAATCCGGGTCGGCCACCACCAACGGCGGCACGGCGATCACCTCGCTGGTGCCGTACGCGTTCGACCTGCTCGACTCCCGGTCCGGCTACCCGGCCGGGATCCGCGACCCGCGCTGGCAGCAGTCCGTCTTCACCGCTGGCGGCGACCCGGAACGGATCCGCGCCGCCGCCGCCCGGGCGGTCACCGACCTGTGCCGGGAACTCCGTTCGGCCGGTCACACCGCCGGTACCGGCGAGGCCGCCGAGACGGTACGGCTGGCCGGCGACCTGGCCCGACTGCGGGACCTGCCCGCCCCCGGCCGGGGCGAGGTGCTGGAGGCGGTGACCACCGTGCTCGGTCAGGGGGAACTGCTCGGCCGCGGCCGGGCGCTGGCGAAGGCGCTGGAAACCGTGCTGGTCGGTGCCGAGCGGGGTCGGGTCGCCCCCGGTACGCCGCGGTCCGGGCTCGGCCCCGCGGTCGAGGCGGAACTCACCGCGCTGCGGATGCCCAACCCGGACAGCCCGAAGTCCCGCGAGGTGCGGCTGGACCCGCTGCGCACCGAGCTGGACGGGCGGCGGGAGATCCTGCTGCAACGCCTCCAGGTCTGCGGCGTCGGCTACGGCGAGCCGATCGCGGTGTCCGGCACCGGCGACGGCGCCGCCCTGACCACCCGCTGGCAACTGGCCTGGACGCCGTCCGTGGCGGCCCGGCTGGACCTGGTCGGCGTACGCGGGGTTACCGCGGCGCTGGCCGCGGCCGGCACCCTGCGGGAGCGGTTCCGCCGGGAGGCCGCCGACGGCGGCCCCACCGCCGCGCAGCTGCTCACCGGGCTACGCGACGCCGCCCGGTGCGACCTGCCCGAACTGGTCACCGATCGGCTCGAGCTGGCCGCCGCGGTGCTGCCGGGCACCGGCACGCTGCCCGAGCTGCTGGCCGCACTGGACCTGCTGGAGGCGCTGCGCCGGGAGCACCTGCCCGGCACCACCGCCGACGGTCGGGCCCGGGCGGCCGAGCTGGCCGTCGTGCTGCTGGACGCGGCGGTCCGCGGGCTGCCCGGCCTGGCGGGCAGCGACGCCGCGGCCGATGCCGCCGCGCTGGTGGACCTCGCGGTCCGGGCCGGCGAGGACCGGATCGGCCTGCGCCTGGACGAGGCCCTCGCCTACCTGGCCCGGGCCGGTTCGTCGCTGATCCAGGGTGCCGCCCTGGCCGCCCGGGTGCTGCTCGACCTGACCGACCTGGAAACCCTGGGCACGCGGGTGGCCGGCTGGATCGACGCGGCGACCGGGCCGGACACCCGTCGGCACCTGCACCGGCTGCTCGGTGGTCTGCTCACCGCGGCGCATCCGCTGCTGCAGTCCGCCCCGGCCGCGCTGGACCCGCTGCTGGAGCGGATCGAGCGGCTCACCGACACCGAGTTCCTGGACCGGCTGCCGGCACTGCGTGGCGGGTTCGACGTGCTCACCCCGGCGGCCCGGGAGCGGCTGCTGGACACCGTCGCCGAACGGCTGGGCGACCGGCTCGATCTGGCCCTGTCCGCCGCGCCCGAGCTGCTGGCCCGCTGGGCCGCCGCCGACGCGGCCGGCCGGGCCGCCCTGGTCGCCCGCGACATCCCGATCCCGGGCACGCCGACCGGCGCTGCCGACGTCGAACCCGGGCCGGGCACGCCGACCGGCGCTGCCGACGTCGAACCCGGGGCGGGCACGCCGGTCGCCTGGCTCACCGCCACGGACCGGTGGCGGCTGCTGCTCGGCCGCCAACCCGACCGGTTGCCGACCGACGCCCGCCGCTACGCCCGCGCCCTCGACGAGCTGTACGGGGCGGGTCAGGGCGAGGGGGCCACCGACCTCGGCCAGGCGGCCGGCGGCGGTCAGGACGCCTCCTTCCCGACCGCGCGGGAGTGGGCCGACGAACTCGAGGCGCTGTTCGGCACCGCGGTACGCGAGGAGGTCATCGCCCGGGCGGCCGAGAGTGGCCGTACCGACGTGCTCGCCGAACTCGACCCGGCCGCGGTACGCCCCTCGATGGAGCTGCTGACCTCGGTGCTGTCGCTGGCCGGTGGCCTGCCCGAGGCGCACCTGGCCAGGCTGCGGCCACTGGTGCGGCGGCTGGTCGAGGAACTGACCAGGCAGTTGGCCACCCAGGTGCGTCCGGCGCTGACCGGGCTGACCAACCCGCGCCCGTCCCGCCGTCCCGGCGGCCGGATCAACCTCGCCCGTACGCTGCGGGCGAACCTGGCGCACACCCAGCGGCTCGGCGACGGCCGGACGGTGGTGGTGCCGGAACGTCCGGTCTTCAACACCCGGACCCGCAAGGAGGCCGACTGGCGGCTGGTGCTGGTGGTCGACGTGTCCGGCTCGATGGAGGCGTCGGTGGTGTGGTCGGCGCTGACCGCCGCCGTGCTGGCCGGGGTGCCCACCCTGTCCACCCACTTCCTCGCCTTCTCCACCGAGGTGGTCGACCTGACCGACCGGGTCGACGACCCGCTGTCGCTGCTGCTGGAGGTGCGCGTCGGCGGCGGTACGCACATCGCCGCCGGGCTGGCCCACGCCCGCTCGCTGGTGACCGTGCCGAGCCGCACCATCGTCGCGGTGGTCAGCGACTTCGAGGAGGGCTACCCGCTGGCCGGGCTGCTCGGCGAGGTCCGCACGCTGGCCAGTTCCGGCGTGCATCTGCTCGGCTGCGCCGCGCTGAACGACAGGGGAGTGCCCTGCTACTCGGTACCGGTCGCCGAGCAGCTCGTCGCGGCGGGGATGCCGGTCGCCGCTCTCAGCCCGCTCGAACTCGCCCGCTGGGTGGGCGACCGTGTACGCGGAGGATCACGTTGACGGACCGCACATCCACCGCCGTGGACACCGACCGGTTGCCGCCGGTGCTGTCGGGGGTCGCCGCCGCGGCGGTGGCGGCCCTGCCGTCCCGGCTGCACAAGCGGCTGGACGCCACTGTCGAACGGCTGGCCGGTGTACCGGTCGGCCGGGTCGACGGCGGCGTGTCGGTCGACTGCGGCGCCGAGGCCCTGGTCACCCTGACGCCCGGACCGACCGGCGCGGTCACCGACCCGCACCAGGCAAGGTGCAGCTGCCTGCTGTCGCCCCGCTGCCTGCACCGGACCGCGGTCCTGGTCGCCTGCCCGGTCGCCGACCCGGCCACCCACCCCGAACCGGTGTCCACCACCGCCGCGTCGTCCACGTCGGACGACGTCGGCGCGGCCACCGGGCGTACCGGGAAGGCCGGGCGCACCGGAAAGACGGATGGCACGGCCGCCGGTCGTGCCGGACGGAGCGCGGCACCGACGAAGGCGCAGCGGGCCGCCGCCGGCGCGCTGTGGCGGGCAGCCGCCGCGGTGCTCGCGGCCGGCGTTCCGGCCGCCGGCGCGGTTCCGCAGGCCGAACTGCTGCGGGCCGCGCACAGCGCCCGGCTGGCCGGCCTGCCGCGGGCCGAGAGCGCCGCGCTGCGCGTGGTACGTGGCCTGCGCGCCCACCGGGGTCGACAGACCGGCCACCGGCTGGCGGAGCTGGTCGAGGTGCTGCACGACCTGCTGTACGTGGCCGGCCGGCTGGCCGCCGGCGATCCCGACCCGGCGCTGGTCGGCATCCTCCGGCGGGCCTACCAGCCGGACGGCACGCTGGAGGTGTACGGCGTCTGCCGGGAACCGGTGATCAGCGCGACCGGGTACGCCGGGGTGGTCACCCACCTGGTCGCCGCCGACGGGCGCCAGCTCTCCTTCGGCGACGTGAAGCCGGGCGGCCCGGACCGGGCACAGGACTGCGCCCGGGCAGTCACCGAGATGGGCGCGGTCGCGGTCAACCACGCGGTGCTGGCCCGCGGCGGCCTGCGGATCACCGGCACCACCGTCTCCCCGGACGGCCGGCTCGGTGCCGGCAAGGGAGTGCGAGCCACCCCGATCACCGGGACCGACTGGTCCACCGGGCCCCTGGCGGAACTGTTCGCCCGCCCGCTCGCCGAGGTGGTGACCGCTCAACTCGCCGCCGACGATCCGGAGGATCCGGCTCGGGCCGGGGTCGCGCTGGTCGGCTGTGACCTGATGGTGGTCGGTGCCGCCGGTGACCAGGTGCTGGCCCGGGAACTGGCCCCCGGCACCGACGCCGGACCGGACCGCGCGCCGGTGCCGGACGGTCCGTTGATCCGGCTGGTGCCGGTCAACTCCCACCCGGTGCTGGCCCACGTGGCCAACCTGCGGCGGCTCGCCTCCTGGCCGGGCCTGCGGATCCGGGTGGTCGGCCGGCTGGACCCGGATCGGGCCAGCACGCTGCACCCGCTCGCGGTCGGCCCGGTGCCCGGTGCCGCCACGACGCTGCGGCTGCCGGCGGACTGGCACGGCCGGGCGGACCTGGGCTACGACCAGATCCAGGGCGGCCACCTGCCGCCGCGCGACCCGGCCGCGATGACCGAACCGGTTCTCGCCGTCGGCGCCGACGCGGTTGCGGAGTCCCCGCTGTGGCGGGTCCGCCGGCTGGTGGAGCTGGCCGTCTCCGGCGGTCGCCGCGCCGTCGGCGAGGCGGCCCGCGGCGAGGGCGCCGGGCTGGCCGGTCCGCTGCGCCGCGCCGGCTTCACCACCGCCGCCGCGGTGGCCGTCGCGCTCGCCGACGAGTCCGACCGGCGCGGCCGGGACGCGTTCGGCCGGCTCACCGATCCCGACCCGGACCGGTACGCCTGGGCCTGGCTCGCCGCGACCGCCCACCTCGCCGCCACCGAGCGGGAGCTGATCCGGTCTTCCTGGATGGGCCCACCGGTTGGCTGACCTGCCGGAATCCGGGGGCGATCGAGCTCCCGGGCCGGTGGGTGGCAGGCCAGGTGATCGCGAACCTGACCCGGACCACCTGCGCCCCGGCGCCCGCCCGAACCCGGGCGGGCGCCGGGGCTCGGGCGAGAGGCAGCAGGTCCAGGCCCTGGTCGCCGCGGGCAACGGCCATTACCCGCCGGACGGTGGCCATCCTGCGGCGCGACGTCGGTGCCGTCCCTGCTTCGTGTCCTCGCCGACGAGGCGACGGCACGTCAGGAATCAGCCCTCGCCCGCCAGAGTGCCAGCGCCAGCCAGGCCGAGCCGACCGCGACGAGCAGGCCGTGTGCGACCCGGACGGCCGCGGGCGTGTAGAACTGCGGCAGGAAGAGGGCGAAGCCGAGTGCGAAGATGATTCCGCTGGGGCGCGGCAGTACCCCCGAGCGCCAGATCGCGACGGCGGTCAGGACGGCCGACACCCCGAGCGTGATCAGGCCGAGCCCGAACGTCGTGATCGCGACCGGGTTGTATCGGACCGTGTCGACGAGGGCGAGCAGGTCGAGCGGCTGGCCCGCGGCGTACGTGCTGGCGATGGCGTGCAGGCCGAAGTCCTCGGCGCCGTAGTAGGGCAGGACGAGCCCCACGCCGAGCCAACCGGTCACGACGGCGGCGAAGGCGAGCCGCTCGGCTCGGGTGTGCCTGACCGCGTCGCGTACGGCGAGCAGGCCCAGCGTCACCAGGATGAAGCCGATCATGGCGAACAGGTGCGAGGCGACCCACCAGTCGGAACTCATCGCCCGGGTCGCGCCGTCGACTGTGGATTCGTCGTGCCACGGCCGGGTCGCCGGGTAGAGGACGAAGAGGATGCCGGCGACAGCGAGGGCAAGGGCGCCGAGCCGGGTGCGGGCGGGGGAGATGGGCATCATGTTTCTCCGGCGTCGAGATCAGGTGCGGGGCAGGCTCGCGACGAACATGTGGATCAGTTGTTCGTGGGTGGTGTCCAGGTCCTCGGGCAGGCCGAAGCCGCCGGCCACCTCGATCGAGGCGAAGCCGTGCACGATCGCCCGCAGGCAGCGGGTGGCGTGGATGGCGGCCTCGCCTTCGAGCCCGTAGCCACGCAGCACCGCGAGGAAGACCTCGAGCAGCCGTGCACCGGCCCTCGCCAGGGCCGGGTCGTGCAGGGGATCCGGTGGCATCGCGGCGTGGCGGGCCGGATGTTCGACCGCATGGCGACGGTAGGCGTGCATCAGGGTGGCGACGGCGTCGTCGCCGCTGCGGCCGACCAACGCGGCGGTGAAGCGTTCGGTCAGCTCGTCCATGATCCGTACGGCCATCAGTGTCCGCAGTTGAGCGAGGCTGCCGACGTGCTTGTACAGCGAGGGTGCGGCGACTCCGGTGCGTTCGGCGACCGCGGCCAAGGTCAGGGCATCCAGGCCTCGATCATCGATGAGGTCGAGAGCCGCGTCGACGACGGCCGAGGTGGACAGCCCGGCCCTAGGCATGGTCGCGCTCGGGGCCGCCGGAGCGGGTCTGAACGGGGGTTGGGCTAATGCTCATAGCCAAAAGGCTACGATAGTTAGCCGGGGCCGTCAACGCGCCGGCCGTGGCGGGCCCGTCGCGCCGAAGGACCCCGGCGACTCGGTGGAGGTGGGCGAACTCGCCGACGGCGGGCACGAGGAACGCGTCGTCCGGGCCCAGTCGCGGCGGGGCGAGCACGAAGCCGCGCGCCCCGGGCACAGATCGCCGACTGGCGGGTCGTCACCCTCGGCAGCGCGGCGATGCGCGCGAACAGCTGTTCCCACAGCTCGACCGGCCCTTGTCGCTGCGCTGCTGCCGCCGAACCTGACTGCTCACCGTCGGGCGGGCCCCACGGGCGGCGGGAACTGGCCGCCGGGCGGCCTTGTCCACGTCCTCGGAGACGGCGTCGGGCGGACCCGGTCGGCGACGAGTGCCAGGCGTTCCCGCAGCCAGCCGGCTACGGTCGCCAGCGCCGGCGCGGCGATGCCGTGTCCGACCGGGTCGCGGCGGGCGAGGGTCGCGGCACCGGCCTCGGCGAGCAGGTAGTTCCAGGTGCGGTCGAGCAGTTCCCGTGGGATGACGCTGTCGTGTTCGCCCTGGGCCACGACGACGGGCACGCCGGCCAGCCGGCCGGGCGTGGTCGGGACGCCGGCGTCGAACGGCAGCGTCCCGTACAGGATCGCGGCGCCGGCGTAGCGGCCCGGATCGTCGAGCAGCAGCCCACCGGCGAACGCGGCCCCGCCGCTGAACCCGATCAGCACCACCGGCCGGCCTGCGGGAGCGACACCGTCGAGCCAGTCGCGGAACCAGTCCATCGTCGCGCGCAACGACTCGGCGACCGGCCGGCCGATGCCGCGGTTGGCGAACCACGCGTACCCGCCGCCCTCGGCGATCGGCGCCCGCACCGCCGCGTACGTGGGGCCCACAGGCAGGTGGTCGGCCAGGCGAAGGATCTCCCGCTCGTGCGAGCCGCGGCCGTGCAGCAGCACCACCAGCGGGGCATCCGCATCGGTGCTGCCCGCGGTGGCCACGACCGGCGGCGCGAAAGTCTGCATCGCGCTCATCACCGCACCGACATCCGAGCGGGCGCCGTGGCGTCCACCGGGCCCGGCAGCAGCCGGCCCGCCGTGCCGACGTCGCTCCAGCGACGCACCTCCGCCGACAGGTCGAGGTGCTGGACGGGCGCCGCGTTGGGGCTGGCGCTCATGCTGCGCCGCCCACCGGCCCGACCAGCTTCCAGCCGCTCTGCCAGCTCCACCCGTTACGGGCGTTGAGCATGATGTTCAGCAGTGCCATCTCCTCCAGCGACCGGGCCATCCGCAGCCCGCCCGCGTCGATCACCCGGTAGCCCAGGGAGGAGGCCAGCTCGGCGACCTTGTTCTTGGCGGCACCGTCGTCGCCGGCGATGAAGGCGTCCAGGGGTGCGCCGCTCTCCACCGGGTTGGCGTGGCGGCTCGCGAGGATGGTGTTGAAGGCCTTGACCACGGATGCCCCGGTCACCTGGGCCTGAAGCTGCTCCGCAGCCGAGACGCCGCCGGTGACCAGGTCGCTGTAGGTGTCGTTGATCGGGTTCGTCACGTCGACGAGGACCTTGCCGGTCAGTGCCTCGCCCAGCTCGGTGGCGATGCCGGCGACGGCGGCGTGCGGAACGGCGAGCAGCACGAGATCTGCTCCCTGCACCGCCTCGGCGTTCGACGCAGCGGCGCTCGCCCCGGCGCTGTCGGCCGCCTTCTGGGCGTGCTCGGCGCTGGTCGCCGCGACGACGACGTCGTGGCCGGCGCGCACGGCGGCGGTCGCCACAGCCCCGCCGACATGGCCGGCGCCCAGGATCGCGATACGCATGTCCCACTCCTTCTCTGATTGCTCAGATTTTGCGCATTCAACGACTTTATGGTGGGATATTTGATCCGTCAACATCTGTGTGTAAGGTTCAGGCATGGTGGAGAGCGCGGTCGACCACGGGCTGGTGACGACGTTCGGGCGGCTCGTGGAGGCATACAGCGCGCTCGAGCGGCAGCTCGGCGAGGCGCTGGAGCGCGAGTGCGGCATCCCGCATACCTGGTTCGAGGCTATGCTGCGCATCGCCCGCTCGCCCGACAAACTGACGATGAGCGCCCTGGCGGGCCAGATCGCGCTCACCACGGGAGGGATGACCCGGCTCCTGGACCGGATGGTCACTGCCGGTCTCGTGGAACGCGTTCCCTGCCCCACCGATCGGCGGGTCAGCTTCGCCGCCCTCACCTCGGCCGGGCGGCAGAAGCTCGAGGAGGCGGCCAGGATTCACGTGCGCAACCTCGAGCGCGTCTTCGCCGACCACACCAGCGACGAGATCAAGACCTTGGACGACCTGCTCGACCGGCTCCTGCGGCGCGACCGCGAGCGGCCGGCCCACGAGGCCGCACCGTGTCCCACGCCCGGCGACGCCGCAGCCCCGGCCGGCTGACCGACAATGCCCTGACCGGGCCCTTCGGTGTACGGATCACCTCGGGGGGACCGACGTGGTCCGGCCTCCGTCCTGCTCGACCGGCCGAGCGCAGTCCTGCGGGCGATCAGGACGTGGCGGGCTCCGGCAGCACGTAGACGCTTCCCTGGACGGTGAGGCGGACGCTGGTGCCCGAGGAGTAGTGGGTTGGCTGGCCGAGGATCCGTGCGGTGATCCGGGTGCCGTTGTCCAGTTGGACGTCGATGAGGGCGTCGTGGCCCTGGAACAGATGATGGCGGACGGTCGCGGGTACCCCCGGTGCGTCGGCGTCGTTCAGCCGCAGCTGCTCTGGCCGGATCAGGACCGTGACGTCCCCGCGGTGTGGGCTGGAGAGCGGGAGGGTGCCGAGTTCGGTTTCCGCAGCCTCGCCGCTGGCGGTGGCCCTGAGGAGGTTGGCATCGCCGATGAACGTTGCCACCCACGGGTCCGCCGGACTGCGGTAGAGGTCGGACGGGCTGGCCTCCTGCCGCACCCTGCCGTCGTGCATGACGACGACCTGGTCGGCGATGGAAAGGGCTTCGGCCTGGTCGTGCGTGACGAGGACGGCGGTGGCGTCGTCGGCGTGGAGCGCGGCGCGCAGGTCGGCGCGTAGTTCCGTGCGGAGGCTGGCGTCGAGCGCGGTGAACGGTTCGTCGAGCAGGATCAGCGGCGGACGTGGTGCCAGGGCTCGGGCAACGGCCACCCGCTGCTGTTGCCCGCCGGAGAGTTGGTGGGGCATCCGCCTGCCGTACCCGGCGAGACCGACGAGGCCGAGCACCTCCTCGACGCGGCCGCTGCGCCGGGCGGCGCGGTCGAGGCCGTAGCCGACGTTGCCGGCCACGTCCATGTGCGGGAAGAGCGCGCCGTCCTGGGCGACCACGGCGACCCGTCGCCGGTGTGGGGCGACGTGCAGGCCTGGCCCGGCCACCGGCGTGTCACCGACACGGACCTCCCCGCCGTCGAGGCGCTCGAACCCGGCGATGCAGCGCAGCAGCGTGGTCTTGCCGCAGCCGGACGGGCCGAGTACCGCGGTCAGGGTGCCGGCCGCCACGGTCAGGTCGGCGGCGCGGAGTGCGTGGACCGGCCCGTAGCTCTTGCTGGCGCCTCGGACGGTGAGTGTGGTCATGGTCGGTCTTTCGGGTTGAGGGTGCGCCGGGCCAGGATCAGGGCGGGGCCGGTGGACAACAGCACCAGCAGCGCCGCGTACGGTGCCCCGCCGGCGTAGGCGGCCACGGAGGTGTGCGTCCACAGTTCGGTGGCCAGGGTGTCGGTGTCGGTGGGGCGTAGCAGCAGCGTCGCCGGTAGTTCCTTCATGCAGGTCAGGAACACCAGTGCCGCGCCGGCGCCGATGCCGGGCAGGGTGAGTGGCACGGTGACGGTCCGCAGCACTGTCAGCGGCCCGCGTCCCAGTGACCGTGCGGCCTCCTCCAGGCTTGGCGGGGCTTGGGCGGCGGCTGTCGCGACGGCACCGACGGCGAGGGGGAGGAAGAGGGCGGCGTAGGCCAGCGCCAGCAGCCAGGTGGTCTGGTAGAGCGGGTACGCCACCTGGATGCCGAAGAACACCAGGGACAGGCCGATCACCAGCCCGGGCAGCGCGTGCGTGAGGTAGGTGAGCCGGTCGATGAGGATGGCCAGCGGTCCGGGAGCGCGGGCCGACAGCAGGCCGATCGGCAGGGCGAGGAGCATTGTCAGGGCGGTGCCGAGCGCGGACACGGTGAGGGAGTTGCCGGCAGCCGTGGCGATGTCCGTCAGCGACCCGGGCCGGGAGACGCCCTCGCCCACCCAGTGCAGCAGCGCTGCGGTGGGCACCGCGAAGCTCCCGGCGGCGACGGCGAGCAGCGCGAGGACGGCCGGGATCCGCCACGCGCCGAGTGGCAGCACGGCGGCCGGGCGGCGTACCCCGCTGCCGATCTTGGCGTAGCGTGCGTCGTGCCGCCGGGTCGCGAGTTCGGCGCCGAGGATGAGCAGCGTGACGGCTACCAGGGCGGTCGAGAGCACGAGCGCGCCCGTGCGGTCGAAGCCGAGGTTGAACGAGGTGAAGACGGCGCTGGTGAAGGTCGTGACGCGGAGCATCGCGACCGCGCCGAAGTCCGACAGCACGTACAGCGCGACCAGGAGGCCACCGGCGACGAGCGCGGGGCGGATCTGGCGCAGCGTGACCCCGGTGAAGGTCTGCCACTGGTTGCGGCCCAGTGCCTGCGAAGCC
Source organism: Micromonospora sp. NPDC048040 (assembly GCF_055587185.1). Classification (NCBI taxonomy): domain Bacteria; kingdom Bacillati; phylum Actinomycetota; class Actinomycetes; order Micromonosporales; family Micromonosporaceae; genus Micromonospora; species Micromonospora sp. NPDC048040. Next base: position 52,771 of record NZ_JBVJGT010000018.1, on the reverse strand, counting down.
TCCTCGGCCGCGGGGTCGGTGCCGATCAGGGCGGCGGCGGTCGGCAGGTAGACGTACGGGTAGCAGCAGGACGTGAGCACGACGACGGCCGGCCAGAAACCGTAGAAGCCGTCCAGCATCGAGATCCAGCCGTAGCTGCCGACGTAGGTGGGGATCGCCAGCGGTAGGGCTGCGAGCACTCCGAAGAACCGTCGGGCAGGCAGGTTCGTGCGGGTGACCAGCAGCGCGGCGCCGGCGCCGAGGATCAGGCAGGCACCGGTGGTGACGGCGGTCAGGGCCAGGCTGGTCGCGGCCAGGCGCAGCAGCTCGGTGGTGAGCAGTTCGGCGCGTACCCGGTCCCAGCCCGCCTCGGCGGTGCGTACGCCGAGGTAGACCAGCGGGATGAGCGCGACCGCGACGGCGGCTGTTGCGGTCGCGAGCAGTGCCGGGCGGGGCGCCAGTCGATGCCAGCGGCGCCGCCACCGGTTGCGAGGGGACGGTCGGGCGGGCGCTACCGGCTGCGCCCGCCCGACCGGAGCGGTGGTGGTCAGGACGTCAGCCCCGAGGCCTGAATCATCTCGACCGACGCGGTCAGGGTGTCCAGATCGTTCAGGTCGATCTTCGGGGCGTGCAGGTCGGCCAGCGCGGGCAGGCCCGGAGCGGTCGGCACACCGGCGACCAGCGGGTACTCGAACGTCTTCTCCGCGAAGTAGGTCTGGCCCTCGGTGCCGAGCAGGTGGTCGACGAACGAGCGGACCTTGCTGTTTCCGGCGGAGCCGGACAGCACGCCGACGCCGGAGACGTTGAGCAGACCCCCGGTGTCGCCGTCAGCGAAGTAGTGCAGCTTCACCTTGAGCTGCTCCGGGCTGACCCCGAGCTCCTTGGCCTTCTCGAAGAGGTAGTAGTGGTTGACCAGGCCCGCGGCGAGCTTGCCGTCCTGAATCTCGCCGACGATCACGATGTTGTTGTCGCGGATCTGGGGGGAGTTGGCAGCGACGCCGGCCAGGAACTCGCGGGCCTTGTCGTCGCCGTGCTGCACCCGTAGCGCGGTGACGAACGACTGGAACGACGCGTTGGTCGGGGCGACGCCGAGCTTGCCCTTCCACTTCGGGTCGGTCATCTCCAGCACGGTGGCCGGCAGGTCGGCCGGCTTGACCTGGTCGGCGTTGTACGCCAGGACCCGCAACCGGCCGGTGACCCCCACCCAGTGCCCGCTGCGCGACCGGTACGCCGCGGGAACCTTCTGCAACACCTCGTCGGGCAGCGCGGTCAGCAGTCCCGCCTTGCTCACGGCCCCCAGGGCCCCGGCGTCCTGCGAGAGGAACACGTCTGCCGGGGACTTGGCACCCTCCTCCTGCAACTGCGCGGCCATCTGCGCGGTCGTGCCGTAGCGCACATCGACGGTGATGCCCGTCTTCTTGGTGAACTCGTCGATCAGCGGCTGCACCAGCGACTGGGTGCGGCCGCTGTAGACCGTGATGTCCTTGTCCGGCTCGCCGCTGCACGCGGTGAGCCCGGTGGCGAGGGTGGCCGCGGCGACGAGTGCTGCTGCGGCGCGCAGGCTGAGCATGATGGCTCCTAGCGGTAGGGCAGGTGTGCCTAACCTAATTTAGGCCACCCTGATTTCGTCGGGGCGGCGGCGCCCCGACTCCCGCTGGGATCGGCGCCGAGGGCGGGGGTCGGGCAATCTGCGGATAGGTTAGGGTAGGCCACCCTAACTTAGTCCACCCTAAGGTGCGCCGTGTCCCTCCTCGTCGACCATGCACTCACCGCCCGGGGCGTGCCCTTCGCATGCGGCCTGGCGCGGCACGGTGACCGGCCTGCCCTGCTCACGCCCGCGGGAGCCGTGTCGTACCGTGACCTCGCCGACCGGGTCCGGGAACGGGTCGCGACCCTGGGCCCCGGACGTCGTCTCGTCCTGCTGACCGGAGCCAACCAGGTCGACACGATCGTCACCTACCTCGCCGCGCTCGCCGCCGGTCACCCGCTGCTGTTGGCGCCGACGGACAATCCCGCCGCGCTCGCACGGCTGACGGCGACCTACGACCCCGACGTCACGTTCACGGACGACCACGCGCACCCGAGCCGGCGCCGCAGGCGCAGCGCCCACGACCTGCACCCCGACCTGGCGCTGCTGCTCAGTACCTCCGGCTCGACCGGGTCGCCGCGCCTGGTCCGCCTGTCCCACGACAACCTGCAGGCGAACGCGGAGTCGATCGCGGACTACCTGGGGATCACGTCGGCGGATCGGCCGGTCACGACCCTGCCGATGCACTACTGCTACGGGCTCTCCGTGATCAACAGTCACCTGCTGCGCGGTGCCTGCCTGATCCTCAACGACCTGTCGGTGGCCGATGCCGCCTTCTGGCAGCGGGTGCGTGACACGGGTGCCACCAGCTTCGCCGGCGTCCCGTACACCTTCGACCTGCTCGACCGGGTCGGCTTCGCCGACATGACCCTGCCCACGCTGCGCTACGTGACCCAGGCCGGCGGACGGCTCGCGCCCGAGCGCGTACGCCGCTATGCCGAACTCGGCCGCAGCAAGGGCTTCGACCTGGTCGTCATGTACGGCCAGACCGAGGCCACTGCCCGCATCGCCTACCTGCCCCCGGACCTGGCGGAGCGTCACCCGCACACCATCGGTGTCGCCGTGCCCGGTGGAAGCCTCCACCTGCATCCCCTGCCCGACGACGAGGGTGCACCGGACACCGGGGAACTGGTGTACCGCGGCCGCAACGTCATGCTCGGCTACGCCGAGCACCCCGCCGACCTCGGCCGTGGCCGCACCGTCACCGAGCTGCGCACCGGCGACATCGCTCGCCGCACACCCGAAGGCCTCTACGAGATCGTCGGCCGCCGCACGGACTTCCTCAAGATCTTCGGCCTCCGGCTCGACCTACGGCAGATCGAAAGCATGCTGCGGACGAACGGGTACGCCGCCTTCGTCACCGGCGACGACGAACGGCTGCTGATCGCCGTCGAGGGCGACGCCGACCGCGACCACCTGCACGCGCTCGTCAGCCGCCACTACGGGCTGCCGCGCCACGTCGTGGACGTCCACCTGTTCGACCGCCTGCCACGGCTCGCATCGGGCAAACCCGACTACCCGGCCATCCGGGCTCTCGCCGCGACCCCGCCGCAGCCCACTCCGGCAGCCGCTGCTCCGGACCTGACCGCGCTGTTCGCGGAGGTCCTCGGCCAGAAGGAGGTCACCGCCGGACACAGCTTCGTGGACCTGGGCGGCGACTCCCTGTCGTACGTCGAGATGTCGATCCGCCTCGAGCGGGCCCTCGGCCACCTGCCGCCGAACTGGCACACCACACCGATCCGCGACCTGCGGCCCGCGCCCACCCCTCCGCCGCCGCCAGCTCAGAAGGACGGGCCGAGTCCGACCGTGCCTGATCGCCGGCGCGGTTGGCGCAGTCGCGTCGACACCACCGTGGCGCTGCGCGCCATCGCCATCGTCCTCATCGTCGGCAGCCACATCCAGGTGTACGACCTACCCGGCGGCGCGCACCTCCTCCTCGGGGTGGCCGGCTACAACTTCGCCCGATTCCAGCTCACCCCGGCACCCCGACGCCAGCGCATCGCCACCCTCGCCCGCAGCACCTCCCGCATCGTGCTGGCCGCCACGACGTGGATCGGCGCGATGTACCTGCTCACCGACGACTACACCCTCGGCAGCGTCTTCCTCGCCGGCTATCTCACCGCCCCCGCGGACGGCACGAACTACTGGTGGCACTTCTGGTTCATCGAGGCGCTGGTCTACTACCTGCTCATCCTTCTCGCCGCGCTCAGTCTGCCGTTCGTCGACCGGCTGGAACGCCGCCGCCCGTTCGCTCTGCCGCTGACGCTGGCCGCTCTCGGGCTCGTCTCGCGCTACCAACTCGTGCCCGACGTGCACCTGCCCACCCCGGTCGTCGTGTTCTGGCTGTTCGCCCTCGGCTGGGCGGCGGCCAAGGCCACCAACGTCGCCCAGAAACTGTGCGTGACGCTCGCGATCGTCGCGACCGTGCCGACGTTCTTCGGGGACCCCGGACGCGAGGCCGTCATCATCGGCGGCCTGCTCCTCATGATCTGGGTGGCCGACCTGCCCAGCGTGCCCCTGCTCAACCGGGCCGCCGCGGCCCTGGCCGCGAGTTCGATCTACATCTACCTCACCCACTGGCAGATCTTCCGGCCCGTCGATGACATCTCACTGCCCCTGGCGCTGCTGGCCAGCCTGGCATTCGGCATCGCGTACGCCATGCTCGTCCCACGCCTGGCCGGCAAGGCGGGGACCGTGGCGGTGCGGTGGTGCACCCGAGCTGCTCACCGCGTATCGCAGCGCCGATCGTCGCCACCGGGCTCATGGGCACGTCGATCACCTCGGGCGGCGACGAGAACCGACTGGAAAGGCGCTCGCTCGGCGGGTGGTGCAAGGGTGGCAACGCGACCCTCTCATCCGGTGCGGCGAGGATAATCAGGCGACGGCGACGTGGCGGGTCCTCAGAATCGTCAGTCATGACCATCGCCGTCCCGGTCGGTGACTTCCTGGTGCTGCCGCCGCGCCTCGACAGGACCGCCGAGCTACTTGCTGAGTCGGCCCGGCGACGGGGCCTGGCAGTGGAGCATCTGCCCCACCCGTCAGTACCAGCTCAGCTGCGGCAGGCCCGGGGTGGGCACCTCTACGGCGGGCCGGCCTTCGCCGCTGCCGTCGCCGCGGACCTCGACCTGGCAATGCTCGAACCGACCGACGACTGGCTGGTGCAGCTGCCGTACGAGTACACCCGCCGCGACATCACCCTCACCACTCTCGGCGACGCACGCTGGTCCCGTACGCCAATGTTCGTCAAGCCGCCCCGAGACAAGACCCTGACGGCCGGCGTCTACGCCGACGGCTCCCGCCTGCCCCATGCCGAGCGCTACCCCGCCGACACTCCGGTGCTGGTCAGCGAGATCGTGACGTTCCTGGTGGAGTACCGGTTGTTCGTCCTCGACGCCACAGTGCACGCCGCCAGCCGCTACGCCACCAACGGCCGGCTCGACCCGGCCCCCCTCGCTGCCTGCCCGCACCGCGCCGCCGTGCTCGACTTCGCCGCCGGCCTGCTCGACGCCTGCGCTGACAGCCTGCCCAGCGCCGTCGTTGTCGACGTCGGCCTCGCCAGCAACGCCGACCGCGGCGACGAACACTGGGCCGTGGTGGAGGCGAACATGGCCTGGTTCAGCACAAGCTACGCCGCCAACCCCGACCAGGTCCTCGACGTGGTGCTTCGGGCGGCCGGACCACGCCACCGCCTGGCTCCCCGCGACCATGCGTTCACAAGACCGCGCATCCGCTCGGCGGCAGAAGCGGATGGGCCGCATCGCGCAGCCAAGGCGTAACGACCTGCGGCCGCGTTCGGCGGTGGTCTGTGGTCCGTCGTCCAGTGCCTCAGCACCAGCAAGCGCATGTTCTCCGTCGCGGGTCTTCCGGACGCAATTGGATTGTTCCATGAGGGCGTACGGGTGACGATGGTCGGCATGCTGGGGGACCGGTCGTGAGATCGCCGCTTCAGGGCGGGCTACCGCCGGCGGACGCGGTGGTTGGCGCCGTTGTGGAGATCGCCTGTGACGAGTCCGGATTCTCGGGCACCAATCTGCTCCATTCGACCGCCCCGGTGATCACGCACGCGAGTGTCGATCTGGGCGCGGACGAGGCCATCGGGCTGATCACAGCGCTGCGCTCCGGGTTCCGGTTCCCGCCGCACGAGTTCAAGTCCGGGCAGTTCCTTCGCGGCCCGGGCGCGGGTGAAGCGCTGGAATGGTTCCTGACGGAGCTGAAGGGCCGCGCGCACGTCCATCTGGTCGACAAGGAGTTCTTCCTCGTGACCCGGATCGTCGACCTGCTGCTGACCGAGCCGTCGTACGCGGCCGGTACCCGCCTGACTCAGGACCACCGTCCGGCCGCTCTCGCCTTGTACCGGGCCGGGCGCTCAGCCGGAAGCGACTGGGGTGTCTTCCTGGCAGCCTTCGTCGACCTGGTCCGGATCAAACGGCGGCGTCCGGGTCGCCGGACCCTGGAGCGGTTCTTCCAGGCCCGGGACGCGCTGGTACGACACGGGCTCGGCACGCAGGCCGATGGTGTCCTCAACGGGCTCAGTCCGACCCATGTGTGGGCTGTGTTGACCCGGCTCGACAACGACGACCGGTCGATCCCGCCACCGCTGGAACCGATGCTGCCGGCGCTGGCGGAAACGATCCTGACCTGGAGCGGCGGACAGCGGCAGGTGCTGGTGATCCACGACGAGCAGAGCGCCCTCACGGCCGACCGGTTGACCCGCCTCCAGCAGGTGCTGGCCAACGGCGGTGGACCATCGGCGGCAGACGCCGAGAAAGCTGGGGCGCTGCCGGCCGGCGTATCGCCCCTGGCCGGGCTGGTGATGGTCGACTCCCGCGACGATCCGCGGGTCCAGGTCGCCGACCTGCTCGCTGGGGTAGCCCGGCGGCTGCCGGCGATCATCAACCCCGCTCTACTTCAGCCGCTGCTCTCCCCGACCTCACTGCACGATCCCTGGGACACGATCCTGTCGTACCCGGACGGCATGATGCTGGCGTAGCGATCGCGACGGCTCCCGCCGTCGGCGCGAGGAGAGGACGAGCCGGATGAGGGTCGGACCGCCGCGCCGTCTCGCCATCGATCATGACGACTATCATGCCGAGCACGTGGGGCGCACCGCTGACGGCAGGCAGTTCTTCCTCACCACTCCCTTCGAACCAGCCATCCGAGGCGACGACGACGGCCAGGAGTTCGTCGCTCTGTACCTCTTCGACCCCGAGGGCCGGTTCCTGGAGGCCAGGATCGACGCCTTCGGTCCCAGAGCCCGGATGGACCGGATGGCGCGGCGGGCGGCGTGTGACGCTCGGTTGAAGGAGCTTGGGGAGGTTACGTTCACCCGCATCGAGGTCGAGCCCTTCGCGATTGATCGGTTCGGTACAACCTTCGGCCTGATTCCCAGGGAGCCGGAGGACGACGACGACACATGGTGGGTCACCGTCGAGCCCGGCGACTACATGGCCTTTACCGAGCCATGGGACAGCGGCGAGTACGACACCTGACGTCCATTCGCGGGTGCGCTCAACGCGGCGCGTCGGCACGGCATCGGGCCCGCTTGGCATGACGCTGCGTAGCCACCTTCGTCTTGCTCGGCCGCCTGTAGGTGGTCAGGGTTGAACTCTGCGGGGGTTCTCAGGGTCACGTGCGGGGGTTCCGCCGGAGGCACCATGATCCGGTGCGCGACGATGATCTTCAGCATGACGAAGGCAGCAAGGTTCGCTCTGATCGCCGGGCCGCTCGCGGTGGGCGGCTACGGCGTGGCCCGTAACATCGGCAGACTCGACAACATGTACGGGCCGGGTTTCGACTGGCAACTCGCCCACTTCCTCGGCTTGGCCGGCTTCCTCCTGTTCGTGCCGCTGGTCCTGGGGCTGCGGACGCTACTGCCCGCCGGAACGGTCCGCGAAGTGGTGGTCGGCGCGACTTTGCTCGGTCTGGCGACATCCGTGGTCCAGTTCGGGGCAGACATCGTGCAGGCATTCATGGCTGCCGACAAGGAAGAGCTGCGGAACCTGCAGCACGAATTTTCCGGCCTCCCCGGCGTGCGACCCGCAATCTACGACGTCGGTCCACTGTTCTTCTTCGTCGGGATCGTGGTGGTCGCCGTGCTGGCCGCCAGGGCCGGCCGGCTGCCGTGGTGGAGCCCGGTGGTCATGCTCGTCGGGGTGCTGCTGCCGTCGGTGAGCTTGGATCTGATGCCGTTGGCCGGGCTGTTGATGCTGGTGGCGTTGCTGCCGCTGCGGCGTTCGCTTCGGCCGGTGTCGGCGGGCTGAGCCCGCAGAGCCCTTGACGCTCTATCCCCACGATTAAAAGCCGGGGGTCTGCGCGCTACGCATTTCGATCAGGGGACGAGTTGGTGACGTCGTTGCGGTTGTCGCCGGTGAGGATCACGACAAGGGGGGATCCCGCTGGCGCGGCTGCTGCGGGGACGTCACTCAAGCTGTTTGATGCGTGTCAGACGATGAACTGCACTTCCGGGAAGGCCGGGTTCGGGCCGTTGAGCAGGTGTCCCCGGTGGCGTAGGTGCAGGTCGAAGAACGCGAGCGGGTACGCCTGCTGGATCCGCACCGCCCGGGCCGGGTCGAGGGTGCCGATCCAGCCCGCGAGGTCCTCCTCGCTCATCCCGATGAGCCTCGCCAGTTGCGGGATCAGCCACTGGTGGTCGCAGTACGACGAGTGCGCCGCGCCGGTGGCCTGCACGTTCAGCCGCCATCCGCGCAGGTACGACCAGAACTGCTCGACGCTCGGCTCGGCGGCCCGGGTGAACTCCGCGGTCATCAGCATGAACGGCCGGGCGATCTCGGCGACCGGTGGCACCGACTGCATCGGGCCGTCGAAGCCGAGCCCGGCCTGCACGCGTCGGTCCTGGTTCATGACGAGGGCGGTCGCGGTCGTGCCCTTCGACCAGCCGAACATGCCGATGCGCCGCAGGTCGAGCGCGGCGCCCAGGCCGGCCGGCAGCGGACGCTGCTCGGCGTCGGGGTTGCGGCCGGCGGCCAGGTCCTCGATGCGGTCGAGGACGAACCGGGCGTCGTGGGCGTGGTCCCACGGCGTGAACGACAGATCCTCGGGGACGGTGAGCCGGCCGTCGGGGAACTCGCTGAACCCGTCGTACGTGTGATCCACCGTGACCACGACGTAGCCGTGGCTGGCGAGTTCCTGAACCACGATGGTGGCCTCGGCGCGGTGACCGTCGTTGCCGTGGGAGAACACGATCACGGGCAGCCGTCCGGGTGCCCGGAGTGCCGGAGCGCCCTCGTGGCCGGCCGTGAGGGGCGCCGCCGCGGCACCGGCGTCGAACCCGGCGGACACGAGCAGCGCACGCAGCGGCGCGGCGGGCATCCACGGCACCACCGGATGACGCCGGACGTCCCGGACGGCGGGGTACCAGACGCTGGCCATCAGTTCGCGATAGTGCCCGGGGCCGGCGACCGGATCCGGGCGGGATCCGTCGACGAGGTGCAGCGACACGGTGCCGACACGGTGCGGCCCGGTGGGTGGGGGCAGCGTGAGCCGGGTCGGGCCGGGCGCGGCCGGCGCCGCCCAGCCGCGGCCGGGGTCGCCGAGCGGCACGGCGACCCCGGTCGCGAGCGCGGCTGTGAGCAGGTGTCGACGGGTCAGCGGTGGTCATCGGTCCTCCCGGGTGTCGGTGGTCTCGACCCGCGCGATGAGCTGCTTCAGCCGCCCGATCTCTTCGGCGAGCGCGGTGCTGCCGGCAGCGGTGAGCGTGATCCAGGTACGGCCGCGCCGGCCGGCGAACCCCTTTTCGACCTCTACCAGGCCGGCGGTCTCCAGCACGCCGAGGTGCTGGGAGAGGTTGCCGGCGGTCAACTGCAGCTGGGTGCGCAGGTAGCCGAACTCGACCCGGCGGGCCTCGTGTGCGATGGTGAGGATGCCCAGCCGGACCCGCTGGTGCACCACGTCGTTCAGGCCGTTGACCGGATGGGCGGACGGCGCGTGCGGGTCCGGCGTCCCGCTCTCGGCGGTCATCGGTGCCGGCGGCGGGCCATCGCGAAGCCGGCCGCGCCCAGCAGCAGTACGGCACCGTTGACGATTTGCGGCGGCAGGAATTCTCCCAGGATTCCCGCGTATCCCCAGGAGGGGTGCCAGAAGAAGTTGATCGGCACCAGCACCACCGCCAGATACCCGAGGGTGAACACCAGCAGCGCGACGTGGCGTTCCAGCCAGACCAGCACCAGCAGCGCGACCCCGATCGTGCCTGCCGGTGCGACCAGACGGTCCAGCAGCATAACCCAGGACGAGAGCGGATGGGTAGGCACCGGGTGGCTGGCCAAGTACAGGCGCGCCAGCAGCCACAAAACGGTGAACAGGACCGTCAGCGTGACGCCGGTGAGCACGTACGGCAGCACCCGGGCGCCCAGCCCTCGCGCCCGGGCGACCCGCACGGCGTACACGGCGATCGCCGTGTACGCCAGCAGCAGTGCCGACGGCCAGTAGAACATCGCGCCCTCACGCCGGACGTGGCACATGAAGCCGCCGTTCACGTCCTTGACCCACGCGCTCGCGGACCCGCAGTCGGCCTGGAGGGAGTACCAGTCGATCGGGATCGCCGCGAACGTCACCGCGGCCAGCACCAGCAGCGCGAGCCAGGTCACCCGCTGGTCAAGACGCACCCGGCGGGCGAGGGTGCGCACGTCCGACAGCAGTCGGCGGGGATCGCCGCTGGCGGGTACCGAATCAGTGGTCATGCCAATAGGTTTGCATAGCAAACCTGTTTCCGCTAGTACAGGATTCGGTGGTTACGCGCGATCAGCCCGCAGCAGTACCAGCCCGTGTGGGTCTCGGCTCCGCGCAAGGGCGCGACACTTTAGTCATCGCACACCGACACCGGGCCAAGATCAGATATCCGCTCATCGGCAAGATCGAACGCCGCCTTGCCCGACTGTGACCCTAAGTAACGCCCGGTCTGCGGCAGATTCGGATGCGGGTAGCGTCCGACACGTCAGGTGGCGGGCGCTACCGGCAGGGTGGGAGTCCGTCCCTGTCGTAGCGGATCACGTCTCCGTCCGTCTGCCGGAACGGTGGGTCAGCGCACGTGTTCGGGGCGTACGCCGATACCGACCAGCCGGGCGGGGAGGGCTTGCAGTGCCGGGAACCGCTTCGCCAGGCGTATCGGCGCCGGGGCGTCGATCCGGCCGGTGGCGTGCAGCAGCGGGTCGACGACGCGCCGCTGCGCGGCGCGCTGGATGTTCTGTATCAGCACCGTCGGGAAGTGCCGGCGCTTCTGCACCGCGGCGAGGTCGGCTTCGGTGACCGGCTGCCCGGCGGCGAGGTTCGGGCCCAGAATCCGGGCGGTGGCCGCGGCATCCTGCACCGCCAGGTTGATGCCGACGCCGCCGATCGGGGACATGGCGTGTGCGGCGTCGCCGATGAGCAGCGTGCCGGGCGCGTGCCAGCGCTGCAACCGGTTGACCTTCACCGTCAGCAGTTTGATGTCGTCCCAGGTGGCGAGCTCATCGACTCGGTCGGCGAGGACGGGATGCCGACGGGTCACCTGTTCCCGCAGTGCCTCCAGCCCGGCCGCGCGGATCTCGTCGTAGCCGCCCTTGGCGATGACGTACGCGCACTGGTAGTAGTCGCCGCGGTCGATGGCGAGCATCAGCCCGCCGGCGCCGACCCGCATCGCCAGGCCGTCGCCGTCGCCTGCGCGGCGCGAGATCCGGAACCACAGCACGTCCATGGGTGCGCCGTAGTCGACCGGCCGCAGGCCGAGTTCCCGGCGTACCACGGAATCACGGCCGTCGCAGGCGACGGTGAGCGACGCCTCGATCTCCAGTTCGCCCTTCGGGGTCACGGCGCGTACGCCGGTGACGGCGCCGGACGGGTCGCGGAGCAGGCCCGTCACGGTGGTGGAGCGAAGCAGCGTGAAGGTGGGGAACCTCGCCGCCTCGGTCGCGAGCATCTCCAGGAAGTCCCACTGGGGAACGAAGTACAGGTAGTTGTGTGGCGTCGGCAGGCGCGTGAAGTCCGCGACGGTGTAGGTGCCGTCGTCGAAGGTGACGCGCAACCCGCCGGCCTTGCGCCCGGGCAGCACCGCCATCCGTTCGCCGAGCCCGATCTCGTCGAGCATGTTCAGGGTGGAGGGATGCACCGTGTCGCCGCGGAAGTCCCGGAGGAAGTCGGCGTGCTTCTCCAGCACGGTGACCTCCACTCCCTGCCGGGCGAGCAGCAGCCCCAGGACGAGCCCCGCGGGCCCGCCGCCGACGACGCAGACAGTGGCCTTCATAGGTGCCTCCAATCGCAACTCGTGTTGCCTTTTGAGTCTGCCGAATGGGATGGTGTAACGCAACAGTCGGTGCGTTAAAGGAGGTGTCCGATGTCTGCCGGTCAGCGACCGGGCGGGCGCAGCGCCCGTGTCCGGGCCGCGGTCCTCACGGCCGCCCGTGGCCTTCTCGCCGACGGGTACGCCGAGCTGACCGTCGAACGGATCGCCCAGGCGGCCGGCGTCAACAAGACGTCGGTCTACCGCCGGTGGACCGACCTGGAAGGCGTCCTCGGCGACCTGCTCAGCGAGTACGCCAGTGAGGTCGTTCCGATCCCGGACACCGGCGACCTCGGCACCGACCTCGAGGAACTGGCGTTGCTGATCCGGCGCGGCATGACCGGCGAACCCGGTGAGCTGATCACGGCCCTGGCCGCGGCCGCGCCCCGCAACCCGCGCGCCGCGCAGATCGTCCGCGGCTTCTTCGCCGAGCGGTTCGGCCTGGCCGAGGCCGTCGTCGACCACGCCGTCGCCCGCGGCGAACTGGCTGAGGGCACCGATGCCCGGGCCGCGATCGAGGTCCTGGGCGCGCCCTTCTTCCTGCGGCTGCTCGTCATCGACGAACCCATCGACGAGGAGTTCGCCCGACGTGCCGCCGCCGCGGCCGCCGCTGCCCTCCGCGCCGGCGTCTTCAGTCCGGCGTGAGAACCTCGTCCCGCCATGGGTGCGAGTGCTCCGCGCTGTATCGCCTTCTCCAGCGGATCAACACCTACCTCCAGCGCTGGCTGCGGAAGAAGTTCGAACGACTGCGATACTTCAAGAAGGCCAAGGCGACCTGGCAGCGCGTAACCAGCCAGTACCCGAGAGCCTTCGCCCACTGGGCATGGGTCGCCACCTTCTGATGACCAGGATGGCAAGAGCCGCATGACGGGAGACTGTCACGTACGGATCTGTGGGGCGGCGGGTGAGACTCCCGCCGTCTACCCGGCGGTCTTGTTGCGTCCGGGAATCAGTCGCCTGTTTGGACCTCGCCGGTGTCCTCTGCCGGGAAGTCTGAGATTGTCGTCAAGAACTCGCTGGACACGAAGTACGGGTTGTCGGGATCGTTCAGGACTTCGATGAGGATCGCATCGGCGTCGCACTCCAGAACCCGGTACTCGTCACCAGCACGGAGCTTCAAGCCGCTGCTGTCCTCGCCGTCGGTGACGACCCTGAAGAGCTGGCCCTTCGTCGCGCACGGCGTGTTCCTCTTCTTGAGCGCGGCTACCCACGCCTTGAACGCCTTCTTGCCACCCGCTTCAGTGGTCCGACCGATGATGTATCCACTGGCGAGAGTCGCGATCAGAAGCGTCGCTGGGCCACCGACCTTCTTGGCGATGGTCGTCATCAGTTGGTAGTTCCCCAGATTGCCCATCCGCGCCTTCCGCTTCCCAGCCCTATCCGTGCGACTCTATCGACTGGCCTGAAGCTGATTGCCGCCGACGCGCTGCAGCGGCGTGAGCGTGCGGTCGGTCAACGTGCGTTGGGCTGCTGTCCGGATCACGGTAGTGACGTCGGCAGCGCGAAAGCCGGGAAGTGTTCCGCGCCGAGGAACGACGTGATCTCCGCGATGCGCTCATCCCTCAAGGTCAACACGGTGATCGACCAGCCAAGGTGCGGGCCCGTCTGGTCGTTGCCGAGGTAGAACCCGACGGCAGGCTGACCATTCGCAGTCGTCGGACGACACCGCCAACTCCCGCAACCGGTCAGCGGGACCTGAACGGCGAAGTCGGTGACCGCCTCGATCCCGCGATACCAGTGCGCCATCGGGGGCATCGACCACGTGACGTCGCTGGTGAGCAGGGCAACGAGCGCATCGGCGTCACCGCGTTCGAACGCGGTGGAGAATCCGGCGACGATCTGCCGTACGCGAGCGTCGCCGATCTTCCGTAGGGTCTGCTGCTGGGACTGCGGTGGCACCTTCTCCGCGATCACCCGACGGGCGCGGGCGAGGGCGGAGTTCACCGAGGTGGTTGAGGTGTTCATCGTGTTGGCTATCTCGGCCGCAGAGAAGCCGAGGACGTCGAAGAGCAGCAGCGCCGCCCGCTGGTTGCCCGGTAGATGTTGCAACGCGGCGGCGAAGGCAAGTTCGACGGCTTCACGCTGTTCGTACCTTGCGCTGGGAACTGATGGACCGTCGCCGAGGCCGGCGTCAGGGTAGGGGCCCAGCCAGGCGAACTCCGTCAGCGGCCGATCATCGAGCACCGCACGGTCACTGGAGGGGCCAAGGTCGACGGGTAGCGGCCGTCTACCACGGGACTCCACGACATTCAGACAGACCCGGGTCGCGATGGTGTAGAGCCACGAGCGCAGAGAGCTGCGTTCCTCGAATCGCGCGAGTCCTCGCCAAGCCCGCAGCAGGGTATCCTGCACCGCATCATCGGCATCATGGGTTGAGCCCAGCATGCGGTAGCAGTGGGCGTGCAACTCCCGGCGCAGCGGCTGGACCAAGCGGGTGAAGGCCTCGTCGTCACCCTCGCGCGCCCGGCCAAGATCGACATTCTCGTCGGGGACCGCGGCCGAGTCTCCAGCCAACCCAGAAGGATCTCTGCTCACGAGCGACGATTCTGCCCCGCAGCGGCGGTCTCCACTCCGACGGACCTCACCACCGCAGCCGGTTACCGCTGGACCGGCACCTGTCTCGCCCTGATGAACACCGACACTCGACACGATAGGAGACCTCGACATGACCGAGAAGGAAGCAACAGCCCGCATCGATCGTGGAAGCGACACCTGGTCTCGGATCCACGCAGAACGCGCGGCCCTGGCGGCCGACCTCGCGGGCCTGACTGATCAGCAGTTCGCGACGCCGTCGTTGTGCACCGGGTTGACGGTACGCGAGGTGCTCGCTCACCTCACCGCAGGGGCAAGCCTGAACTCCTGGCAATGGCTGGCAGGGGTCATCCGGTGCAGATTCGACTTCGACAAGCAGGTGACCATGCGGCTGAACGAGCAGCTGGGCGCAACTGCGGCCGAGACACTGGAAAGATTCCGCGGCATCGTCATGAGCAGGACCAAACCGCCACTGCCGACCATCGCGATGCTCGGCGAAACGTTCGTGCACGGGGAGGACATCCGGCGCCCCCTGGACATCCGCCGGCCCTACCCGATCGAGACCATCACGCAGATCGCCCGGTACTACCAGGGCTCCGACCAGGTGGTCCTGGCCAAAGGCCGCATCCGCGGCCTGCGACTCGTCGCGAACGACGGCCCCTTCACCACCGGCTCCGGGCCACTCGTGTCCGGCACCACCCTGGCACTGACCATGGCGATGACTGGGCGTACCACATACTGTGACGAACTCGAAGGCGACGGTGTCGCAACCCTGCGCGACCGCTGCACCCCTGCCTGATCGACATCCGTACGCGGCAACCCCACAGCAGCGCCCCACAGCCCTCGCGCACCGACCGCTCATCGGCCAGGCCGCGAGAGGCGCTGTGTCCCGGAGGCCATGTACGCCCTTGGCCCCAGCGAAGGCATCTCGCCTGATTTTCTGGTGGGGTGTCCATCTGGCGGGGTTTCGTCCGTAGAGATTGGGTGCGGCGGCCGCCGCACGAGGCGAGACGGACAGGAGACAGATCGTGAAGTACATGCTGCTGATCAACGCCGGTGCGGTGGACGCGAACGGCGTGAACACCGGCTGCACGGTCGAGGACTGGATCGCGTACGACAAGGAGGTCAAGGACGCCGGCATCTTCGTCTCCGGGGAGTCGCTGGCCGATCTGGTGACCGCCACGACGGTGCGGGTCGAGTCGGACGGCCAGCGGGTCGTGACCGACGGACCGTTCGCCGAGACGCGCGAGGTGCTCGGCGGCTTCTACGTGATCGACGTGCCGGACCTCGATGCCGCGTTGGACTGGGCCGCCCGCTGCCCCGGCGCCCGCGGTGACGGCTCGGTCGTGGTCCGGCCGGTGGCCGAGTTCGGGTTCTGACCGCCGGTGGAGGGACGGGCGGCCGGCGCTGGAGCGCCGGACAACGCATCGGCGCATGAGACGCCGGTGGCGTTGGTGGCGGCGGTGTTCCGCGAGGAACGCGGCCGGTTGCTGGCCGCCCTGGTCCGCCGCTTCGGCGACCTGGACCTGGCGGAGGAGGTGACCTCCGAGGCGGTCGAGGCGGCGCTGGTGTCCTGGCCGGTCGACGGGGTTCCGCCCCGGCCGGGAGCGTGGCTGATGACCACGGCCCGGCGCCGGGCGATCGACCGGTTGCGCCGCGACCAGGCGTACGCGGCGCGGCTGGCCATCCTCCAGGTGGAGGCGGACCGGGCCGGCCCCGTCCCTGCCCCCGAAGGCGGGGACCTGCCGGACGAGCGGCTGCTGCTGTTCTTCACCTGTGCGCATCCGGCGCTGGCGGCCGAGGACCGCGGCGCGCTCACGCTGCGTTTCCTTGCCGGGTTGACCACGACCGAGGTGGCGCGGGCGTTCGTGGTGCCGGCGGAGACGATGGCCAAGCGGATCACGCGGGCGAAGAAGAAGATCAGCCAGGCGCGGATCCCGTTCCGGGTGCCTTCCACGGACGAGTTGCCGCAACGGTTGCCGGGGGTCCTGCAAGCGGTGTATTCGATCTTCACCGAAGGGTACGCGGCGAGCGCCGGCCCGCGGCTGCAACGGATCGATCTCGCCGAGGAGGCCATCCGGCTGGCCCGGATACTGCGCCGGCTGCTGCCCGCCGAGCGTGAGGTGGCCGGGCTGCTCGCCCTGATGGTGCTCGTCCATGCCCGACGCGACGCGCGCACCGGCCCGGACGGCGAACTGGTCCTGCTCGACGATCAGGACCGCAGCCGCTGGGACCGCGCCATGATCGAGGAAGGGATCGGGCTGGTCCGGGTCGCGTTGACCGGCGGGCAGCCCGGCCGGTACGGGGTGCAGGCGGCGATCGCCGCGCTGCACAACGAGGCGGCCGACGTGGCAACCACCGACTGGCCACAGATCGTGGCGCTCTACGACGTGCTGCTGGCACTGACCGGGTCCCCGATCGTCGCGGTGAACCGGGCAGTGGCTGTGGCGATGCGCGACGGCCCGCAGGCGGGCCTGGCGCTGCTGGACGAACTCGCCGGCGAGGCGCTGCTGCGCGGCTACCGCCCCTACACGGTCGCCCGGGCGGACCTGTTGCACCGGGCTGGCCGCCACGCCGAGGCGGCCGTCGCCTACCGGAAGGCGCTCCACCTGGCCAGCACCGCACCCGAACGGGATCTCCTACGGCGCAGACTGAACACGATCGAGCAGCCGGGCACATTTGGGGGATGACAGCGGTGACCGTGAGTAGATGTCCGGTCACAAGACGACGCGACCCGGTCGGCGCACTCAATGCGGCAGTCCGAAACGTGCCCCCACTCGCTGGGTTGCCAACGCCCGATCAGCGGCAGATCTGGGCGATCCATGGTGCGCCGGATCGCTGTGTACTCCGTTCGTCCCTAAAGAGCGTCTCGTAACTCGGTGATGGCGTTGCCCGGCAACGGTTCTGGTGTCACCCGGCGAGGATGATGTTGTGGAGGTGGGCGATGCCGGAGGCGGTGTCGGTCAGTGTGTGGGCGGCGCGGCGGTAGTCGCGCAGGATCTTGAAGCACTTCATGCGGGCCAGTGCGTGTTCGACCTGCGCTTGGATGGTGCGGTGTTGTGTGTTCAGGTCCGCTTTCCACTGGGCGCTGCCGTCGGTGGGTTTGCGGTACGGGATGATCACCTCAGGGTTGCCGCGGTAGGCGCCGTCGGCCATGACCGGCCGCCCGTCGAGTTTCTGCTGGATGCCGCTGGTGCGGTAGACGACGGTGTCGTTGCGGTTGCCTGGTTGCGGGTCGCCGAGGGCGACGACGAGGCGGGTGCGGGCGTCGATGGCGACCTGCAGGTTCGTGCTGTAGCGGTAGTTCTTGCTCGGGGCGGCTAGGCGGTGGTCCCGGGTCGGGATGAGGGTGCCGTCGACGATGGTGATCTGGTCGACCCGACGTCGGCGTCCCGGCGCGAGAGCGAGCAGGGGGCCGACGGTGTCGATGACGCGATGCGCGGCGGAGTGCGATACCCCGAACAGTGGGCCGATCTGCCGCATGGTCAGGTTCGTGCGCCAGTACGCGGCGACCAGCAGTACCCGGTCGGCGAGGTCGAGAGACCATTGCCGGCCTGGT
The DNA here is from genome assembly GCF_055587185.1 of Micromonospora sp. NPDC048040. NCBI lineage: Bacteria > Bacillati > Actinomycetota > Actinomycetes > Micromonosporales > Micromonosporaceae > Micromonospora > Micromonospora sp. NPDC048040. Next base: position 34,843 of record NZ_JBVJGT010000018.1, on the reverse strand, counting down.
CGGCCGTCAGCGATGGCGTCACCGCCACGCTTGGCGACGAGCCGGACCAGCCTGCGGAACTGGGTGGGCTGCAGCCCGGTGAACGGGAAGATCCAATCCGGGCGGGCCGCCGAGATCACCTGCACCCCGACATGATCCACCATGGACCGACGCCGAGTTACGAGACGTCGTGCGCCACGAGCGCGGGAGGGAGCTGCGGTAGGAAGGGCTCTTGAACGCGGTGCATGGAGGTGGCGTGAGCCTGATCTGCCGCTCTCGTGCGGAACGTGGGAAGACACGACCTGACACCGCTGGGCGTGGTCGTCTTCGCCGTTGAACTCCCGCAGTTCCGCACCGAGCTTGGCGCACACGTCAGCCATGATCTGCCCGCACCGGGTGAGCATGGCGTCATCGCGCACGTCCCGCCGATACTTGGTGACGACAAGATGCACGTGCAGGTTGTGCACGACGCTCCGACCGTGTCGAACATTCGGAACTGGGGTCCATCGGGGTGACATAAACCAGAATGCGAGACTGTGGATGTGAAGATCGTCGTGCAGGTGCGCCTGTTCCCCGACGCTGGCCAGGAGGCGGCGTTGCGGAACACGCTGAGCCTGTGCAACGAGGCCGCCAATGTCGTCTCGGTGGAGGCGTTCCAGCGGCGAATCCACGGGAAGCAGGCGCTTCAGCGGCTTACCTACGGCCGTTTGAAGGCTCTGGGTTTGTCGGCTCAGCCGGCGATCCATGTTGCCCGTAAGGTCGCCGGCGCGTACGCCACCCTGAACGCCAACATTCGTGCCGGAAATCTCGGCAAGCCCGGGTCGAAACGTCGCCGCACGGCCGAGGGAAAGCCGATCAGGTTCCGTCGGGACGCCGCGCAGCCGTTCGACGACCGCTGTCTGTCCTGGCAGATGCGCCCCCGCACGGTCTCCATCTGGACCATCGCGGGGCGGCAGGCCGGTATCCGGTTCGGCTGCTCCGCGCAGCAGTACGCGGTGCTGTCCGCCCACCGCAAGGGCGAATCCGATCTGGTGCACCGTGACGGCAAGTGGTACCTGCACGCCACCTGCGACATCCCTGATGTTGAGGTGAAAGAGCCTGACGGGTTCCTCGGCGTCGATTTGGGCATCGCGAACATCGCCACCACCAACGACGGCACCCGGCACTGCGGCAAGGGCCTCAACCGGGTCAGGCATCGAAACCAGCGGCTACGGGCCAAGCTCCAACGCATCGGCACCAAATCGGCCAAGCGGCTGTTGAAGGCCCGCCGCCGTAAGGAAGCCCGGTTCGCGGCCGACACCCAACCATCGCATCGCCAAGCAGATCGTGACCGAGGCCGAACGCACCGGCCGCGGCATCGCCCTGGAGAACCTCACGGGCATCCGCGACCGGGTACGGCTCCGACGGCCCCAGCGGGTCACACTGCACACGTGGGCGTTCCACCAACTCGGCCAGTTCATCGCCTACAAAGCGACACGAGCCGGGCTGGCCGTCGTCCACGTCGACCCGGCATACACCTCGCAGGGCTGCTCCACCTGCGGGCACACCGCCAAAGCCAACCGCCCCCACCAATCCACCTTCCGATGCACGTCCTGCGGCTTCGCTGAGCACGCCGACGTGAACGCAGCCCGCAACATCGCCACACGCGGTGCCACGGACTGGGCAGCAGTCAGCCTGCCGAACGCGGCGTGACCGATACAGCCAGCATCGAGCACGATCTGCAAGCTCGGCCCTTCAAGGCCCGAGAAGCTGACGGAATACTGGGGTGAAGGCTCCCAGCGGGCCCGGAACGTCGCCCGCTACGACCAGGGCGAGACCGAGCTGCCGTTCGAGGAAGGCGTCGATGGCTATGTGCCGTATGCCCGGCAGGCTCTACCCCAACATTGCCCGCACGGTCGCGAAACTGCGCGCCACCATGGTCAGCTGCGGCGCCATCACATTGCCGGACTATCACCGTGACGCGGTGCTCGTCCAGGTGTCGCAGCAGAGCTACGAACAGAACGGCGCCGAAGTCCGGTTGCGCAGCGGCTCAGGCGGCAGCGGACAGGAGACGGCCGCTTCGTCATCCGCACAGGCAGCCTGACCTCTACATCCGAGTTCCAGGCACGGGACCGCGCCTCATCCCCGTCCCGGCAACGCGTTAGCGCCCGGTCCATTGCCCGGGGTGCGGCCCGGGCTCAGTCGTCGGCGGCCCCTGCGCTGACGAGGCTTGGCACGCGCACACGCAGGCGTTCACCCTGGCGGTCGGGCGACGCACTCACATCGCCAGGAGCGGCCCGCCCCCGCGGTGGTGCTCGTTACACAACGTCACCGATACCCCGGTGGCCGATCCAGGCCACCCGACGTTGCGCCAACTACTGATGAAGATCACGGCTGTGGCAGTGCCACGACGGGTGCGCGTCGGGGCGCGCCCGGACGCTCCGGCCGGGTCAACTCGGCGAACCAGCGGCGGCCGGAGCGGAACACCTCGCCGACCGCCAACCCGGCCGCCGCCGCCGTGCCCGCCACCGCGCACGTGTCGAGCCACGCCCAGCGGAAGGTCGGGCCCCGGTGCCGGCCGGATGCCACGTGGACCTGTCCCTGCCAGGTGCCGGATCCGGGCGGCTCCAGCTCGACCAGCACTGTTCCCGCCGGCCGCAGCAACGCCCGGCACCGGCGCAGCAGCGCGATCGGGTCGCCCCCGATGCCGATGTTCCCGTCCAGCAGGACCGCGTGTGCCCAGCGTCCCTCCGCCGGCAACGGGCCGAACAGGTCTGCCCGCACGGCGACCGCGCCCCGGGCCCGGGTCAGCGCCACCGCCCGGGCCGACACGTCCACCCCGAGGGTGGTCAGCCCGGCCACGGTCAGTGCCAGGGTCACCCGGCCCGGGCCGCAACCCAGGTCGAGGGTGGGACCGGTGCAGCGGGTGACCACCGCCGCCTCTGCCATCCCGGCGGGCCCGTGCCACCGGTGCACCGGCAGTCGGCGGCGAAGTCCGTCGGCGGGCACCAGCCAGTGCGCGTTGTCGCCCCGGTCGCGCAGGGCGGCGGCGAAACCGTCCCCGGTCACGCCCGCACCACCATGGCGCGGCGCACCGCCGCGACCTGGCGGGCGAAGCGGCCACCCGGGGTCGCCGCGGCCACCGCCCGCGCGTCCGACCAGTCGTCCACGTCCCGCAGCACCGGCAGCGGCATCGTGCGCAGCCCTCGCCCGGTCAGCGCGGACCACGTCGACCGGCCGGTGCGCGGAGTGGACATCGGCACCCCGCGCAGCGCCACCGCCTGCCGCGGGTCGCGTAGCCCCAGCGCCCACCAGCCGCCGTCGGCGGCCCGTCCCAGCACCGCTTCGGCGTCCGTCAGCCGGCGTACGGCGGCGGCCAGCCGCGCCGGCGTCAGCTGCGGGGTGTCCATCCCGATCTGAAGCACCTGACGGCCGGGGAACGCGTCGGCGACGTCGACGTGGGCGTTCGCGAGTCGGGCCGCGAAATCCACGCCCCGCTGCGGCAGGACCGGCCAACCGGCGACGGCGGCGGTCAGGTCGGCGGCGTCCTCGGCGTCGGTGAGGCGCCCGGCCAACGCCAGCACCGGCGTCACCCCGGGAGTGTCCCGGACGGCGTCCAGGGTGTCGCGCAGCGCGGCGGCGGCCAGTTGGGCGGCCTGGACCGGGGTCGCCGGTGGGCAGAGCCGGGTCTTGACCATGCCGGGCACGGGGGCCTTGGCGACCACCAGCAGCACGGTCACCGGGGGCGCTCCACGGTGCGCAGCACGGTCGCGAAGTCCCGGGTGGCGCGCAGGGTGCCCCGGAACGAGCCGGAGACCTTGGAGCGGGTGCCCGTGGCACGCGGGGCGTACGCGACGTCGAGTTCGTGGATGCGCCAACCTGCGGCGGCGGCCCGGATCAGCAGCTCCAGCGGGTAGCCGAAGGCCCGGTCGGTGACGCCGAGACCGAGCAACGCCTCCCGACGGGCCACCCGCATCGGGCTGAGGTCGCGCAGCGGGACCCCTCGGTGCCGCAGCAGCGCGGCGACCAGCGCCGTTCCGGCCCGGGCGTGCCAGGGCCAGACCCCGACACGGACCGGCCGGCGACGGCCGACGGCCAGGTCGGCGTTGCCCCCGGCGACCGGGGTGACCAGGGCGGGCAGCTCCCGAGGGGAGAATGAGCCGTCGGCGTCCAGGACGCACACCAGTTCGGTCTCGGCGGCCTCGATCCCGGCGTGCACGGCCGCGCCGTACCCCCGACGGCGCTCATGGACCACCCGGGCGCCGTGCCGGGCGGCCACCTCGGCCGAGGCGTCTCGAGAGCCGTTGTCCACCACGATCGCCTGGTATCCGGGCGGCAGCGCGGTCAGCACGGCGGGCAGCGCGGCGGCTTCGTCCAGGCACGGCAGCACCACGTCGATCGGTGTCGGCATACCCCGACGCTAAGTCCGCGCGGGGCCACTCGTTCCGCGTTCGGCCTTACGGAACGCCTACCGGACAGGCACTTCTTACCGTCCGGTGACGTAGCGGCGATTCGGCTGACAGGGGGCGGGGCAGACCGTACCGTCCGGTCGACATGAGACCCGGTGCCACACTTTCCCGCTCGCCCGTTTCCGACCGCGTCCCGGCGCGCGACGGGGGCGACCTGGTCGTGCTGGGCGTCGAGGCGGCGCTGCTGGCCACGGCCGTGGTGATCGGCGCGGTGCTGAACCATCGGGGCGTGGACCTGCACGCCGAGGCCGCCCCGCTCTACGCCACCTGGCGGCCGCACCTGGGCTGGGGCACCCCGGCCGCGCTGGTGGTCGCCGTGGCGGTGCTCGGGCCGGGGCTGCGGTGGGCTCGAGCGGCCCGGTGGGGTCCGCTGCTGTTCGCCGGCTACCTGGCGGCGGTGGCCTGGACGCTCGCCCTGGCGCTGGTGGACGGCTGGTCGGACGGGCTCGCCCGGCGGCTCACTCCGCAGGCGGAGTACCTGCACGAGGTGCCGCGGGTCACCGATGTCGGGCGGATGCTGGTCGGCTTCACCGACCGGATCCTCGACTTCCAGCCGGACTCGTGGTCCACCCACACCGCCGGCCATCCGCCGGGAGCCCTGCTGCTCTTCGTCGGGCTGGACCGGATCGGCCTGGGCGGCGGGACGGCGGCGGCGTTGGCCTGCGTCCTGATCGGCGCGACCGTGGCGGTGTCCGTGCCGGTCACGCTTCGGGCGCTGGGCGCAGGCGAGGCGGCTCGGGCGGTGCTGCCGTTCCTGGTGCTGCTGCCCGGGGCGGTCTGGGTGGGCGCCTCCGCCGACGGTGTCTTCGCCGGTGTGGTCGCCGCCGGCTTGGCCCTGCTGGCGCTACGGGGGCCCGTGATCGCGCTGGCCGGCGGGCTGCTGCTCGGCTTCGCGCTGTACCTGTCGTACGGCTTCGTGCTGGTTGCGGCACTGGCCCTCGCGGTGCTGGCGTTGCGGCCGGCGCGTCGGCGCGGCGCGATGTTCGCCGGTGCGGCCGGGGTCGTCGCGGTGGTGGTGGTGTTCACCGTCGCCGGCTTTCAGTGGTGGCGGGGGTACGACCTGGTGGTGGAGCGCTACTACCAGGGCTGGGCGGCCGACCGCCCGTACGGCTACTGGGTCTGGGCGAACCTGGCGGCGCTGCTGCTCGCTGCCGGACCGGTGGCCGGGCCGGCGCTGCGCCGCGCACTGCTCGCGGCTCGGGCGGGCCGGGGGGCGGTGACACGGGTCGGAAGTGGTCCGTCGGTCCCGGTGGCCGGCGGCCCGGAGCCGGGTGGTGCGGCGGTGCGCGGCCTCGTGCGGCACCACCGGCTCGTCGCACTCGCGGGGCGGGTCCGGGGGCGCGGACCGACCGTGCTGCTGCCGGCCGCCGCCGCGCTGGCCGTGGCCGCCGCCGATCTGTCCGGGATGAGCAAGGCCGAGGTGGAGCGAATCTGGCTGCCGTTCGCGGTCTGGCTGCTGGTCGCCGTCGCGCACCTGCCCGCGCCGGCTCGGCGTTGGTGGCTGGCGGGGCAGGCGCTGACCGCCCTCGCCGTGAACCACCTGCTGTTCACCGTCTCCTGACCGAACGCCGACCTCGTCGGGGAGCGGGTGGGGCCGCGACCCGGGACGGCCGGGGCGGTCCGCCGGCGGAGTCGCCGGGCGGGCCAGCGGGCGGCGGGTGCGGTGGGGTGGTCAGACCGCCACGGCGGCGGGCTCGCGCAGCGGGTCGGTAGCGAAGGCGGTCACCCCGTCGACGAAGCCGACCCGGGCGGTGTAGCCGAGCAGTTCGCGTGCGCGAGCGGGGTCGGCCACCACGTGCCGCACGTCCGCGGCCCGGGCCCCGCCGACCACCACCGGCGCCGGCCCACCCATCGCCGACGCCAGGGCGGCGGCCAGGTCGCCGACGGTGTGCGGCTCGCCGGAGCAGACGTTCACCGGCACCAGGCCGTCCGGCGCCGGCGCGGTCAGGGCCAGCAGGTTCGCCCGCGCCACGTCGGTGACGTGCACGAAGTCGCGCCGCTGCCGGCCGTCCTCGTAGACGCGCGGCGGCCGGCCGTCCGCCAGCGCCGACCGGAAGATCGACGCGACCCCGGCGTACGGGGTGTCGCGGGGCATCCGGGGACCGTAGACGTTGTGGTAACGCAGCGCCCACACCCCGCCCCCGGTCTGCCGGCCCCAGGCGGCGGCCAGGTGCTCCTGCGCCAGCTTGCTGGCCGCGTACGTGCTGTGCGGCTCCAGCGGGGCATCCTCGGGCACGAGCGCCGGGGTGAGGGTGCCGGTGCACTCCGGGCAGGTGGGGTCGTACCGGCCGGCGGCCAGGTCGGCCGGGCGCCGCGGGGCGGGCCGGACGACGCCGTGCCGGGCGCACACGTAGCGCCCCTCGCCGTACACCACCATCGAGCTGGCCAGCACCAGGCGGGACACTCCGGCCCGGTGCATCGCGGCGAGCAGCACCGCGGTGCCGTAGTCGTTGTGGCTGGCGTAGTCGGGGGCGTCCGACGGGTCCAGCCCGTGTCCGACCATCGCCGCCTGGTGACAGACGGCGTCGACGCCGCTCAGCAGGTCGTCGAGCAGCCTCGCGTCCCGGATGTCCCCGACCACCGGGTCGTGCCGGCGGGACCATTCGGGAAGGGCACCGCCGTGTGCCTGCGGCAGCAGCGCGTCCAGGCACACCACGTGGTGCCCCTCGGCGACGAGCAGGTCCGCGACCTGCGATCCGATGAATCCGGCGGCGCCGGTGACGAGTACGCGCATTCCCGTCACGCTAGGTCAAACCGATAGCCCCGCGGGCCGGTTCGGGTCGACGTCAGCATTTCCGAAAGGGACCGGCGGTGAGCCCCCCGGTAATGCGGACCGGCGGTGAGCCTTCGGTAATGCGGCAAAGCCAGCCGGCGGGCGGTGCTACCGGTTAGCGTGCTGCACGAGGGCCCGCCGCGCCGGGCTCGACGACCCGCTGCCAGGAGAAACGTGCCCGCCGATCCGCCGCCAGACCCGCCTCCGGGGCCCGACCCCGGAGAGCCGACGCGGGCATCCGGCCGGCCCGAGCCTGCCGCCGTGCCACCCCGGCCGCCCGCCGCCGGGACGACCGACAGCCAGGGGTACGCCTACCCGGCGCGGCTGTGGCGGGCGCTGGACCGGCACCGCCCACCGGGTGCCGAGGCTGCCGCCGGCGCCTGGCGCAGCCCGGTACGCGGCCCGTGGCTGACCTCGGTGTTCGGTGCCGTCCTGCTTGCCGCTCTACCGCTGGTGATCATCACCGGACTGTTGGACTGGATCGCCTACGGTCCCCGCCTCGGCCAGGCCCTTCCCCGCGACGTGGGCTGGCTGCACCCGCCCGTCTTCGACTGGCCGACCCGCCCGGCCTGGCTGTTCCGGGTCACCCAGGGCCTGCACGTGACACTCGGCATCGTGCTGGTGCCGGTGGTGCTGGCCAAACTCTGGTCGGTGGTGCCGAAGCTCTTCGACTGGCCGCCGGCTCGGTCGGCGGCTCAGGCTTTGGAGCGACTGTCGCTGTTGCTGCTGGTCGGCGGGATCCTCTTCGAGATGGCCACCGGCCTGCTCGACATCCAGTACGCCTACCTGTTCGGGTTCGACTTCTACACCGCGCACTGGTACGGCGCCTGGGTCTTCACCGCCGCCCTGGTCACCCACGTGGCGATCAAGTTGCCCCGGATGGTCTCCGCGTTGCGCGGTCCGGGCTTCGCGCGTACCCCGCCGGCCGGGACCCGACCGGAGCCGGCGGACCCGGACGGGCTGGTTGCCCGGCGCCCGGGTCCGGCGACGATGAGCCGACGCGGTGTCCTGGCCCTGACCGGGGGCGCCGCGTTGCTGCTCGCGGCGCTGACCGTCGGGCAGAGCATGGACGGCGTGCTGCGCCGCACCGCGCTGCTGCTGCCCCGGGGGCGGCAGCACGGCGACGGGCCGAACGGCTTCCCGGTGAACCGCAGCGCTGCCGCAGCCGGCATCCGGTCCGCCGACACCGGGGCGAACTGGCGGCTCAGCGTGCGGGGCGGCGGCCGCAGCGTGGAGTTGGACCGTGACGGCCTGCTCGCGATGGCGCAGCACACCGCGGACCTGCCGATCGCCTGCGTCGAGGGTTGGTCGACGGCGCAGACCTGGACCGGGGTGCGGCTGCGCGACCTCGCCGCCCTGGTCGGCGTGCCCGAGTCCGCCCCGGCGCGGGTCCGATCGATGGAACGGAGCGGCCTGTTCCGTCAGGCCCGGTTGCAGCCCAACCAGGTCCGTGACCCGGAATCGTTGCTCGCCCTGCGGGTCAACGGTGTCGATCTGTCCCTCGACCACGGCTACCCGGCGCGGATCATCGTGCCGGCACTGCCCGGGGTGCACTGCACCAAGTGGGTCCGGGAGATCGCCTTCGAGGAACATGCTGATGGTTGAGTTCCGGCGCGGCTACGGCGCCGCGCCCTGGCACCTGCTGCTCCTGCTCGGCTGTTTCGCAGTGACGGGCTGGATCGCGTTGCGGCTGTCCGGGGAACCGGCCGCAGGCGGGATGCTGCTCTGGTTCCTCGGCGCGGTCATCGCCCACGACCTGCTCCTGTTCCCGGTCTACGCGTCGATCGACCGGGGGCTGCGCGCCGCCCCGGGGCGCCGAGGCGCACCGTCGGCGCTGAACCACGTGCGGGTGCCCGCGCTTGCTGCCGGGCTGCTGCTACTCGTCTACCTTCCCGGCATCCTCGGTCTCGGCGACGAGACATACACAGCGGCGACCGGCCTGGCCCCGCGACCGCTGCTGGCCCGCTGGCTGGCGATCAGCGGGGCGCTCTTCGCCGCCAGCGCGGCGCTCTACGCGTTGCGGCGGCGCTGACCCTTCCGCAGGCCAGGCCTCACCGACGTCTGGCGACTTGGCTCGCGACGCCAGGCACACCGGAAATCGAGTAGACAGGGAACTTGTATCGAGTTACAAGTTGTACGCGTGTACAGGATTGGCCAGGAGGTGACGTCGTGCGGGTGATGAGCCGGGACGAGGTGCGCGGTGCGATCGCGAACCTGGACGCGGTCGAGAGCAAGGTCCGTCTGCCGGCCTGGTTCGACGAGGTCGCGTGGGGCAAGCTCGACTACCTCGGGTGGCGAGATCCCCGAGCGCCGTTGCGCGCCTACCTGGTCACCGACATCGACGGCACGGCGTCGGGCGCCTTGCTCCGCCAGAGCCCAAGCCGGGCTGAGCTCGGCGGGCGAGCGGTCATGTGCTCGCTGTGCCACTTCATGCGGCGCTTCAACGAGGTCGCCCTCTTCTCCGCGCCGCGCCCCTCTGCGGACAAGCGCCAGCGGCTGAGCACGCTCGGCATCCTCGTGTGCACCGACCTCGACTGCGCCACGAAGGTGCACAGCGCGCCCGTCCTCGGACCGTTCGACCCACCGGTCGACGAGATCATCCGGGAGCGCAGGGAGGGGCTGCGGATGCGTACCGTCGCGTTCCTACGCTCGGTGTCGAGCACTCCGAGAACCGTACGAGGGAGGAAGTGATGGCGTACCTGGCGCGTGCGGAGCGGCGCCGTTCGATCGTCGAGGCGGGGGCCGCCGTGGTCGAGCGCGACGGCTTGAGTGCGGTGACGGCCAGAATCGTGGCGGACGAACTTGGCGGGTCGCAGGGCCAGATCCACCACCACTTCGCGTCAACCGACGAGCTCGCCGCCGAGGCCTGGCGGCACTACGCCGCGCAGCAGATCGACGAGTACGAGCACAACGTCGACGGCCTCGAGGCGTACGACGCGCTCGTGCTCTTCTTCGCCGACCTCGTGAGCACCGACGGGGACGGGCACGCGCTGGCGCGGTGGGCCGAGGCGGGTGCACACGCACAGCAGCGCCCCCTCGTCGCGAGGAGCTACGTCGAGACGCTCTCACGGCTGACCGACGTCCTCGCCGCGGTCCTGGCCGGGGACTCCGAGGCAGCGCAGGCGCGAACGGCTGCCTGGCGGATCCTCATGCTCGGAGTCGGGCTCGCCGGGCTCACCCGCATCACCGAGGACTCACCCGTGCCGGCTCGTGACGTCATGCTGTCGGCGATCGGAGCCGAGACGGGCCGACGCTGAACCACACCCTTGCCGGCGACCGCGACGTGCTGGTCGCCGACGAGCGCCCCTGGCGACGCCGATCAGCGGCGGGCCGTCACCTGCGTCGCGAGACGTGGCGCGCGATCGGGCCTGGCGCCGCGGCCAGCGACCGGGCGCCGCCGGCGTGGTCAACCCGGCCATCCGCTGGCCCGGCGCCGCTGTCAGCCCGCGAAGGTGTGCTCGGGGAACCCCGGCACCTCGGGTCGGATCCGGAACAGCGCCCCGGCCGGGGAGCGGTCGTCGGCCGGCAGGCCCTGGCGGGAGGTGGTGACGTAGAGGTCAGCGTGGTCGGGGCCGCCGAACGCGCACGCGGTGGGGCGCCGAACCGGCAGCTCCACGACGGCGGTGAGGCGGCCGTCCGGGGCGTACCGGTGGACGGCGCCCCCGTCCCACAGGGCGACCCAGACACCGCCCTCGACGTCGAGGCAGAGCCCGTCCGGCGTGCCCGCGTCGGGCGGCACCGCGACCACCGGCCGCCGGTCGTGCAGCTCGCCGGTGGTCAGGTCGAAGGCGAAGGCGTCCACCCGGTGGGTGGCCGAGTCGACATACCAGGCGGTCCTGCCGTCCCGGGTCCAGGCCAGGCCGTTGGAGACGGTGAGCCCGGTGAGCACCGTCTCGACGGCACCGCTCGGGCTGAGCCGGTGCAGCGCGGCCCGACCCGGCGCGGCGTCGTACGCCATCGAGCCGCAGTAGAAGCGCCCGAGCGGGTCGCATCCGCCGTCGTTCATCCGGATCGACGGGTCCGACCAGAGCTCGGGCAGCAACTCCACCGAGTCGTCCCCGAGCAGCGCGAAGCCCCGCTCGACGGCGGCGACGAGGCCACCGCCGGATCGCGGGCGCAGGGCCGCGACCACCGGGGCGACGTGCCGGCGGCTGACCGCCCCGGTGGCCGGGTCCAGCGCCAGGACGTCCCCGACCAGCATGTCGACCCAGCGCAGCCGCTGGTCGTCGGGGCACCACACCGGCCCTTCGCCGTGTCCCGCGACCGCCGGCGTGACCTGTTCCGCGACGACCATCGGACCTCCCTGGTGTGCCGTACGTGGCGTGGGCCGCCCCGTGTCGCCGTCGCCGGCGGGGTGCGGCTCGTGCGGTGTTCACAGATAGTCGGCCGGCCAGTGGAAGGCCCCGGGCGCGCCGGTGATCGCGGCCAGGTGGTCGGGTGCCGCGTGGATCGGCCGGACCATGCCGGTGGTGTCGGCCTCGGTCACCGGGTCGGCCAGGAGACACGGTAGTGCCGCCTCGATCGCCGGGTCGGCCGGCAGCCGGGCCGTACAGTGCCGTACGTCGCGTTCGGCGGCGGTGCGGGCGACGGCGCCGAACAGGGCGCGCAGGGCGTCCGGCCGGTCGGGGCGGGCAGCGGCCTCGACCACTCGGACGCGCCCGGGAGACCACTGCGCGGCCAGGTAGCCCGCCGTGCGGTCGCGGTGCCGGGCCACCAGTAGCTCGGTGGGTGGGGCGTACCAGACCGGGACCCGGAGCCGCCAGTCGTCGGCGTCCCGCACGGTGCTCAGCGGCCGGTGCGCGTTGAACGACTCGTGCACGGGGGCGAGTTCCGCCCAGTCCACCGGGGATCGCGCCCGCACGGTCCAGTCCGGCGGCAGGGGAGTGCCCGCTGCCGGTCGACCGCTCGGGTGGCGCAGGGTGAACGTGTCGTAGCCGCTGCTCAGGTAGACGCCCGGTGTGCCGGTGAACAGCAACGACCAGGCGCAGCCGTCCGCTGCCATCGCCGCGACGGCCAGGTCGAGCAGGCGGCGGATGTGACCCCGACCGCGGGCCTGGACCCGGGTGGCGACGTTGGCGACGCCGCCGACCAGGTCGACGCCGCCGGCGGCGTTGCGTACCCGGCGGGGCAGGTAGTAGACGGCGGCGACGACCGCTCCGGCCTCCACCGCGACGAACGTGCGTCGGAAGCGGTCGCGGTCGTGGGCGTAGAGCCGGGTCACGTGCGCGTCCGTGAACGCCTCGGCCCACGTGGCGTAGAGCGACGGTACGTCCGCCGGCGTGGCCGGACGGTACTCGACGGGGGCGGTCACGCGGGCGCGAGCACGTTGCGCTGCCGGCCGAGCCCGTCGATCGCCGTCTCCATCACGTCGCCGGCCGCCAGGTAGGGGAACCGGCCGGACAGCGCCACCCCCTGCGGGGTGCCGGTGTTGAGGACGTCGCCCGGTTCCAGCACGGTGAACTGGGACAGGTGCCAGATCAGGTACGCCACGTCGAAGATCATGTCGGCCGTGCGGGAGTCCTGCCGGGGCTCGCCGTTGACCCACGAACGTAGCCGCAGTGCCTGCGGGTCGCCCACCTCGTCCGGCGTGACCAGCCACGGGCCGAGCGGGTTGAAGGTCTCGCACGACTTGCCCTTGGACCACTGGCCACCGGGATCCGCGAACTGGTAGTCCCGTTCGGACACGTCGTTGGTGACCGCGTAACCCGCCACGTGGGCCAGCGCCTGAGCCGGGGAGTCCAGGTAGCGGACGCGTCTCCCGATCACCACGGCCAGTTCCACCTCCCAGTCGGTCCTCGTCGAGCCACGCGGCACCAGCACCTGGTCGTACGGGCCCACCACGGTGTTCGGCGACTTGTGGAACAGGATCGGCTCGCCGGGCGGGGCGACTCCGGACTCGGCGGCGTGCGCGCTGTAGTTCTGCCCGATGCAGAGCACCGCCCCGGGCCGGGCGATCGGGGCGCCGATCCGCTCCCCGGTCACGTCGAGCAGCGGCAGCGGCCCCGCCGCTCGCACGCGCCCCACGGGGTCAGTGGCGAGGAACGCCGCGTCGATGTCGGCGGTGATCCCGCTCAGGTCGAAGTGGTTGGCGCCGTCGAACAGCACCGGCCGCTCGGCGCCGACCGGGCCGATTCGCATGAACTTCATGATTTCCTCTCTGCCGACAGCGGGCCGCGGGCGGGCCCGGGTCCAGCGCGTACGGATCGGGTGGGGGACGGCGGGTCAGCCGGTGTGGGCCAGCATCTCGGGCGTCACCGCGTGGGCGAGGGGTCGACCGGTCACGTACCGGATGATCTCGTCGACGACGATCTCGCCCTGCCGCCGGCGACCCTGCACGGTCCCGGCGGCCTGGTGCGGGGTGAGCAGCACGTTGGGCAGCGCCCGCAGCGGGTGGCCGGTGGGCAGCGGCTCCTCGTCGAAGACGTCCAGCGCGGCGTCGATCCGGCCGCGGGACAGCTCCACGACGAGCGCCGCCTCGTCGACCAGCCAGGACCGGGCGGTGTTGACCAGCCCGGCGCCGTCGGGCAGCAGCGCCAGCTCGCGGGCACCGAGCAGGTGCCGGGTCTCCGGCAGGGTCGGTGCGTGCAGCGCGACGATCCGGCTACCGGCGAGCAGTTCGTCCAGGCCGACCAGCCGGACGCCGAGCGCGGCGGCGTCCGCCGTGGTCAGCGTCGGGTCGTACACGCTGGTCTCCGCCCCCAGGGCCCGGACCAGCTCCAGGTACGCCCGCCCGGTGCGGGACGCGCCGACGACGCCGACCGGGCAGCCGAGGATCTCGTGCCGGGGTGGCGCCTGTTCCGCCCGGCTCCAGGTCGCGCCGCCGCGCAGCGCGTGGTCGAAGCGGGGCGTCTGGTGCAGCAGGGCCAGGGTGAACGCGAGCGCGACCTCGGCCACCGACCGGGCCATGCCCTGCCCCGCCTGGGTGACCGTGATGCCGCGGGCGAACACCTCGGGGGTCACGAACGGCTTGACCGACGCGCCGGTGTGCGCGACCAGCCGGAGCGCGGGGGCGCGGTCCAGCAGGGCCGCGTCGAGCCGAGGAACGCTCCAGGAGGTCACCAGCACCTCGGCCCGGGCCAGCAGCGGCGCCAGGTCGGTGCGGGTGAGTGCCGCGTGGTCGTCGACCAGCGTGGCATCGGTGACGGTGGTCAGCCGGTCGCCGACCCGGTCGGGGAAGAACTGGGCGCGCAGTGCGGCCGGTACGGACACCACGGTGACCGGACGGTGCCCGCCGGGGAGCGTGGTCACGGGTCGGCCGTCCGGCGGCCCGGGCCTGCCGGCCGCGCCGGCCCCGGGGGGCTCACCGGAGCCAGTCATCGCGACGCTCCGCGACGAAGTCGTCGTCCGTCAGCCACGGGTAGGCGGTGCTCACCCGGGTCAGCTCCTCGGCCTGGCCGGGCGACAGCCCCTCGGCCGGGTCGAGGCACCACACCCCGTCGAGCAGCCCCTGCCGGCGCAGCACCTCGTGGACCCCGGCGATGCAGCCGTCGAAGTCGTTCGCCGCGTCGAACACCGCCGCGTTCGCGTCCGTGAGCGCCGCCGCGCGGGCGGTCAGCTCCGCCAGCGCCGCCGCGTCGCCGGAGCGGGCCGCCCGCACCCGGTCGAACATCGCCACCGCCGCGCGGGTCCACACCGCCCACTGGCCGAGCAACCCGCCGACGAACCGGCGGCCGGCGAACTCGCCGAGCAGGTCGCCGAGGATGTTGTCGTCGTTGCCGGTGTACAGGGCCACCTCCGCGCCCCGGTCGGCGGCGGCGATCCCGCGCACCGCCTCCAGGGTGCGGTACCTGTCGAACGGGGCCAGCTTCACCGCGACCACCGACGGCAGGTCGGCGAACGCCCGCCAGAACGCCGGGGACAGGCGCGGGCCGCCGATGGCCGGCTGGAGGTAGAAGCCGATCACCGGCAGCACGTCGCCGACGGCGCGCGCCCGCTGGAGCAGGTACGCCTCGTCGGCGCCCGGCACGACGGGGGACAGCAGCACGGCGTGGTAGCCCAGCCCGGCCGCCAGCTCGGCCTCGGCGACGGCCTGGACGGTGGGGCCGCACGCCCCGGCGACCTTCACCACCGGCCGGCCGGCCTCGGCGTCGACGGTCTCGGCGGCCAGGGCGAGCACCGGCCGCAGCAGTCCGGCCTCCCGGACGGCGAACTGGGTGGTGTGCACGCCGACGGCGAGTCCGCCCGCCCCGGCGGCCAGGTAGTAGCGGGTCAGCGCTCGCTGCCGCCGCTCGTCGAGGCGACGGTCGGCGGTCAGCGCCAGCGGGTGCGCCGGGATGACGGTGCCTTCGCGCAGCAGTTCCGGGGACACGGTCAGAACCTCCCGTCGCGGACGGCGAACTTGGTGGGCTTGCCGGAGGTCGGCAGCCCGGAGGCCAGCCAGTCGGCCTGCCAGTCGATCAGGGTGCCCAGCGGGACGTCCGGGTAGCCGAACAGCGCGTGGCAGCGGGTGGCGTCGTTGAGCAGCGCCGTGGGCGCCTCGGTGCCGGCGTACGTCACCGGCCTGCCCAGGCGCGCGCCGAACCGGGCGGCGATCCGGCGTACCGGCGCGGTCTCCGGGCCGGTCAGGTTCAGGGTGCACACGTCGGCGCTGGCGTGCCGCAGTGCCCGCAGGGCGACCTCGTTGGCGTAGCCCTGCCAGACCACGTTGACGTGGCCGGTGGTGACGTCGACCGGGTCGCCGGCCAGCACCGCCTGCCCGATGTCGGCGAGCACCCCGTAGCGCAGGTCGACGGCGTAGTTGAGCCGCAGCACCGCGACCGGGGTGCCCCGGGTCGCGGCGGCGTGCGCGAAGACCTGCTCGCGGCCGAGGCAGCTCATCGCGTAGTCGCCGACCGGGCCGGTCGGGTCGGTCTCCACGCAGCCGCCGGAGGTCACCGGCACCATCGGGTAGACGTTGCCGGTGGAGAACGCGGCGATCCGGGCGGCCGGGTAGCGGCGGGCCACCGCGGCGGGCAGCACCGCGTTGACCATCCAGGCCAGGTGGGGGGCGGTGGCGGTGCCGAACTTCGCGCCCACCATGAAGATCACGTCGCGGGCGTCGGGCAGGCCGCCCAGGTCGCCGTCGCCCAGCAGGTCGAACGCCACCGGCTCCACCCCGTCGGCGGCCAGCGCGTCGGCCGCCGCCCGGTCCGACCAGCGCGACACCGCGTACACCCGGTCGCCGGTGCGGCCGGCGGCGTCGAGCCCCCGGCGGGCCAGCCGGCACAGCGACGGGCCCATCTTGCCCCCGGCGCCGAGCACCACCAGGTCGCCGGAGTCGCCGGCCAGGTCGGCGACGAGCGCCGCCGACGGCCGGGTCAGCCGGTCCTCCAACTCGGACTCACTGTTGAACACTGGTCTTCTCATCCCTTGATTCCGGACATCGTGACGCCCTCGGTGAAGTACCGCTGGCCGACGAGGTACGCGGCGAAGATCGGCACGAACGCGACGACCGAGCCGGCGAGCATGACGTTGAGCGGCACGTTCTCCTGCTGGAGGGAGGCGATGCCGACGGTGAGCGTGCGCATGTCCCCGCTCTGCCCGATGATCAGCGGCCAGAGCAGGTCGTTCCAGTGCCACAGGAAGACGAACACGCCGAGGGTGGCCAGGATCGGCTTGCACAGCGGCAGCACGATCTGCACGAACATCCGCCACTCCGACGCGCCGTCGATGCGCGCCGCCTCGAACAGTTCGTCCGGCAGGCCCTGGATGAACTGCCGCATCAGGAAGACCGCCTGCGCGTTCGCGAGCGTCGGCAGGATCAGCCCCCAGTAGGTGTCCACCCCGCCGACCTTCGCGATCAGGATGAAGGTCGGGATGAGGGTGACGTGGTAGGGCACCATCACCATCGCCAGGAACGACCAGAACATCGTCTCCCGGCCGGGGAATCGCTTCTTCGCGAACGCGTACCCGGCCATCGCGGCGAGCAGGAGCACCGCGACGACGCTGACCACCGAGTAGATCGTGGTGTTCAGCAGCCACCGCAGGATGCTCCGCGAGTCGAGCACGGTGGCGTACGCGTCGAGGTCGATCGGCCAGGGCAGCAGGCTGCCGGGGAACTCGACGGCAGCGGTCGGCTTCAGGCTCAACACGACCATCGCGTAGAACGGGAACAGGGTGACCACGCTGGCGACGGCGAGCAGCACGTACCGCAGCGCGGTGCCGGCCGGTCCGGGCTGCAACGCCCGGTACGACCGACGCCGCCGCATCGCCGGCGGGGGTGGCGTGGTGGGCGCGGGCGTGGGGGCGGTGCTCGTGGCGGTCACTTGTTCCTCCCGAGGGCCAGCCGCTGGACCAGGGCGACGACCAGGGTCATCACGAACAGGGCCACCCCGATCGCGCTGGCGTAGCCGAGGTCGAAGTACTTGAAGCCCTGGTCGTACAGGGCCATGACGAGGGTGTAGCTGGCGCGGGCCGGGCCGCCGCCGGTCATCGCGTACACGAGGTCGAAGACCTGGAAGGAGGCGGTGGTCTCGATCACCAGCAGGAAGAACAGGACCGGCTTGAGCTGGGGCAGCACGATCCAGCGGAACCGCTGCCACGGGCCGGCGCCGTCGGTGAGCGCCGCCTCCTCCTGCTCGCGGGGCAGGTCCTGGAGCCGGGCCAGCACGATCAGCATGCCGTACCCGAAGTGTGACCAGACGCCGACCAGCGCCAGCGCCGGCACCACCAGCGTGCTGGAGGCCAGCCACGAGTCGTCGGGCAGGCCGAGCCAGCCCATGATCCGCGACCACGGGCCGTCGGAGGAGAACACCCAGGAGAAGACGGTGGCGACGAGGACCAGGCTGGTGACCACCGGCAGGAAGAACACCGACCGGAAGAAGCCGACGCCGCGGAAGCCGCGCCGGACCAGCAGCGCCAGCCCGACCGACACGGCCACGGTCAGCGGCACGTACAGCAGGGTGTAGGCGACGGTGACCCGCAGCGACTGCCAGAACACCGGGTCGTTGACCAGGTGGCGGGCGTTGTCCAGCCCGGTCCACTCGGCGTCGCCGCCGATCGTGTACTCCATGAAGCCGAGCACCAGCCCGGCGATGGCCGGGCCGAAGCGGAACGCCAGGAACAGCAGGAACGCGGGGAGGACGAAGAGCAGACCCCATCGTGCCTCGCGCCGGGCGATCACCCGCCGGGCCCTGCGGGCCGGCAGCTGAGCAGGTACGGCCATCTCGCCATCCTCTTCGCGGGTACGACCGGCCGACGTGGCCGGTCTGGTGGTGCCCGGCCCGCCGCCGCGACGCGGCGACGGCGGGGCCGGTGTGGGTCAGAGCAGCGCGTCGGCGGCCTTGGCCGCGTCGGCGAGGGCCTGCTCGGGGGTCTTCTTGCCGATCAGCGCGGCCTGGATCTCGGGGCCGAGCACGCCCATCACCTCGCGGCTCTTCTCGTTCAGCGAGCCGACGGTCATGCTCGGCAGGGTCTTTTCCAGCTCGCCGTTGACCGGGTCCTGGG
The DNA here is from genome assembly GCF_055587185.1 of Micromonospora sp. NPDC048040. Lineage (NCBI taxonomy): Bacteria > Bacillati > Actinomycetota > Actinomycetes > Micromonosporales > Micromonosporaceae > Micromonospora > Micromonospora sp. NPDC048040. Next base: position 16,219 of record NZ_JBVJGT010000018.1, on the reverse strand, counting down.
CGTAGAGCGAGCCGGCGGACTTCTTCGTGGAGAAGTAGCCGCCCGCCGTGTCGTACGCGGTGGCCACGGACGGCTGGGTGGCGAAGGTGATCCACTCGCCGGCGGCCTTCTTGGCCTTGCTGCCCTTGAGCATCGACAGGCTGCCCACCGCGCCGTAGCCGACGCTCCTGACGTCGGTCAGCGGCGGGAAGATCTTGATGTTCTCCTTGCCCCAGAACGTCTCGACGTCGGCCGGGACGTGCTGCCAGGTGCAGGCCACCTTGTTCTTGGCGACGTTGGTCTGCTCGAAGGCGGGGATGTTGGTGAGCAGGTCCTTCTCCACGTAGCCGCCGTCGACGAGCTGCTTGAGGAAGGTCAGCGCCTTGACGCCCTCGGGGCCGTCGAACGCCACCGACTTGCCGTCGGCGCCGAACACGTCACCGCCGGCCTGCCACAGCAGGGGGTAGAAGGACTGGTTCAGGGTGGCGTTCGGGTCGGCGTAGTAGTTGGTCACGTCGAAGCCCTTGGCCTTGAACGTCGGCGCGAGGGCGAGCAGGTCCGCCCAGGTCCTCGGGTAGTTGGTGACGCCGGCGGCGGCGAACACCTTCGCGTTGCACATCAGCGGGTTGGCGCTGGTGAGGATGGGCGCGCCGAGCATCTTGCCGTCCTGGGTGACCGCCTCGCGGAGGTTGTCCAGGTAGTCGGCCTTTGCGTCGGCCGGCAGGTACTCGTCGACCGGTTCGATCATCTTGCCGAACTTCCCGAGCTGGTCGGGGATCAGGTAGACCACGTCGGGGCCCTTGCCGCCGGCGATCGCGGCGGTCAGCGACTCCTCCCGCTTGGCCCACGGGAAGATCTCGACCTTCACGTCGACGTTCGGGTGGTCGGCCTCGAACGCGGCGACCTGCTTGTCCCAGAAGCCCCGGTGGGTGGCCTCGTCGGGGATCACCGGGTAGATCCACATGGTGACGTTCTGCTTGTCGCCGCCGGCGTCGGATCCGCCGCCGCACGCGGTGAGCAGCCCGGCCGCCAGCGCGGCGACAGCGACCGGCGCGAACCTGCGAACTCGCATCTGTCCGTTCCTCTCTGAAGGGTTCACTGCGCGGGCACGGTGACGACCGTGCCGGTGTGCCGGGCCGCCTCGGCGGCGAAGACCGCGAGGTGGCTGGCGAGGGTCTCGTCCAGTCCGGACCGGATGTGCCGGCCGTCGCCGGTGGCGACGGCGCGGACGAAGGCGTCCATCAGCCCGGTGTCGCCGCCGCCGTGGTCGTCGGCGGCGGTGGACCCGCCGACCGTGCCGGCGTCGAGGACCTCGATCCGGTCGGTGCGGAAGTCGTGCACCCGGACCCGCTCGCCGTCGCCGGAGAGCGAGCCGTGGGTGCCGAACAGTTGGGTCTGGCGGTGGGTCTGTTCGGTGAAGGCGGCCATGGTGAAGGTGGCGGTGACCCCGCCGGTCAGCTCCATCGCCACGACCTGGTGGTCGACGACGTCGTTGTCGCCGGCGTAGACGCAGCGCCCGTACGGGCCGGTGCGCAGCGCCTCGACCAGCGCGGCCTCGTCGGTGCCGTCGGTGACCACGCTGACCGGCCAGATCGGCCCGTGCTTACGCAGCACCGGCAGGTACAGCTTCGGCGCCGAGTACGGGCAGTCCGGCTCGACCGGGCAGTCCAGGCACCGCTGCGCGGCGCCGGCCGGGGCCTGGTCGGGCCGGAAGTGGCGCAGCCCGCCGAAGCTGGCGACGCGTTCGATGCGCCGGCCGGTGACGTAGCCGAGCCAGTCCAGGTCGTGGCTGGACTTGGCCAGCAGCATCGGGGTGGCCAGGTCCTCCCGCCGCCACGGGCCGCGCACGTAGGAGTGGGCGTAGTGCCACCAGCCGACCGGTTCGAGGTGCTGGACGCTGACGATCTCGCCCAGCACCCCGCTGTCGACCACCCGCTTCACCAGGTCGGTGTAGGGGGTGTAGCGCAGCACGTGGCAGACGGCGAACAGCACCCCGGTGGCGCGGACCGCGTCGACGATCTCCCGGCACTGGTCCGCCGTCGGCGCGAGCGGTTTCTCCACCAGCAGGTGCCGGCCCGCCTTGGCGAACGCGACGGCCGGCTCCACGTGCATCCGGTCCTGGGTGGCCACGACGACCGCGTCGGCCGGCGCGTCCGCCGCCAGCAGGTCCCGCCAGTCGGCGTACTCCGCCGCGCCGGGGTGGGCGGCGCTGATCAGCCCCCGCTGGTGGGGGCGCGGGTCGGCGACCGCGACGAGCCGCGCGCGTGCGGGGTTGGCGGCCACCCACCGGGCGTACGTCTGTCCCCGGTTTCCGGCGCCCACCAGCGCCACCCGCACCGGCCGGTCCTGCTGTTCCACCTGTTCCTCGCCTTCTCTCTCGCTCGCCGTCGCCGCGTTCAGACCGTCAGGTTTCCGGCGTCGCGCACCCGGGGCGATGCGGCGGGCAGCTCCCGGGCCACGCCCTCCTCGACGCACCCGGTGTGGTGCAGGTACGACCCCTCGCCGAAGCCGGCGTCGGCCAGCCGCAGCTTCCCGCCGGTGAACTGCGCCCCGACGGCGGAGTACCGGTTGGTGCCGGCGTCGACGCTGACGTGGGCGGTGCCGGCGTCGACGGTGCTGCTGCGGTAGCCGCCCAGTTCCCACCGCACGACGCCGGTCGCCGCGGCGCGGGACAGCAGCGCCTTCGCCGCGTTCGTCCCGCTGAACAGCGCCCCGGATCCGACGCTGATCCGCTGGTCGGCGGCGCCGGCGAGGCGGATGCCGGTGTCGGTGAACGTGCCGCCGGAGAGGCGCAGGTCGGCGGACTTCACGGTGACCGGCGCGGCGTCGGGGGCGCCGACGAACGTCACGTCGGTCAGGTGCAGCCGCCCGGTGCCGCTGAAGGTGTGGCCGTTGACCCCCCGGAGCGTGGTGCGGACCAGGTGCACCGGGGTGGTGACGCTGGCCTGCACCACGTCGGTGCCGGCGGTGGCGAGGGTGAAGGAGCAGCCCTCGATGACGTTCGGCCGCTGCGACCGGGTGGACTGCTGGGAGATGATCAGCGTGTCGTCGGCGGAGCAGCCGCGCAGTTGCACGCCGTCGGCGTTGACCCACATCATCCCGGAGCCGGCCAGCCCGGCCTTGCGGATGACCTGCACGTCCTCGAGGGTCAGGTCGGTGACCTTCACCCGGGCCACGAACCAGGAGCAGACGTGCTTGCGCACGGTGATCCGCTTGGCCACCGAGCCCCAGGCCGCTCCGGAGTTGGCGAAGGTCATCAGCCCGGAGTTGCCGGTGTAGACGAGGTCGTGCTCGTACTGGCCGTGGGTGACGAAGGGACCCTGGTCGTCGCCGTCGCCGTGACAGTTGGTGACGTAGCAGTACGCCGAGGCGGTCCAGTCGTTGAGGTGCCGGGCGTTGGAGGTGCGGCAGTCCTCGACGTGCCCGTACAGGCAGTAGATCTGCTGGGTCAGGTAGCCCGCGCCGCCCCAGGTGACCGAGGTGGGGTTCTTCAGGGTGCACCGGGTGGTGTGGAAGTACGTGCACCAGCGGCGCATGATCACCGGCCAGAACGTGCCGGTGGCGTCGACGTCGGCGACGTCGCAGTGCACGGCGTACTCGTAGGCGATCGGGTGGGAGCCGGTGTACTGGTCGCCACCGTTGCCGGTGAACACCAGGTCGCGTACGTGCACCCGGCTGACCGGCTCGACCCGGGTCCAGGTGAGGGTGCGTCCGGGGGCCAGCTCCCAGCCGTTCTTGTAGTTGACCCGGATGTGGGTGCCGTCGACGATCTGGGTGACCTGGACGAGCTTCTGCAGCTCCTTCTCCCAGCGGCCGGCGAGCTGGTTGACCTCGACGGCGTACCACTGGCCGACGGCGAACGCGCCGGAGTCGGCGACCTGGAAGGAGTCCCAGCCCTCCCGGACCGGCTCGGTCAGGGTGTGGGTGCGCACCTCGTCGGTGACCGTGCCACGGAAGAACAACACGGCGGCGAACGGGTCGTCGCGGCCGGCGTCCTCGATCCCGTCGGTGGACATGGTGTGCCCGCCGAAGTCGAGCACGAGGTCGCTGCGGGTGAACCGGTGCCGCTTGACGAAGTGCAGGTCGGAGTGGGCCTCGATGCGGTGCACCGACGGGTCGTTCACCATGGCGTCCAACGCGGCGTCGGCGGGGGTCTTCGCGTCGAAGATGCCGAAGTGCCGGAACTCGACGACGCCGTCGTGCAGCTGGAGCCAGCGTCCGGGGCCGGGCCGGTCGCCGTGCGGGTCGAGCACGGTGCCGCCGTTGCCCGCGGCGGTGCTGGCCGCGTTCCAGCGGACGAAACGGGCGCCGCCGTCGCCGGCGGCGTAGTGCCCGTCGACGTGCACGACCCGCCCGTCGTGCAGGGTGCCGGGATTCAGGCTGAGCAGGGCGGCGACGGTGCCGACGTGCAGGACCGCGTCGAGGCCGGGGGCCAGGGGGTTCGCCGTGCTGTCGGGCTCGGGGGCGGCGGACGCGGCGGTCGCGGGGGCGAGGGTGAGGGCGGCGCCGGCTAGGGCGAGCCCGCCGACCCCGGTGGCGCGCAGCAGGGTGCGGCGGGAGGTCGGTTCGGAACGGTCCATGGGGGTGTCTCCTCTTCCAGGGGGGGGGGCGAGGCGATCAGAGGGTGAGGTTGTCGCCGGTGGCGACGCGGGCGGAGTCGGCGGGCAGTTCGCGGGCGACCCCCTCCTCGACGCACCCGGTGTGCAGCAGGGTGGAGGCGGCGCCGAAGGCCGCGTCGGCGAGCGCCAGCCGCCCGCCGGAGAAGCGGGCGCCGACGGCCCGGTACCGGTTGACGCCGGTGTCGATGCGCACGTGCGCGGTCTCCGCGTCGGCCGCCGCGCTGCGGTAGTCGCCCAGCTCGATCCGGACCGCGCCGGTGCCGGCGGCCCGGGTCAGCAGCGCCCGGCGGGCGTTGCTGCCGGTGACCACCGCACCGCCGTCGACGACGAGGCGCTGGTCGCGGACGGCGGACAGCTCGATGCCGGTGTCGGTCAGGGTGCCGCCGCGTACCACCACCTCGGCCGCGCCGATCAGCAGCGGTGCCGCGCCCGGCGCCCCGGTCAGGGTGCAGTCGGTGAAGTGGACGGGGCCGGCGCCGCGCATGATCGCGCCGTCCAGGCCGCGGAAGGTGGTTCGGACGAAGTGCACCGGGTTGCTCACCGGGGTCTGCACGATCACCGTGCCGGCGGGCTGGTCGAAGTCGCAGTCGGCGATGACCGTGGGCCGGCGGGAGCGGGTCGAGCGCTGGGCGATGCTCAGCGTCCGCGCCGAACAGCCGCGTAGCTGCGCGCCGTCGGCGTTGACCTGGAGCGTGCCGGCCGGGTCGAAGGTGGAGCGGGCGACGACCCGCACGTCCTCCAGGGTCAGGTCGGTGATCTTGGTGCCGGCGACGAACCAGGAGCAGACGTGCCGGCGGACGGTGATCCGCTTGGCGCTGATGCCCCACTGGCCACCGCTGTTGGCGATGTCCATCAGGCCGGAGTTGCCGGTGAAGACGAGGTCGTGCTCGTACTGGCCGTGGGTGGTGAACGGGTTGCCTCCGGCGTCGTCGCCGTCGCCGTGGCAGTTCTCCACCGTGCAGTACGCCGAGGCGGTGAGGTCGTTGAGGTGCCGGGCGTTGGAGCTGCGGCAGTCCACGACGTGCCCGTACAGGCAGTAGATCTGCTGGGTGAGGTAGCCGGCGCCGCCGTACATCACGGTCGGCGGGTTCTTCAGGGTGCAGTTGGCGGTGGTGAAGTGGGTGCACCAGCGGCGCATGATCACCGGCCACCAGGTGCCGGTGGCGTCGATGCCGGACACGTCGCAGCGCACCGCGTACTCGTAGGCGACCGGGTGGGAGCCGCTGTACTCGCGGTCGTCCGGCCCGGACCCGGGGTACTCGCCGGTGAAGGCGACGTGGCCGAGGAAGACCATGTTGCGTACGTGGGCGCGCTGGACCGGCTCGACCCGCCGCCAGGTGATCGTGCGTCCGGGCTCCAGCGTCCAGCCGTTGAGGTAGCCCACCCGGATGTGGGTGCCGTCGACGATCCCGGTGACCTGGACCATCTTCTGTAGTTCGCGCTCGTCGGCGCCGGTGAGGGCATTGCTGGTGGCGGTCCACCACTGGCCGACGGTGAAGCGCCCCGAGTCGGGCACCGGGAACACGTCGGTCAGCTCGGGCACGGTCTCGGTGAGGGTGTGGGTGACCGTCGTGTCGGTCACCGCACCCCGGAAGTAGAGCACCGCGCCGAACGGGTTGTCGCGGGTGTTGCGCTCGATGCCGTCGGTGTGCACCGTGTGCCCGCCGAAGTCCAGCTCGATGTCGCTGCGGCCGAAGGTGTGCCGCTTGACGAAGCGCAGGTCGGTGTGGGCCTCGATCCGACGGATCGCCGGGTCGGCGACCATCGCGTCCAGCGCGGCGTCGGCGGGGGTGTCCCGGCCGAAGATCCCGAACATCCGGAAGTCGCCGACCCCGTCGTGCACGGCCGACCACCGGCCGCGCCGGTCACCGCGCCCGCCCGGGTACGGGTCGTGCACGGTGCCGCCGTTGCCGGCGGCGGTGCTGGTGGGGTCCCAGCGCAGCAGCATGCCGCCGCCGTCGCCGGGGGTGTGGTAGCCGGCGACCCGTGCCAGCGTGCGGGCCGTCAGCGCGGCGGGGGTGAGGTCGGCCAGGTCGGCGACGGTGTCGACGCGCAGGACCTGGTCGTGGGGGGTGGGAAAGGACGTGCCGAGTAGACCCATGGAGAGCCTCAACCTTCGCGGTCCCGCCGGCCGGCGGGTGCGCCGGACGGCGGTGCTGGGGGTCTGTGGGCGCCGCGGGGCGCCACAGGACGGGGGGAAGGTCGGGCAAACGCGCGAGGCGCGCAGGCGGCGGAGCTGCTGACCGGAACGCCCGGTGCCGGGGCTGCGGCACGACGGGAGTCAGCTGGTTCGCCCGAGACGGTCGCGGCCGGGCCGCGACGCTGGCGGAACGTTAAACAGCAGGTGAACCCGCTGTCAAGGGGTCTGTTCCGCCGGGACGTGGCCGAGCCGGACGGAGATGGCGTCGGCGGCCTGGCGCACCTGTCGTCCCAGCTCCTGGTATCGCCAGCTGGGTAGGCCGAGCTTCAGCCCGGTCACGCTGATGGCTCCGCAGCACGCGCCGGTGTGGTCGCGCAGGGCGCTGCCGATGCAGAACACCCCCTCGGCGTCCTCCTCGTCGTCGAGGGCGTACCCGGCGCGGCGGACGTCGGCCAGGTGGGCCAGCAGGGAGTCCAGGTCGCAGATGGTGTGGTCGGTGCGCCGGGGCAGCCCGACGCGGCCGATCAGCTCGGCGACCTGCGGCGGGGTCATCTCGGCCAGCAGGGCCTTGCCCAGCCCGGTGCAGTGCGGCAGCTCGCGCGTGCCCATCCGCAGCTCGATCTGGATCCGCTCGCCGTTGCTGACCTGGTCGACGACGACCGCGTGCGCCCCCTCGGGGACGGCCAGCCGGGAGCTGAGCCCGGTGTCGCGGGTCAGCCGGGTCAGCACCGGGCGGGCGATGTCGCGCAGCGAGAGCTGCTCCTGGGCGCGGACGCCGAGGCGCGCCAGGGACATCCCGAGCCGGTAGCGCCGGTTCATCCCCTCGCCGTCGTCGGCGGCCAGGCCGTGGTGGCACAGGGTGTGCAGGGTGGCGAACGCGGCGCTCTTGGACAGGCCGCAGACGCGGGCGACGTCGGTGACGCTGAGCCCCTCGCCGGGGGTGGCGGCGGACAACGCCTCCAGCACCTCGGCCGCGCGGCTGACGCTGCGCACCAGGTAGCGGGAGCTGTCCCCGTCTTCGGTGGTGGTCATGGTCCTTCTTTCGGGCAGGGGGAAGCCGGAGCTGTTCGCCACGGCCGAACAGCGTAACAAAGCTGTTCGAGATTCGGCATCCCGGCGTGTTGACCGTGGCGAACAAGCGTGCTTAGTATGCCGAACAGCGTTTGGCAATGCCGAACAGTGTTCCGAAACTTCGTAATGTTCCTCCTGCGGCGGACACCCCGCGGCGCCGCGACCGGGCTGGGTCGCCGCGCCGCACCGATGAGGAGAAGGTGTGAATTCACGATCGGCCCCGACCGGCGCCACGCTCGCCGAGCGGGCGCGTCGGGTCATCCCCGGCGGCGTCAACAGCGGACAGCGCAGCATCCCCGGCCTCACCGAGCTGGTGATCGCCCGGGCCTCCGGAGCGCACTTCTGGGACGCTGACGGACGCCAGTACACCGACTACCACGCGGCCTTCGGGCCACCCCTGCTCGGCCACAACGACCCCGACGTCAACGCCGCCGTCACCGAGGCCGGCAGGCGGCTGGACCTGTGCGGCGTGGCCGTCACCGACGGCGAGGTCCAGCTCGCCGAGACCCTCGCCGAGCTGGTGCCCAGCATCGAGAAGGTGCTGCTCACCAGCACCGGCAGCGAGGCCACCTTCCACGCCCTGCGGGTCGCCCGCGCCGCCACCGGCCGGCGCCTGGTGGTCAAGTTCCAGGGCTGCTACCACGGCTGGCACGACTCGGTCAGCCTCAACGTCATCTCCGCCCCGGACAAGGTGGGCGTGGCCGACCCGATCTCCACCGGCATCCTGCCCGAGGTCCTCGACGCCACCCTCGTGCTGCGCTTCAACGACGTGGCCGCCGTCCGGGCCGCCTTCGCCGCGCACGGCGACGACATCGCCGCCGTCATCGTCGAGCCGGTGCCGCACAACGTCGGCTGCCTCCTGCCCGACCAGGAGTTCCTGCGCACCCTGCGCGAGGAGTGCACCCGGGCCGGCAGCGTGCTCGTCTTCGACGAGGTGATCACCGGCTTCCGGCACGACCTCGGCGGCTGGCAGAAGATCAGCGGCGTCACCCCGGACCTGACCACCCTCGGCAAGGCCATCGCCAACGGCTACCCGATCGGTGCCCTCGGCGGCCGGGCCGACCTGATGGACATGTTCAGTACCCACCCCGGCGCGCCCGCGTTCTTCGCCGGCACCTACAACGGCCACCCGGCCGTGGTCGCCGCCGCCATCGCCACCCTCGGCAAGCTGCGCGCCGAGCCCGTGCACGAGCACGTCTACCGGCTCGGCGAGCGGGCCCGCGCCGGCATCACCGAGGTCCTCGCCGACCTCGGCGTCCCCGCCGTGGTCACCGGCCACGGCTCCGTCTTCGTGACGTACTTCATGGCCGGCCCGGCGCCGCGCAGCTACGACGACCTGCTGCGCAACGATGCCGGCATGTTCATCGGCTACCGTCGGCGGATGCCCGAGCACGGCATCTTCGAGCTGCCGCTGAACCTCAAGCGCAACCACATCTCGTACGCCCACACCGACGCCGACATCGACCACCTCGTCGACGCCACCCGGGCGGCCGTCCGCGACACCCTCGCCGCCGGCGGGGTGACCGAGCTGGCCGGCACCGCCACCATGGGCGGCGCGACCCCCACCGGGGGAGGGCGGCGGTGATGCTGACCGTCGACAAGACACGCCCGGTCGGCCCGGCCGGTCGGATCAGCCGGGTGGAGACCCTCACCCTCGGCACCGCCTGGCGGGACTTCTCCTACGTACGCGTACACACCGACGCCGGGCTCTCCGGCGTCGGCGAGATCACCCACCCGTACCGGGCCCGGGAGACCTGCCAGCTCGCCGAGGCGATGGCCGGGCGGCACCTGATCGGCGCCGACCCGTTCGACGTCGAGGAGATCTGGCTGCGCATGTACCAGGGCGACTTCCTGCGCGGCGGCGACGTCGGCGGGATCGTCGTCTCCGGCGTCGACCAGGCCCTCTACGACATCATGGGCAAGGCCCTCGGCGTGCCCGCGTACCGGCTGACCGGCGGGGCCTGTCGCGACCGCGTCCGGGTCTACGCCAACGGCTGGTACACCGGCGACCGGGAGCCCGCCGCCTTCGCCGAACGGGCCGTCGCCACCGTCGCCAAGGGGTACACCGCGCTGAAGTTCGACCCGTTCGGCGCCGGTCTCGGCGAGCTGTCCCGCGCCGAGCTGCGCCGATCGGTCGACATCGTCGCCGCCGTCCGCGAGGCCGTCGGGCCCGAGACCGAGCTGTTCGTCGAGGGCCACGCCCGTTTCGCCATGCACACCGCCGCCCGGCTCGTCCGGGAGCTGGAGCCGTTCGACCTCGGCTGGTTCGAGGAACCGCTGCCGTGGACCCACATCGAGCGGTACGCCGAGCTGCGCGCCCGCGCCACCATGCCGATCTCCGGCGGCGAGCACTTCCACAACCGTTACGAGTACGCCCGGCTGTTCGCCACCGACGCGGTCGACATCATCCAACCCGACCTGTCCATGGCCGGCGGGTTCACCGAGGTACGCAAGCTCGCCGCCATCGCCGACCAGCACGCCATGGTGGTCGCCCCGCACAACTCCAACTCGCCGCTGTGCACCACCGCCTCGGTGCACGCCGTCCTCGGGATGCCGAACTTCAAGATCCTCGAGACGTTCGACGGCCTGTTGGAGGAGTACGTCTTCGACGCCGTGCGCGGTGCCCTGCCCGTGGTCGACGGGCACATCGACCTGCCCACCGCGCCCGGCCTCGGCGTCGAGCTGGTCGACGAGGTGTTCGTCGAGCACCCGCCGAGCCACGGCTTCTGGAACATGTTCGCCGAGGGTTGGGAGAAACGGGACCGCCGATGATCGTCGACGTGCACTCGCACCTGTTCGACTGCCCGGACCACGTCGGCGACCCGTTCGCCGCCGAGGCGGCCCGGGCGCACGGCGGCGAGGTCGACCTGACGGTGCGGTGGTCGGAGTACGCGGCCACCGCACCGGAGGACACGAAGACGATCGTGGTCGGCGGCAAGGCCCGCCGCTCCGGGCTGTGGGTCGACGACGCCGCCGTGGCCGCGTACGTCGCCGCCCAGCCCGACCGGCTCGTCGGCTACCTCGCCCTGGACCCCACCCAGCCCGGCTGGCGCGACGAACTGGAGCACGGGCACCGCGACCTCGGCCTGCGCGGCATCAAGCTGATGCCGATGTACGCCGGGTTCGACCCCGCCGACCCGGCCCACGACGACCTGTACACCTACGCCGTCCGGCACGGACTGCCGCTGCTCGTGCACACCGGGACCACCTTCGTCTCCACCGCACCCCTGCGCTTCGCCCTTCCGGTGCACCTCGACGAGGTGGCGATCCGCCACCCGGAGCTGCGGATGGTGCTGGCCCACCTCGGCCACCCGTACGAGGGGGAGTGCATCGCGGTCATCCGCAAGCACCGGCACGTCTACGCCGACGTCTCCGCGCTGCACTACCGACCCTTCCAGCTCTGGCACAGCCTCCGGCTCGTCCAGGACTACGGGGTGTGGCACAAGTTGCTGTTCGGCAGCGACTATCCCTTCACCACCGTCGACGCCTCGATCGAGGGGCTGCGGGCGGTGGGTCGGGTGCCCGGCATCCCCGGCCTCGACCCGCTCGACACCGAGCAGATCGAGCAGCTCATCCACCGCCCGTCGCTCGACCTGCTGGGGTTGGCATGACCATCGTCCCGTCCTCCTTCGACCTGTCCGGCCGGCTGGCCGTGGTGACCGGTGCGGCGCGCGGGCTCGGGGCGGCCTTCGCCACCGGGCTCGCCGCCGCCGGCGCCGACGTCGTGGTCGTCGACCGGCCCGGCGTCGACCTCGGCGCGGTCGCCGCCGCGGTCGCCGACCACGGCCGCGCCTGCCACCCGTACGCCTTCGACCTGGCCGACACCGAGGCGATCGCACCCTGGGTGGACGACCTGCGGCGCGCCCACGGGCCGGTGCACGTCCTGGTCAACAACGCCGGGGTGGCCCGGTTGGAGCACTTCAACGAGATCACCGTCGCCAACTGGCGGGAGGTGATGCGGGTGAACGTGGACGCCGTCTTCTTCCTCGCGCAACGCGTCGCCGAGCACATGATCGCCGACGGGGTGGCTGGCCGCATCGTCAACGTCTCCTCGAAGAACGGGCTGATGGCCGAGGCCGGGCTGGCCCACTACAACGCATCCAAGGGTGCCGTCGAGCTACTCACCCGGTCGCTCGCCGCCGAGCTGGGGCCGCACGGCATCACCGCCAACACGATCGCTCCCGGGATGATCGCCACCCCGATCGACGGTGAGTTCTCCCTGGACCGGCAGGCGTTCGAGGCAGCCTGGGAGGAGCGGATCCCCCTGCGGGGCGGCTACGGTACGCCGGCCGACTGCGTCGGCGCGCTCCTGTTGCTCGCCTCCGAGGCCGGCCGTTACATCAACGGCACCCACCTGGTCGTCGATGGGGGAGTGCTCGCTGACCAGATGCCCCGACTGCGGTTCATGCCGCCGTACCGCAGCACTCTCTGAGGGACGCTCGCGGGCCCGGCCGGCGTCCTCGGTGGGGCAGGCCCCACCGAGAGAGGGTGTGGACGGGCCGCCGTCAGGCCCTGAGGTAGGCAAGGACGGCGAGCACCCGACGGTGCTGGGCGTCGTCAGGCGGCAGGCCGAGCTTGGCGAAAACATTGCCGATGTGCTTTTCCACCGTGCTGGCGGAGACCACCAGCCGCTCGGCGATGGCCGTGTTGGAATGACCCTCGGCCATCAGCGCCAGGAGTTGCCGTTCACGCGTGGTCAGCGCCCCCAGGGCGTTGTCCCGGCGCTGCCCGGCCAGCAACTGCGCAACGACCTGCGGGTCGAGCACCGTCGCGCCCCGGGCGACGCGATCCAGGGCATCCAGGAACTCCTCGACCCTGGCGACCCGGTTCTTCAGCAGGTACCCGACCGCACCGGAACCGTCCGCGAGCAGATCGCCGGCGTAGGACGCCTCCACATACTGGCTGAGCACCAGCATGGGGGCGCCGGGCAACTGCGAGCGGGCGGTGATCGCCGCGCGCAAGCCCTCGTCCGTATAGGTCGGCGGCATCCGCACATCGACGATCGACACGTCCGGGCGGTGTCTGAGCACCGCCTCGACCAGGGCCGGGCCATCACCGATCGCGGCCACCACCTGGTGACCGTCCTCGGCGAGCAGGCGGACCAGGCCCTCACGCAGCAGTACCGCGTCGTCGGCCAGGACGATCCGCAGCGGACCGCGGGCCGCGCGGTCCGGTGGTGGTTCGTGCGGGTTCAGCAGCACGGCAGCTCCGCGGTGATCGCCGTCGGGCCGCCGTAGGGACTGGTGACCCACAGCCGGCCGCCGACCGCGTGCAGCCGGTCTTCCAACCCGCGCAGCCCGTGTCCCTTGTCCAGCGCGGCGCCGCCCACCCCGTCGTCCGTCACCCAGACCCGCAAGGTTCCCTCACTGTGGCGCAGCCCGATCGCGCACCGGGCGGCGCGGCTGTGCTTGGCCACGTTGGTCAGGGCCTCGGCGATCACAAAATACGCGGCCGTCTCGACCGCCGCGTCCAGCCGGTCGCTCAGGGGGTCGGCATCGAGCTCAACCGGTACGGTCGAGCGCGCGGCCAGGGCGGTGAGCGCCGCGCGCAGGCCACGGTCGACGAGGATCGGCGGGGCGATGCCACGCGACAGGGCCCGTAGCTCGTCCAGCGCCTCCTCGGTCTGGACGATCGCGTCGGCGAGCGCCGCGCGGACGGCCTCCGGCCTGCTGTCGAGGTGGTGCTGGGCGCGGCCCAGTTCCATCGCCAGGCGGACCAGCCGCTGCTGGGGCCCGTCGTGGATGTCGCGTTCGAGCCGGCGCAGCGCGGTCGCCTCGGCCGTCACCGCGGCGACGGTCCGTCCGCGGGCGGTGTCCCGCTCCCGCTCCAGTCCGCTGATCCTGCGGTGCAACGCGGACGCGTCAGACAGCAGCGTCTGCCCCAGTCCGGCCTGGGCGGCGACGCACGCCCGGGTCACCAGCGGCAGGGTGAACAGCAACAGCAGGCCGACCGCGGTCCCGAAGGCGAGCCGCTCGGTCGGCGACGTCAGTCCCAGGGTCACGGCGATGTGGGACCGGGGGCTGCCCACGGTCAGGGTCGTCGGCCGCATGGGCCCCGCGGAGGAGTAGGGGCTGCGCAGGGCGGACGTGCCGGCACCGAGCCCGACGAACCACCACAGCACCGTCACCACCGAGGTGACCAGGGCGACAGGGAGCACCGCCACCGCGTGCGCCACGCCGAGCCACAGCCCCGGGCCGGACGCGGCGGCTGTCTTCTTCGGTCTCCGCCGCTGGCCCACACCCTCCACGCCGGCGGCCGGGGGACGCACCTTGGCGATCCGCCACCGTTCCACGTCGGCGAACCACCGCACCAGCGCCAAACCGCCGGCCACGACCGGCGACCGGCCCGGCAGCAGCAGACCGACCGCTCCGATACACAGACCAGTGAGCACCAGCAACAGGCCGGCCACGGCGGTCACCGGCGCGGTGAGCAGGTACAGCGACTCCACGACAGTGCGACGCCCCGTACGGAAGACGAACCTGACGCCCGACCGCCACCGACGCCCGCGGGTCGCCACCGCTCGGCCTGGACCGACCACGACGGCGGATTCCCCACCGTCGAGCGCACGCCGATCCGCCTTCAGGTCGACCATCTGCCCGGTGGAGGTGACCCGGTGCCGGTCCGGCTGTGGTCCTCGAAGAGCAGGATGCACAGCGCCGACGTGCGCTGGCGGTAACTCGTCGCCCGGCCCGCTGGACCGTGTTCATGCCCCATTGTTCCCTGTTCTGGCGCAGCGGTTCTGACATCGTGGTGCTGCCGTGGCGGTTCAGGCATCACGGCGGGTGAGAGCCCAACCCCGGCCGCTGGCGCGTCCATCGTATACGGGCGCAGCAGGCCGGAAGCTCAGCCGGGCGACGGCATGTGCGCGACTGGCTTGACCGCGGTCAGCGAGTTCGGCATCGCGTTGGGCAGGAACTTCTGCGCCGTGTCCAGGATCGAGGGCGTGCCGGAACGGACAGCAGCGGCAGCACGAACAGCACGCCGACCAGGGCACAGATGACGCCCGCGGCGTGCCGGATGATCGCGCCGACGCCCAGGCCGATGAGCGCGATCAGCGGGGGATGCGCCGGGCATCACACCGCGCGCCGTACGCCAGGCTGACCGAGCGTGGGCTGCGGGGCCGACGCCGGTCGCGGCCGACTCTCTGCGCCCGCCCTGCCCTGAGAGGTGGGGCAGGCCCCACCTCCAAGTGTCCGGCGCACCCCCGTGACCGGGCGACCGCCGGTGCGGGATGGTGATCGGAACGAACGACAGCATCACAACCCGCCGGCGCGCACGAACGATCCCGAACACGATCCGCTCACCGCCGACGCGGTAACCGACTCATGGTGGCGGCGGCCCTCCTGGCTGCGGCCGGGCCGTCTACACACACTCGATCGAGCCGAAGGAATCTCCTTGCGCAGTCCCGCAACCCCGTCGCGATCCGCAGGCATCTCCGGTCGCATCCTCGCTATGCTCGTCGCCCTCGCTGTGGCCCTCACCGCCGCCTTCGTCGTCGCCCCGCGCACGCTGGCGGCGAGCGGGTCGGGCGGCGGCTTCGTCGACAGGCGCGACCTCGTAGAAGCCCTGGGCGAAGAATTCGTCAAGTACTGGCGTTCCGGCGACCGGGATCTTTCCCCGGGAATGCAGAGGGTTGTCGATTACTGGTTCCGTTACCACCTGGCCAAGGCCGTGATCGCTGCGATCTTGCTGATCGTGCTCGTCGCACTCGGCCTTCTTCTCTGGAAGGCATTCCTGAGGGCCGGCGGTATCGGGGCGGGAAGGAGGGCCGCCCTCACGTCGGGCGGCGTTCTTGTCACGATGCTCGCGCTGTTCTCGTTGGCGATGGTGATGGCCAACGTGCAGGGTGCGGTAGCGCCCTACGCCTCGCTGTTGCCGATGTTGACGGCCGGCGAAACCGACGGAGAGCTCGCCGACACGCTCGATCAGGTCAGGCAGCGACTGGCGGATTCCCTGAGCGCGGGTGACCGGACCCCGCCGGCCCTCGAGGTGATGATCAGCGACTTCTCCCGATATCACGTGGCGATGGCCGTGGTTGCTGCGATCGTGGCGGTCGTCCTCGTCGGCACGGGCGTGGGGTTGTGGAAGAGGGTTGCGAGGACAGCGCCGTCCGACAGGCGGACGAGGCGCGTGTTGGGGTCCTTCGGTGTTCTCTCGGCGTTGTTGTCGCTGGTCGTGATCGTTGTCGCTGTGGCGAACACGACCACCGCAGCGGACCCGGCGCCGGCACTCCTGGCCTTCTTCGACGGCGGATGGTGACGCACCTCGTGGGCGATCAGCTGCACGCTTTCCGGCGAGAAGACACCTCTCGTGCTGCCTGGGTTCCACAGATGTGCTGGTCGGCTAGTACACGAATCTTGGGGTTGAGCTGCGGAAACACGGCTTTGGACGCCTAGCAGGCGTGTCACTA
>NZ_JBVJGT010000017.1:0-121628 GCF_055587185.1 Micromonospora sp. NPDC048040 | reverse complement strand
CCCCCCCCCCCCCCCCCCCCCCCCCCCCCCCCCCCCCCCCCCCCCCCCCCCCCCCCCCCCCCCCCCCCCCCCCCCCCCCCCCCCCCCCCCCCCACTGCGTTGTACGGGTCAGGCCCGGCCGGCGGGGGCCGGTTCGGCGGCCCGGCGGCCGGTCAGCAGGTGGTCGACGCTGAGCCGGCCGGCTCCGACCGCCGCCAGCAGCAGGCTCGCCGCGCCGAGGACGAGGAGGAGCTCGTAGCCGCCCTTGTCCACGAACAGGCCGTTGCCGGCGTGCACGAAGATGTACGCGCCGAGCATGTCCAGCGCGAGCAGGACGCCGGCGATCGGGACGACCGCGCCGAGGATCAGCGCCGCGCCACCGAGCAGTTCGACGCCCGTGGCGAACCACGCGGACACGGTCGGCAGGGGTACGCCGGCCTGGTCGAAGAAGGCGGCGGTCCCGTCGACGCCGTTGGTGACCAGCTTCTGCCAGCCGTGGGCGAAGAAGACGATGCCGACGCCGATCCGGGCGAGCAGCATCGCGACGTCACGGACGGTGGTGGGCAGGGTCATGGTTCTGCTCCTCATGCTGGATGGACTGCCGAACGGCCGGTCGGGGTCGACGCGCGCCGTGTCGCGGACGGCCGGGCGCGACGCGACCGGCGGGCGGAACGCCTCGCGGCCCGGATCTCGGTCCGCCGGTCCTGTCGGATGCCGCCGGGGACCACCGTACCCGGAGATGGTTGAAGGCTCAACCATCGGCGGGGAAAGTGATTGTCGCCGCGCCGCCGTTCTGCCCCGACCTGGGCGAATTACGCCCGAAGGGCGTGGACTCCGGGTGGTCGCCGGGGCGCGGTGGGCCGCCGCAACGGCGACGCGCCACCTCCCGGGGCGCGGTGTCGGCCGGCTCCGGGAAGGTGGCGCGCGTCGGGCTCCGGGTAGGCCCAGGGGGCGGGTGGTGGGTGGGGTCAGGCGGCCGTGGCCCAGATCGCCTGGAAGGCGGCCGCCTCGCCGGCCAGCCAACGCTCGATCTGCTCGGGCCGGGCGTCGGCGGGCATGCGGTGGGCCTCGCCCCGGCGGACGTCCACGAGGACCGGCTCGGCGTGCGGGAGCACCGCGTCCATGTGCCGGGCCATCAGGTGCAGGGTGGCGAGCACCGCCTCCGGGCTGGGCGGGGCCTCGTCGAAATGCAGGCGGACGGCCTCGACGCGACCGTCGGCGTGGCGTACGCCGAACTGGGGGTTGATCTTGACGGGCAGGTCGCCGAGCATGGCGAGCGCGTCGCGGGTCTGGGCGAGGTCGACGGCCCTCGGCTCGCCGAGGGAGTGCAGCCAGGCCCGCGCGCCGGGGACGAGGGCCTCGTAGAGGGGGCGCCAGCGGGGCTTGACCACGTCGGCCACCTGGTCGAGGTGGGTGCCGCCGGTGTGGAAGGCGATGTCGGCCTTGAGCGCCTTGACGAACTGGCCGTGCGGGTTGAAGCCGGAGCGGCTGACCCGCTGCTTGCGCAGGCCCCCGACGAAGGTGGCCTTGGTGGGGCCGGTGCGGTCGACGTAGCGGGTGAAGCCGAGCAGGGTGGCGTAGGGGGTGGGCGGGGCGGAGGCGGGCGTGGTCACGGGCGTCCTCCCAGGTCAGGAACTCGATTAGTACATACATTCTAATCGACCGGTGTGACATCGCCCAGGGGTGAAAGGGGCGGTGCCGGCACCCGCGCCATGGCCTTGGGGAGTTGGCCCGGCCAGTCGCTCACTGCGGCAGATACGGGCGCTGCCAGCGACTGTCGCACCTCTGCCGACAGGTCGAGGTGATCGAGGGGCTATTCCGAGGTTGGCGCGATGTGTCGCCTGCGAGTCCATTCCTCGAAGTCGGCAGGGGTGCGCACGCCGTCGTCAAGCACGGCGGCGTAAATGTCCCAGCTGGATATGCCTTTTCCGTACTCCGGTCGCCCGGCCCAGGCATCCTTCACCAGCAGAATCGCGGCACGAGTCTCCTCGGTAAGCCTCGTGGGGAGGTCCCTCACATGGGCAAGATCGGGTTGGCGGTCGGGCTCGTCTACGAACCAGATGTCGATCTTCCATCGCTGGCCGGCACGGCTACGGCACCGCAAACCCAGGTACAGACCGTCGGGATACCGGGGATTGGTGTTCCAGTCGCCGGTGTCGTTCCGGAAGCACACCTCACGCGTCTGTCCATGGAGAGCCAGCAGAGCAGCCGTCTGGGCCACCCCTTCCGTGTCCAGGGTTGAACAGACTACCGTCAGGTCCAGATCACGCCACACCATCAGGCCCAGCGCGGCGCTACCGACTCCCGTGACGCGGCCATGCCGAGCCAGGACGTCATCGAGTGCGAGGTCCGCCCGCAGGTCGGCTGCCTCGGACTGGAGCTCGTGCTGCCGCCGGACGAGGTCATCGATTCTCACGGACGGATTGTTCCAGCCCTCGGCGGCGCGACGATGCTTGGTCTCGCGAGAGCAGCGACGCACTCCCGCTCATCTTCTGAACGAGCCTGTACCAATCTAGAGCTGCCCCACCGAGGTGATCCGGACCACCGCGGCGCCCGCCTCGTCGGAGGCGGCGAGGTCGACCTCGGCGCTGATGCCCCAGTCGTGGTCGCCCTCCGGGTCGTCCAGGATCTGCCGGACCGTCCACTTCTCCCGGCCCTGCTCGATCATGAGCAGTGCCGGCCCGCGCGCGTCCGGCCCCACCCCGATCGAGTCGTACGCCTCGAAGTACGGCTCCAGCGCGTCGGCCCAGGCGTCGGCGTCCCAGCCCGACGCGGCGTCCAGTTCGCCGAGGTCGTGCCAGCGGCGCAGCGCGGCCAGCTCGACCCGGCGGAACAGGGCGTTGCGCACCAGCACCCGGAAGGCGCGGGCGTTGCGGGTGACCGCCGGGACGCGGTCGTCCAGCGCCTCGGCCGCCTCGGCGGCGTCGGTGGGGTTGCGCAGCCGCTCCCACTCGTCGATCAGGCTGGAGTCGACCTGGCGGACCAGCTCGCCGAGCCACTCGATGAGGTCGACCAGCTCCTCGGTCTTCGCGTCCTCGGGCACGGTCTGCCGCAGCGTCTTGTACGCGTCCGCGAGGTAGCGCAGCACGAGGCCCTCGGAGCGGGACAGCCCGTAGAACTGGACGTACTCCGTGAAGGTCATCGCCCGCTCGTACATGTCCCGCACCACGGACTTGGGGGAGAGCTGGTGGTCGGCCACCCACGGGTGGCCCTGCCGGTACATCTCGTACGCCGACTCCAGCAGCTCCGCGAGGGGCTTGGGCCAGGTCACCTCGTCGAGCAGTTCGAGCCGGGCCTCGTACTCGATCCCCTCGGCCTTCATCGCGGCGACCGCCTCGCCGCGGGCCTTGAACTGCTGCGCGGAGAGCACCTGGCGCGGGTCGTCGAGGATCGACTCGATCACCGAGAGGACGTCGAGGGCGTACGAGGGGGACTCGACGTCGAGCAGCTCGATCGCCGCGAGGGCCAGCGGTGACAGCGGCTGGTTGAGGGCGAAGTCGAGCTGGAGGTCGACGGTGAGACGGACCCGCCGGCCGGTCTCGTCCGGCTCGTCGAGCTGCTCGACCACCCCGCCGGCGCGCAGCGCCCGGTAGATGGCGATGGCGCGCCGGATGTGCCGGCGCTGGGCGGCCCGGTCCTCGTGGTTGTCGGTGAGCAGGTGCCGCATCGCCGCGAACGCGTCGCCGGGGCGGCCGATCACGTTGAGCAGCATCGAGTGGCTGACCTGGAAGCTGGACGTCAGCGGCTCGGGCTCGGCCTCGACCAGGCGCTCGAAGGTGGGCTTGCCCCAGCCGATCGACCCCTCCGGCGGCTTCTTGCGCACCACCTTGCGCCGCTTCTTCGGGTCGTCGCCGGCCTTGGCCAGGGCCTTCTCGTTGTCGATGACGTGCTCCGGGGCCTGCACCACCACCCGGCCGATGGTGTCGAAGCCGGCCCGACCGGCCCGCCCGGCGATCTGGTGGAACTCGCGGGCCTTGAGCAGCCGGGTGCGCACGCCGTCGTACTTGGACAGGCCGGTGAACAGCACGGTGCGGATCGGCACGTTGATCCCGACGCCGAGGGTGTCCGTGCCGCAGATGACCTTGAGCAGGCCGGCCTGGGCGAGGGTCTCCACCAGCCGGCGGTACTTGGGCAGCATGCCGGCGTGGTGCACGCCGATGCCGTGCCGGACCAGCCGGGACAGGGTCTTGCCGAAGCCGGAGGTGAACCGGAAGTTCCCGATCGCCTGGGCGATCATGTCCTTCTCGGCCCGGGTGCAGACGTTCACGCTCATCAGGGCCTGGGCGCGTTCCAGGGCAGCGGCCTGGGTGAAGTGCACGACGTAGACCGGCGCCTGCTTCGTCTCCAGCAACTCCTCCAGGGTCTCGTGCAGCGGCGTCATCGCGTACGAGAAGAGGAGCGGGACCGGCCGCTCGGCCGAGCGGACGACGGCGGTGGGCCGGCCGGTGCGCCGGGTCAGGTCGTCGACGAAGCGGGTGGTGTCGCCGAGCGTGGCCGACATGAGGACGAACTGGGCCTGCGGCAGCTCGATCAGCGGCACCTGCCACGCCCAGCCGCGGTCCGGCTCGGCGTAGAAGTGGAACTCGTCCATGATCACCTGGCCGACGTCGGCCCGGTCGCCCTCGCGCAGCGCCAGGTTGGCCAGGATCTCGGCCGTGCAGCAGATGATCGGGGCGTCGGCGTTGACGCTGGCGTCGCCGGTCAGCATGCCGACGTTGTCGGCGCCGAAGACCTCGCAGAGGGCGAAGAACTTCTCCGACACCAGGGCCTTGATCGGGGCGGTGTAGAAGGTGGTCCGGTCGTCGGCCAGGGCCGCGAAGTGCGCCGCGATCGCCACCAGGCTCTTGCCGGAGCCGGTCGGCGTATTCATGATCACGTTGGCGCCGGAGACGATCTCGATGACCGCCTCCTCCTGGTGGGGGTAGAGGTCGAGACCGCGCTCCTTCGCCCAGCCGGCGAACGCGTCGAAGAGGGTGTCGGGGTCGGCGCTGGTCGGCAGCGCGGCGGTGAGCGTCATAGCGGGTCCCATGGTGCCTGGATCATGCCCCCGCGCGCCAACCGGCCCCGGGCCGTCGGGCGTGGGGAAGAAGACCCTGCACGATGGAATACGGTGACCGGGGCCTTTGTCACGCCCGCCGGTAGATCAGGTCGAAGACCGGGCGGCCGGCCGTCAGGGCTCGGCGCTCGAACTTGGTGACCGGGCGGTGCGGCGGGCGGGGGGCGAAGCCGTCGTGCGCGTTGACCAGCCCCGGGTCGGCGTCCAGCGTCTCCCGCATCGCCTCGGCGTACTCGGCCCAGTCGGTGGCGCAGTGCAGGGTGCCGCCGGGCACCAGCCGGGAGCGCAGCAGCGCGACGTGGGCCGGCTGGATGATCCGCCGCTTGTGGTGCCGCGACTTGGGCCACGGGTCCGGGAAGAAGACGTGCACCGCGTCCAGCGACGCCGCCGGCAGGCCCGCCACCAGGTCCAGCGCGTCGCCCTGCGCCACCCGCACGTTGCGCAGGCCGTGCCGGTCCACCAGGTCCAGCAGGTTGGCGATTCCGGGCGTGTGCACCTCGACCGCCAGATAGTCTCGATCCGGGTCGGCGGCGGCCATCGCGGCGGTGGTGTCGCCCATCCCGGACCCGATCTCCACCACCACCGGGGCCCGACGGCCGAACAGGCCGGCCAGGTCCACCGGCGTGCCGGGCTCGTCCGGGACGAGCAGGCCGTGGACCGGCCAGAGCCGGTCCAACGCCTCCGTCTGGCGGCTGCTCATCCGGCCGCGGCGCGGATGGAAGGTGCGGATCGTCCGGGCGGCGGGCGGCGCGGGCGCGGCGGCGGGAGAGTCGATGAAGGTCACAACGACCCGAGCGTACGCGACGACCGCGCCGGATCGCATGTGATGTTCGCCCGGGGATGAGAGGATCCATCCCGTACGGCAGACCGGGCTCCTGGTGTTGCCCGGCACTGCCTCAACGCGCCGGGAGGTGGCGTCGTGTCAGTGCACCGCGGCGGTCTGGCGCTGGCGATCGCGACCGCGCTCGCCGGCCCGCTGCTCGCGGCCTGGCCGGCCGGGGCCGCCCCGCCGACCACCGGCCTCCCCGCTGCCACCGGCCTCCCCGTCGCCGTCGGCCTCCCCGTTGCCGGATTGCGGGCGGAGCCCGCGCCGGGGGGCCCGCCGCAGCCGAAGCCGCCGGAGCCCACCGTCTTCGTCGAGGTCAGCCCGAGCACCGTGCAGCCGGGCTTCCTCGTCGGCATCCGGGCCAGTTGCCGGGACAACTCGATCCCCGCGATCGTGGTCTCGGACGCCTTCGGCCGGGTGCAGGTGCAGCCGCAGCGCGGGCTGCTGACCGCCGCGCCGATGGTGCGCGAGCGCACCCGGCCCGGCAACTACCGGGTCAAGCTGGAGTGCCCCGACGGGGAGACCGCCTCGACCATGCTCCAGGTGGTCAAGGCGGTGAAGCCCAGTCGCGGCCCGGCGACGGGCTTCGGCGGAGGCGACGGCGGGTTCACCGGCGGGCTGCTGCTTCCCGGTGGTCTCGCGCTGACCGTGGCCGGCATCGTCCTCGCGGTGGTCGCGGCGCGCCGCCCGCGCGCCGCGCGGGACGCCGCCCGACGGTGAGCCCGCTCATGGCCACCTCGCCCGCCCCCCAGCCGCCCGCCGCAGCGGCCCGCCGGCGTCCGCCGCCCGGACGCCGCCCCTGGTCGGTGCCGCTGGCCGTGGTGCTGGTGCTGGTCGGGGTCTTCGCCACCGGGGCGGGGTTGGGGCGGACGGCCGGGCCGTTCGACTGGGCCGCCGGCGCGGGGGAGTCGCGTCCGGCCCGCAGCGAGAGCGGCGCCCTGTCGGCCAGCCGGCCCGTACGCCTGTCGATCCCCTCGATCGAGTTGGCCGCGCCGGTGGCGCCCGTGGGCGAGGCCCGGGACGGCTCGATCGCCGTCCCGCCGCTGGACCGGGCCGACGAGACCGGCTGGTACGACCGGGGCCCGACCCCCGGCGAGCCGGGCCCGGCGGTCATCGTGGGGCACGTGGACACCAAGAGCGGCCCGTCGGTCTTCTACGACCTGCACAGGCTGCGGCCGGGCGACACGGTCGAGGTGACCCGGGCGGACCGCTCGGTCGTGGTGTTCCGGGTCGACTCGGTGGAGCACTTCCCGAAGGAGCGGCTGCCGGCGGAGCGGGTCTACGGCGACGAGGGCCCGCCGGGTCTGCGCCTCATCACCTGCGGCGGCGACTGGCTCGGCGGCCGGACGGGCTACGCCGACAACATCATCGCCTTCGCCACCCTGATCTCCTCCCGCCCCGCCTGACCCACCGGGGACGGGGTCAGGGGCGGGGCGGGACCTGCTGGACGACCTCGAACTCCAGGAGGTTGGCGCCCGAGGCGACCGGGGGGCGCCGTTCGCCCGTGCCGGCGTGGGCGGCGCGGGAGGGGCCGGCGGCCCACGCCTGGTAGGCCTCCTCGCTCTCCCACCTCGTGTAGACGAAGTAGCGGTTCTCCCCGGCGACCGGGCGGAGCAGCTCGAAGCCGAGGAACCCGGGGGAGTTCTCCACGGCGCCGGCCCGGGCGGCGAACCGCTTCTCCAGTTCCTCGCCCGCGCCGGGAGGGACGTCGATCGCGTTGATCTTCACGACTGCCATGGCTCCACCCTAGTCACGCCGTCGGGGCTCAGAACGACTCGACCGCCGGAACCAGGTCGGCGTCCACCACGATCGGGGCATGGTCGGACGGGCCCTTGCCCTTGCGGGCCTCCCGGTCCACGTACGCCGAGCGGACCGCCCGCGTGAACGGCGCCGAGGCGTACACGAGGTCGATCCGCATGCCCTTGTTCTGGTGGAACATCCCCGCCCGGTAGTCCCAGTAGGTGAACGGGTGAGGGCCCTTCATCGGGGTGGGCACCACGTCGGAGAGCCCGAGGTCGCGCAGCGCCGCGAGGGCAGCCCGCTCGGCCGGGGTGACGTGCGTGGAGTGGGTGAACACCGCCGGGTCCCAGACGTCGGCGTCGGTCGGGGCGACGTTGAAGTCACCGCAGACGGCCAGCGGCACCCCGCTCGCCAACTCCGTCTCCAGGGCGTCCCGCAGCGCCGCGAACCAGGACAACTTGTACGCGTAGTGCGGGTCGTCCGGCGTGCGGCCGTTCGGCACGTACACCGACCAGACCCGCACCCCGTCGCAGGTCGCGGAGATGGCCCGGGCCTCCGGCTCGGGGAACCCCGGCTCGCCCGGGAACCCCACCACCACGTCGGCCAGGCCGACCCGGGACAGGATCGCCACCCCGTTCCACCGGCCGTCGCTGTGGCTGGCCACGTGGTAGCCCAGTTCGCCGACCTCGGCCACCGGGAAGGCCCCGTCCGGGCACTTCGTCTCCTGTAGGCAGACGACGTCCGGCCCGGTGCCGGCCAGCCACTCCAGCAGCCGGGGCAGGCGGGCCTTCACCGAGTTCACGTTCCAGGTCGCCAGGCGCATGGGTCCAGCCTGCCCCATCCGTGCCCGCGCCGCCGCGTCAGCTCCCGGGGTGTCGCGCCGGCGGCCCGTCAGGTGGTCGGGGTGTCGCCCGGGCGGGTCTGCTCGGCCAGGAACCGCTCCAGCTCTGCGCCCAGCTCGTCGGCGGTCGGCAGCGGCCCCGTCTCCTTGGCGAGCAGGCTCCGCTCGCCCCGGCCGCGCGCGAACGCGTCGTACTGCTCCTCGAGGGCCTGCACCAGCTGGGCGGCCTCGTCGGTCTGCGCGACCTGCCGGTCGATCTCCAGCCGGACCACCTCGGCGGCCGAGCGCAGCCCGTCGCGGGGCAGCAGCAACCCGGTGCTGCGGGACACGGAGGCGAGCAGCACCTCGGCGGCGGCCGGGTACTCGGTCTGCGCCACGTAGTGCGGCACGTGGGCGGCGAAGCCCAGGGCGTCGCGGCCCAGCTCGCCGAGGCGGAACTCCAGCAGGTGCCCGACGCTGCCCGGCACCTGCACCCGCTGCAACCACGGCTCGTAGCCGGCGATCAGCTCGCGCCGGGTGGCATGTGCGGTCACCCCGGCGGGGCGGGTGTGCGGCACGGCCATCGGGATCGCGTTGAGCCCCACGGTGAGCCGGACGTCCAGCCGCGCGGTGAGCGCGCCGACGGCGGCCACGAAGCGCTCCCACTGCAGGTCCGGCTCCGGGCCGGTGAGCAGCAGGAAGGGCGTCTCGTCGTCGTCGCGCAGCACGTGCAGCTCCAACGCCGGGGCGTCGTACGACTCCCAGTGGTCCTCGACGAAGGTCATCACCGGCCGGCGCGAGCGGTAGTCGAAGAGCTGGTCGACGTCGAACCGGGCGATCGGGCGGGCGTCCAGCGAGGTGAGCAGCTGCTCCCTGGCCAGTCGGGTGGCGCTGCCGGCGTCGACGAACCCGGTGAGGGCCTGGATCAGGACGGGCTGACCGAGGTCGGGCAGCTCGTCGATGAGTTCGTAGAGCTCGTGTGGGTCGAGCACCGGTGCGGACCTCCCTGGGTCGTGCGTACGGGTCGCCGCGCGGGGACGGCACCCGTTCGGGGAACGTACCCGCCATCCTCATGCATTCCTGCCGGCGGCTCCCGGGGGGCCACCGCGTGATCAGCAATCAGGGCGTATCCCCGCAACTCCACCGTCGGACGCCCAGCGATGGCCGTGAGGTGGACCAGCCTATCGGCCGAAAGGGTGACCTCGGGGATCATGCACTCGGGGTCGGCGCTTCGTCCCCCTTCCGTGCGGCCAGGGGGCGCCCGGGCGCCGCCGCGAGGTATGCCCGGTACGCGAGATGCGTTCCCGGTCGCCCCGGAACGCTCGGGGCGTCCTGCGGGTGGGGGCGCTTTCGTGAAAAATGCCACGAGATCACCCGGGGTGATCGGAGTTTGGGTCTGCCTAGCCTCGGCTGATGCGTGACGACCGCACCCTCGACAACCAGATCACCCCTGGTGACCCGATCGACCGTTCGGACGATACCCCCTCGCGCGATCGGCCTGCTGGCCTCCGCTCCGTCGGGGCGTACGCCCGGATGCTGCTGCCCGCGCCGGCCCGGGCCCGGGTCGCCCTCGCCGCCGGCGTGCTGTGCTGCCTCGGCCTGACCGCCGTCGCCCAGGGCGCCCGGGACGACTCCGCCGCCGACCCGGCCCCCGTCGCCGCCCCCTCCGCGCTCGCGGAGCGCGCCGAGCCGGACGCTGCCTCCCGCAGCCTGGAACGCGCCCCCGCCTCCACCCCCGCCAGCCCCACCGCCGCCGCCGACCCGGACACCGCCACCCCCGCCCCGAAGAAGACCAAGCGCAAGCCCGTCGACCCCGCCCCCGTGGCCGGACTCGACAACGCCCAGATGGAGAACGCCGAGGTGATCGTGCGGACGGGGCGGAAGATGGACATGCCCCGGCGCGCGTTCGTCATCGCGGTCGCCACCGCGATGCAGGAGAGCAACCTCTACAACATCGCCAGCGGGGTGCTTCCCGAGTCCCAGAACTACCCCCACCAGGGCATCGGTTGGGACCACGACTCGGTCGGGCTGTTCCAGCAGCGCTCCAGCAGCGGGTGGGGCGAGGTGGGGCAGCTGATGGATCCGGAGTTCGCCACCCGGCAGTTCCTCGCCGCGCTGGCGCAGGTGCCCGGCTGGCAGCAGATGCGGCTGACCGACGCCGCCCAGGCGGTGCAGATCTCGGCCTACCCGGAGCACTACGCCAAGCACGAGTGGCGGGCCGCGGAGGTCGTCGAGGCGATCCTGGAGGCCGGCCAGTAGTCTTCCGCCGACCACAGTGGACGGTTGCGGTTCGGGTGTCCGGGGTACGGATGTTGTCGCTCCGGGGTACACATGGAAGAGGCGCCACCGACAGGAGGACGACATGTCTCTGATGCAGCGGATCAGCACCTTTCTGCGCTCGCCGAAGGGCCAGCAACTGATCGACCGTGGCCGGCGCGAGCTGGCCAAGCCCGGCACCCAGCAGAAGCTGAAGGGCCTCGCCGCCAAGCTCCAGAACCGCCGCTGACCCCCGACGACCTCTCCGACCCCCGGGAGAACCAGTGACCGATTCCGCGCCCGCCGACGGCCAGCCCACCCAGCCCGCCGCGGGAGCGCCCCAGCCGCCGGCGGTGGTGCCGGCGCCTCCGCAGGAGGTCCCGGAGGCGCCGCCGCTCAAGCTCTGGGACCGGATGCGGGAGGATCCGCAGTACGCCCCGGAGCACCTCGCCCTGGAGGCCGTGCGCCGGCTGGGGCCGGAGGCGGCGCAGTGGGCCGCGCGGGCCCGGGCCGAGCAGCCCGGGGCCTCCGTCGAGGCCCTGGCGGAGCAGGCCGTACGCAAGTTCGTCAACCACGCCCGGCTCTCCGGCGCCGTCTCCGGGGCGGCCGGGCTGCCCGGTGCCGTGATCGACGTGGGCGTGCTGGCCTGGACCCAGGCCCGGATGGTGCTGCACGTCGCCGCCGCGTACGGCGTCGACCCGCTGCACCCCGACCGGGCCACCGACCTGCTCGTGCTGCAGAAGGTGCACAAGGTGGCCGAGAGCGCCCGGCTCGCGCTCGGGGTGGCCGCCGGGCGGGAGCGCGCCGGTGCCCTGTTCGGCAGCGGCGGGCAGAACCCGCTCGGCAGGGTGATGCTGCGCCTGGGCGTACGCCTGGCCCAGATGGCCGGGGTGCGCGCGGCGAAGCGGCTCTTCGCCAAGGTGGTGCCCGGGGCGGCGATCATCCTCGGCACCTGGGCGAACTCGTCGGCCACCAAGGACCTGGCCGTCCGTTCCCGTGCCCTCTACCGCCACTACGGTGCCCTCGCCGTCCCCGGACCCCGCCGACCCTGATCCCTCGGGCCGGCTCTCCGCCCGTGCCGGCTTCCCGGGCCGGTCCGTGCCGGCGACGACTGGTCCGTGCCGGCCTCCTGGCCAGCCCGGGGCCGGTCAGGAGGCGAGGCCCGAGGCGCGCCAGGCCACGTCGGCCAGGCGGTCCTGGCCGGCGGCGTTGGGGTGGAACCAGTCCAGCGGGTTGACGAGGTCCAGGTCGAACCGCACCCGGTGCACCGCCCCGCCGTCGTAGCGGCAGCGTGAGCCGTACGCCTTGCAGGCGGCGGCGAGCTGGGCGTTGTAGTCGTCGATCCGCTCCCGGACGGCCGCCCGGCGGGCCCGGTCCAGCGGGTCCGTCGAGGCCGGGTCGGCCAGCAGTGCCGGGCAGACGCCCCGCTTCCAGGCGCGGACCGCCCGGGCGTCGGTGTGCCCGACCTCCCAGAGCCGGTACAGGTCCGGGATGCTCACCACCAGCACCCGCGCCTTCGGCCGGCCCTGCCGCAGCACCCGCAGGCCCCGGTCCACCTCCGCGCGGAACCGCGTCACGGGCGTCATCGCCTCGATGCCGCCCCGGCACACGTCGTTGGCCCCGATCAGCACGGTCACGTGGTCGACGCGGTCGCGTACCGCCTGCTGGGCCTGTCCCTCCAGTGACGCCGCGCGCGCTCCCGGGCGGGCGTGGTTGTAGGCCCGGCCGCGGATGGCGGGGGTGCGGTCGAGCAGCCGGCGGTAGAGGCTGTCCACGCGCAGCCCGTCCCCGGTGGACCACGAGTTGCGCTGGCACGAGGTCAGCACCAGGCAGGAGCCGAAGCCGGTGCTGATCGAGTCGCCGAGCGCCGCGATGCCGCCGGACGCGCCCGGCGACGGCGTCTCGCGTGGCGGGCGGGAGCCGGGGTCCCCGCCGCCCTCGCAGGCGAGGGCGACCAGTGCCAGCAGGCAGGCGACGGCGGCGACCCAGCGTCGAGGCATCTCTTCCCCAGTCCCGCAGCGGAGAGCAACAGCGCGGTAACTGTACGCGCGGGTCGGGGTGCGGTCACCCGCTGCTGTCGGCTATGCGGCACAGCCCTGTTCCGCCGCGCCTCGACCTGCTACTGGCAGCCCGCCTGCGCGGCGGGCGACGGGGCGTCAGCGGGCCGAGCGCCACGGCGGGCGCTGCCCGTGCAGCCACCAGTGCAGGGACGCCGTGATCCGGGGCAGCACCAGGTAGGTCATTAGCGGGGTCAGCGTGAGGGTCATCAGCAGCACCCGGGCGGCCAGCGGCACGTCGGGGAGGAACTGGCTGGTCAGCAGCGTCGCGGTGAGGCTGAGCGGGAAGAAGGCCAGCCAGATCGTCACGGCCTGCTTCCAGCGCGGCGGGGACGGCGGCGGCACGGTGGGATCGGCGCTGACCGGCACCGTCTCGACGACGTGCTCCCGCGGCGGGTCGAACCAGCCCTCGATCCCGGTGCGCCGCTCCACCCGGGTGTGCTCCACGATGCCCTGCGCCGAGGAGAGCCACCAGTGCCGCTGCGGCGACTCCTCCCACCGGCGCAGCGTCTCGTGGTCCGCGAAGCGGTAGATGATGTGCCACTCGCCGGAGCCGGGCGCGCTGCGTACCCAGCCGGACCCGAGGAAACCCGGGAACGCCTCGGCCAGCGCCGTGCCGGCCCGCATCCAGGCCACCATCTCGCTGGTCCGGGCGGGATCGGTGCGCCGCGCGACGGCGACGGTCACCGGCAGGGCGTGGGTCATGGTCATGCCGACCATCCTCCCCGGCCACGGCGGGATCCGGCGGCTCATGGCGCCCGGGTGTAACGCACCTTACCGGCGGCGTGACGCGGCCCACGCGGCCCGCGGCGGGGGGCCGGGGTGGCCGCAAAGCGGGTTAAGCCGGCCGATCGGGGGTAGGTCCGTGCAATGACGAGATCGCAGCCCCGGCGCGCCCGTGGCACGGTCGGCCACGCCTACAGCGCGCTGAACATGCGGCTCCTGCTCGCCGGGTTCGGGCTGGTCACCATGGCCGTGTTCGCGGTGCTGGCGTTCCGTGCCGACCTGGTGTGGCTGGGGGTCCTCTGCGTGGTCTTCGCGGTGGTCGCCGTGGTCGACCTGATCATCATCCAGCGCCGCCGTGCCGCCCGCCGCCGGGAGGAGCCGGGCGCCCGCCACTCACTCTTCGAGTGACAGGAGTACGAGATGCCCATCGCGACCACCAACCCCGCCACGGGACAGGTGCTCAAGAGCTACGACCCGATGCCGGCCGAACAGATCGACGCCGCCATCGAGCGCGCCGACCTGGCGTACCGCCAGCTGCGGGGCACCACGATCGCGCAGCGCGAGCGGTGGCTGACCGCGGCGGCCGACCTGCTGGAGGCCGAACGCGACGAGACCGCCCGGCTCATGACCACCGAGATGGGCAAGACGTACGCGGCGGCCAAGGCCGAGGTCACCAAGTGCGCCACCGCCTGCCGCTTCTACGCGGCGAAGGCCGCCGAGTTCCTCGCCGACGAGCCCGCCGACGCGACGGCGGTCAAGGCCACCCGGGCGTTCGTCCGCTACCAGCCGATCGGGCCGGTGCTCGCGGTGATGCCCTGGAACTTCCCGCTCTGGCAGGTGATGCGCTTCGCCGCGCCGGCGCTGATGGCCGGCAACACCGGCCTGCTCAAACACGCCTCCAACGTGCCGCAGACCGCGCTGCTGCTGGAGGACCTCTTCCGTCGCGCCGGCTTCCCGGAGGGGGCGTTCACCACGCTGCTGGTCGGCTCGGCCGAGGTCGACCGGGTGCTCAGCGACCCCCGCGTACGCGCGGCGACGCTGACCGGCAGCGAGGGCGCCGGCCGCTCGATCGCCCAGATCGCCGGCCGGGAGCTGAAGAAGACGGTGCTGGAGCTGGGCGGAAGCGACCCGTTCGTGGTGATGCCCTCGGCGGACCTCGACCGGGCCGCCGAGGTGGCGACCACCGCCCGCTGCCAGAACAACGGCCAGTCCTGCATCGCCGCCAAGCGGTTCATCGTGCACGCCGACGTGTTCGACGCCTTCGCCGAGAAGTTCGCCGCGCACATGTCGGCCCTGCGGGTCGGCGACCCGATGGACCCCGACACCGACGTCGGCCCGCTGGCCAGCGAGGGCGGGCGCGACGAGATCCACGCCCAGGTGCGGGACGCGGTCGACAGGGGCGCCACGGTGCTCTGCGGCGGCGAGCCGCCCGCCGGCCCCGGCTGGTTCTACCCGCCGACGGTGGTGACCGACCTGAGGCCGGAGATGCGGATGTGGTCCGAGGAGGTCTTCGGGCCCGTCGCCGGCCTCTACCGCGTGTCGTCGTACGACGAGGCGATCGAGGTGGCCAACGGCACCTCCTTCGGGCTCGGGTCGAACGCCTGGACCCGCGACCCCGAAGAGCAGGAGCGCTTCGCCACCGACCTGGACGCCGGCAACGTGTTCGTCAACGGGATGACCACGTCCTACCCGGAACTGCCCTTCGGCGGGGTGAAGAACTCCGGGTACGGCCGGGAGCTCTCCGCGCTGGGCATGCGCGAGTTCTGCAACACCAAGACCGTCTGGGTGGGCGAGGGGGCCGCCACGGCCGGCGCGGGCGCGCACGCCGAGTAGCAGCGCCCGGGCGCGGCCGGGCGGGGGGCAGCTTTAGCCGGACACCGTCACGGGTACGGAGTGACGCCATGACGGTGTTCGGCTTCCACGCGTCCCACGAGCAGATCCATCCCCGCGCCCTGCTGGACGCGGTGGTCCACGCCGAGCGGGCCGGCTTCGACGCCGCCATGTCCTCGGACCACTTCTCGCCCTGGAGCGGGCGGCAGGGCCAGTCCGGCTTCGCCTGGTCCTGGCTCGGCGCGGCCCTCCAGGCCACCAACCTGCCCTTCGGCGTGGTCAACGCGCCCGGCCAGCGCTACCACCCGGCGATCGTCGCGCAGGCGATCGGCACCCTCGCGGCGATGTACCCGGGCCGGTTCTGGGCGGCGTTGGGCACCGGCGAGGCGAGCAACGAGCACATCACCGGCGACGGCTGGCCGCGCAAGGACGTCCGCAACGCGCGGCTGCGGGAGTGCGTGGACGTGATCCGCGCGCTGCTGGCCGGCGAGGAGGTCAGCCACGACGGCCTGGTCCGGGTCGACCGGGCGAAGCTGTGGACCCGGCCGGAGCAGCCGCCGGCGCTGATCGGCGCGGCGGTCAGCGTGGCCACCGCCCGCTGGTGCGCCGAGTGGGCGGACGGGCTGATCACCGTGAACGCGCCGGCCGCGCACCTGCGGCAGATGATCGAGGCGTACCGGGGTGCCGGCGGGCGCGGGCCGCTGCACCTGCAGGTGCACCTGAGTTGGGCGCGGGAGCAGGCCGAGGCCGAGCGGCTCGCGTACGACCAGTGGCGCAGCAACGTCTTCGCGCCGCCGGTCTGCTGGGACCTGGACACGGCCGAGCACTTCGACGTGGTGTCGGAGCAGGTGCCGATGCAGCGGGTCCGCGAGGTCGTCAACGTCTCCGCCGACCTGGGCCGGCACGTCGGCTGGCTGGAGGAGTACCTGGACCTCGGCTTCGACCAGATCGCCCTGCACCACGTCGGGCAGGAGCAGCGGGCCTTCGTCGACACGTTCGGGGCGGAGGTGCTGCCGAAGCTGCGCGGCGTCGGGTGAGCCGAGCGGGCCATAGGCTCGTAACTCATGGAAGCTCTGTTCGACGTCGTCGTCTTCCTCGCGATCGCGACGCTGGGTGCGGCGCTGGCCCGGAAGCTCGGGCTGCTCGCGCCGATCCTGCTCGTGGTGCTCGGCCTCGCCCTCGCCTTCGTGCCGGGCTTCCCGCAGGTGCGCCTCGACCCCGAACTGGTGCTCGTGGGCATCCTGCCGCCCCTGCTCTACGTCGCCGCACTCGAGACCTCGGTGCCGGCGTTCCGGCTCAACCTGCGGCCGATCCTGCTGCTCGCCGTCGGGCTGGTGCTGTTCACCGCGTTCGCGGTCGGCCTCGTCGTACACCTGATGCTGCCGGCGGTGCCGTTCGCGGTCTGCCTGGCCCTCGGCGCGGTGGTGGCACCGCCCGACGCGGTCGCCGCCACCGCGGTGGCCCGCCGCATCGGGCTGCCCCGACGGGTCGTGACGATCCTGGAGGGGGAGAGCCTGCTCAACGACGCGACGGCGCTGGTGCTGCTGCGGGTCGCCACCCTGGCCAGCATCGGTGCCGCCGTCGGCGTCACGGAGGTGGCCGTGGAGGTCGTCACGGCCACCGGTGGCGGCATCGTGGTCGGCGTGCTCGGCGCGGTCGTCTTCGGCTTCCTGCACCGGCACATCACCGACCCGCTGCTGGACAACGCGCTGTCGCTGATCATCCCGTTCGCGGTCGCCTTCGCCGCCGAGGAGATCCACGCCTCCGCGGTGGTCGCGGTGGTGGTCACGGGACTGGCGCTCGGGCACCGGCTGCCCCGGCTGATGTCGGCCGCGTCCCGACTCCAGGTCGGTGCGTTCTGGCGGTTGACCCGGTTCCTGCTGGAGGGCCTGGTCTTCCTGCTGGTCGGCCTCCAACTGCCGGAGGTGCTCCGGGAACTCGACGAGCCGGCCGGATTCCTGGTCGCGATCACCGCGGCGGTGCTGCTCGCCGTCTTCCTGACCCGGTTCGTCTGGCTCTTCCCGGCCACCTACCTGGCCCGGCTGGTGCCCAGGATCCGTCGCCGGGAGTCCCCGCCGTCGCCGCGCTATCCGATCGTGCTCGGATGGGCCGGCATGCGCGGCGTGGTCACCCTGGCCGCCGCCCTCGCCCTGCCGCTCACCCTCGCCGACGGCCGGTCCTACCCGCGCGCGCTGTTCATCTGGCTGGCCTTCGCGGTGATCGTGGTGACCCTGGTCGGCCAGGGCGCCACCCTGCCGCTGGTGGCTCGCCGGATGCGGCTGCCGCCCGACGACCCGGTGCAGGACGCGCTCTCGGCCGCGGGCGTGCAGCAGCAGGCCAGCCGCGCGGCACGGGAGCGCCTCGACGCGCTCGCCGACACCGCCCCCGCGCCCGTGGTGGAGCGGCTGCGTCGGGCGCTGGACGAGCGCACCAACCTGGCCTGGGAGCGCCTCGGCGGCACCGCGCGGGAGACGCCGTCCCAGGCGTACGGTCGGCTGCGGCAGGAGATGATCGACGCAGAGCGGGAGGTGTTCCGGGACGCCCGGGACTCCGGCCGCATCCCCGAGGAGGTGCTGGTGCGCGCCTACCGGGAGCTGGACCTGGAGGAGTCGTTGCTGCGGCGGGAGGTCGTGGAGTGAGTTGTCAGCACCTGACCGAAGCGGGCGCCGCCGTGCCGGAGAGCACCGACGTCTGCCCGGAGTGCGTGGCCATCGGCAACGAGTACTGGGTGCACCTGCGGTCCTGCCTCACCTGCGGGCACGTCGGGTGCTGCGACTCCTCGCCGTACCAGCACGCCTCGGCGCACTTCGCCGCCACCGCGCACCCGGTCATGCGGTCGATCCAACCGGGGGAGACCTGGCGCTGGTGCTTCGTGGACGAGGAGATCGGCTGAGCCCGCCCGGGGTCAGGGCAGGCGGCGGGCGAGGACCTGCCCGGGCCACGGGTCGCGGCCCGGTCGCTCGACCGTGAACGGTTCGGTGGGGGTGAAGCCCTGCCGCTCGTACCAGCGGACCAGCGCGCCGTCCCCGCCCGCGTAGCAGTCGACCCGGAGCAGGCTGAGCCCGTGCCCCCGGGCCAGCTCCGCGGCATGGGCGAGAAGGCGGCCACCGATCCCCGAACCGCTGTGCGCCCTGTCGGTGACCAGCAGGTTGACGTACAACTCGGGCTCGGTGGCCGGCGGCACGTAGTCCGTCGCCGCGCCCACCACCAACGCCCCGACCGGCCGGTCACCGAGCATCGCCAGCCACAGCCCGCCGCCCGCCGACCAGGCGTCGGCCTGCGCGATCCGCCGCGGATCGGTCGACGCCGGCTCGGTGCCCCACTGGCCGGTGCGCCCCCGCGCCACCAGCCAGGCGGTCGCGTCGTCGAGCAGCCGCAGCACGGCGGGCGCGTCGGCGGGGCCGCCGGGACGCAGGGTGATGCTCCGCTCGGTCATGGTGGGCATCGTGCTACAGCGGTGTGCGTCGATTGCTGCCGCGGTCGTGCGTCGAGTGGCAGCCGGTTGCGCCATTCCGCGACGATCGCCCCCCCGCAGCCGCTCGGCGAACGCTGTCGAGCTGCCCCACCCATGGGACCAACCGTGCCCACCCCTGCCCATCTGCGCGGGCAGCTCGACAGTCCCGTGTCACCTGCCCCGGCCCCGGCGCTCCGCTCAGGGGCGTCAGGGCCGCCGGGCGTCGGGGGCGTCGGCCCCGGCCGGGGCTCCGGGGCCGCCGGCCAGCGCGGCGAGCCGCTCGGTGGCCAGGCAGGAGACCAGGCAGCGTTCCTTGCGGTCGCCGGCAAGCTGGGCGGTCCAGTCCGTGAAGCCGCCGTCGCCGAGCTCGACCTCGTTCCCGCCGTCGCCCGCGGTGATCCGCAGCGCGGCGTCCACGTAGTAGCCCCGGCCGCGCCGGCGCTCCGGCTCGTCCACCAGCGGCACGGTGGACGGGCCGAGCCCCGGCCGGACGGTGTCCGCGATCCGCTCGCCGACGACAGGGCTGTCGAGGACCGTCAGGCGTAGCCGCGCCGACGCCTGCGGCACCAGGGTGGCGAGCACTGTCCGCCAGTACGCCAGGTGCAGCGTGAGCAGCCGCGCCTGGGTGCTGCCCGACCCGCTGTCACGGGCGCTCGAGACCAGCGCGAAGAGCCGGAAGTGCGCCGAGAATCCGGGCCCGAAGTCCTGCGCCCGCAGCACCCGGTGGCAGGCGGCCAGGTGCACCGTGCCGTCGGCGGGCTGTTCCCGGCGGCGCACCGCGGCCTCGATCGCGAGGGCGTTGGTGGGATCGCTCAGCACCTCGGTGAGCCGCAGGGTGGTGACGATCCGGTTCTGGCTCACCGGCGCGACCGCGGCGCAGGTCCCGAGCGGCGCGACGGGGGAGAGGTCGACGCCCGTGACGTCGGCGGGCAGCAGGTCCCACAGGCGGGCCTCGACCCCGGACAGCACCCGCGGGTCGACCGCCGCCGGCCGGGTGAACCGGTCCGTCCGCCAGCGGCGGACCAGGTCCGCCGGGCGTGCCGCAGCGGCCCGGTCCCGGGCCACCGCCAGCAGCAGCGTGCGCAGGTCCGCCGGGGCCAGGCGGGCCAGCGCGGCGCGGGCACCGTCCGGCAGCCGCCCCCACACCCGCCGCTCCGCGTCGTCCATGCCGGCCACCATCTCGTACGCCCCGGGCCCGGTCCACCGATATCTGCGACGGCGTCCGGTACGTGGTGGCCTTCCGTCGGTGCGGCGGCGCGCGACAGTGAGATTCGCCGCGCGACGCGCCGAGGTGCTGATCTCCTAGAGACAACTGCGCCCTCGGCCTGGCAGGCTGCCACCCATGACCCTGAAGCTGCGTTCCGTGGGAACGAGCGACCGTGGGCTGATCCGCAGTGGGAACCAGGACGCCCTGCACGCCGGCCCCTGGCTCGTCGCCGTCGCCGACGGCATGGGCGGGATGGCGGCCGGCGACCTGGCCAGCGCGATCGCCATCGAGGCGGTCGCTCCGCTGGACGTGGAGACCCCGGAGGACGCGCTGGTGGCCGCGCTGCAGAGCGGCATCGAGCTGGCCACCGCGCGGATCCGCCAGGCGGTCGCCGAGGACCCGGAGCGGCAGGGCATGGGCACCACCCTGACCGCCCTGCTCTTCGCCCGGACGGGCAGCTGCCTGGCCCTCGCCCACGTCGGCGACTCCCGTGCCTACCTGTTCCGGGAAGGGGTGCTCAAGCAGATCACCCGGGACGACACGTTCGTGCAGATGCTCGTCGACCAGGGGGTGATCACCCCCGACCAGGCCAGCAGCCACCCCCGCCGGGCCGTGGTCACCCAGGCCCTGCAGGGCGACGAGGTCTCCCCGGCGTACGCGACGATGGTGCCCTGGCCCGGCGACCGCTGGTTGCTGTGCAGCGACGGCCTGTCCAACGTGGTCCGCCCGGACACGCTCGCCGAGGTGCTCGCCGAGCACCCGGACCGCGCGGAGTGCGCCCGCAGGCTGATCGACCTGGCGCTGCGCGCCGGCGGGCCGGACAACGTCACGGTGGTCATCGCCGACGTGGTGGAGGAGTAGCCCGGCTCAGCGGCGGCGCGGGGTGGCGTGCCGGGTGGGCTGGGCCGTGGTCGGGTCCTCCGGCCACGGGTGGCGCGGGTAACGGCCGCGCAGCTCCGCCCGCACCTGCGGATAGCCGGTGCGCCAGAACGACGCCAGGTCGGCGGTGACCGCCACCGGCCGCCCCGCCGGCGAGAGCAGGTGCAGCAGCACGGGCACCCGGCCGTCGGCGATCCGCGGCGCGTCCCGCCAGCCGAACGTCTCCTGGAGCTTCACCGCGAGGACCGGCGCCGCCGGGTCGGCGTAGTCGAGCCGGATCCGGGAACCGCTCGGCACGGTGATCCGCTCCGGCGCCACCTCGTCGAGCCGGGCCGCCAGCGCCCACGGCAGCAATCGGCGCAGCGCGCCCGCCACGTCGACCCGGGCCAGGTCGGCCCGGCGGCGGGCGGCGGCCAGCTCCGGGCCGAGCCAGGCCGGCGCGTCGGCGAGCAGCGCCTCGTCGCCCACGTCGGGCCAGTCGCCGCCGAGCGCGTGCCGGCAGAACGCCAGCCGCCCGCGCAGCGCCCGCGCCGCCGGGGTCCAGGTCAGCAGTCCGAGACCGGTGCGGCGCAGGCCCGTCAGCAGGGCCGCCGCCACCTCCTCCGCCCCGGGCCGGACCGGCCGCTCGGCCAGCTCGATGGCGCCCAGCCGCACCACCTCACGCGCCACCACGTCCTCGCCGGACCAGCCGACCTCCCGCTCGGCGCGCAGCAGCGGCCCGCCCGCCTCCCGGGCGGTCGCCTCGTCGAGCGGGGTCGCCAGCCGCACCCGGGCGGCCGGCGCGCCGGGGGAGCGGTCCGCCACCGCCACCGCCAGCCACCCGGCGCCCGCCAGCCCCGACCCGGGCGCCAGCTCCGCCGCGGTCCCGCCGCTCATCAGGTACGCCGAGCCGCCCGGCCGCCGCGCCCGGGACAGCCGCTCGGGGTGGGCCAGCCCGACCAGCAGCCCGGCGGCGAGGTCGTCGGTCAGGTGGTCCTGGCCGGGGTTCCCGGTCGGGCCGAGGTCGTCGGCCGGCCGCGCCCGGCCGGTGCTTCCGCCCGTCGCCGGGTCGGAGTCGTCGGCCGGCCGCGCCCGGCCGGTGCCGGCCGCCGGCGCCGGTCCCGAGGGGGCCGGGGGCAGGGCGGCGCGCAGGCGGCGTACCTCCGCCCGCCAGCGGGCCGTGGCGCCCGGGTCCGCGCCCGCGCGCAGCCGGCGCCACGCGGCGGTCAGGTCGTCGCCCGGCCCGGCGACGGTGTCCTCCGCGAGCAGCGCCACGACCTCGGCCGCCCGGTCCGCGCCCACCCGGGCGGCCCCGTCCAGCAGCGCCCGGGCCAGCCGGGGATGCGCCCCGACGGCGGCGATCGAGCGGCCCCGGTCGGTGATCCGGCCCTGCGCGTCGACCGCGCCGAGGGTGGTGAGGGCGTCCCGGGCCACCGTCATCCCCGCGGCCGGGGGCGGGTCCGGCAGGGCCAGCCCGGCGCCGTCGGGCGAGCCCCAAGCGGCGAGTTCCAGGGCGAACCCGGTCAGGTCGGCGGTGGCGATCTCCGGCTCCGGTTGCGCGGCCAGCCGTTCGTGTGTGGCCGCCGACCAGCAGCGGTAGACGTGCCCGGGCGCCTCCCGGCCGGCCCGGCCGGCCCGCTGGGTCGCCGCCGCCCGGGACACCGGCACGGTGACCAGCGCCCCCAGGCCTCGGGCCAGGTCCATCCGGGCCACCCGGGACAGCCCGGCGTCCACCACCACCCGGACCCCCGGCACCGTCAGGCTGCTCTCCGCCACCGAGGTCGCCAGCACCACCCGCCGCCGGTCGGCCGGCCGCAGCGCCGCGTCCTGGTCGGCGGCGCGCTGCCGGCCGTGCAGCGGGAGCACGGCGACCGTGTCGCGCAGGTCGGCCAGCCGGGCCGCGACGGCGGCGATCTCGCCGGCCCCGGGCAGGAAGACCAGCACGTCCCCGTCGTGCTCGCGCAGCGCCCGGCGCACCGTCGCCGCGACGTGGTCGAGCAGGCCCCGGTCGACCGGGCCGGCACCGGGCGCGGCCACCGGCCGGGGCGGCGGCGCCCAGATCCGCGTCACCGGGTGCAGGGCCGAGGAGGCCCGGACGACCGGCGCGGCACCGCCCGCTCCGCCGAGCAGCGCGGCGAACCGGTCCGCCTCGGGGGTCGCCGACATCGCCAGCAGCCACAGGTCGGGGCGGAGCGCGGCCCGGGCCTCCACCGTGAAGGCGAGCGCCAGGTCGGCGTCGAGGTGCCGCTCGTGGCACTCGTCGAGCAGCACCGCGCCCACCCCGGCCAGCTCGGGGTCACGGTGCAGGCGGCGGACCAGCAGGCCGGTGGTGACCACCTCGACCCGGGTGCGCGCGCCGGACCGCCGCTCGCCGCGCACGGCGTACCCGACCCGCTCGCCGACGGGCTCACCGAGCAGCGCGGCCATCCGGCGTGCCGCCGCCCGGGCGGCCACCCGGCGCGGCTGGGCGACCAGCACCCGGCCCGCCACCTCGTCGGCCACCGCCAGCGGGGCCAGGGTGGTCTTGCCGGTGCCCGGCGGGGCCACCAGCACCCCGGCGCCGGCCGCGCGCAGCGCCGCGACCAGTTCCGGCAGCACCGGCCGTACGGGCAGGTCGAGGGGCACGTCCGAAAGCACGGCCCAGTCTCGCACCGCCGGCCGCGGCCCGGTCGGGGCGTACCCGTGGATGCCGGCGGCGAAGGCCGGCGCCGGGAACGCCAGGCACCGGCCCGCGCCGGTCGCCGGCCGGTGCCACGGGTCGGACGCGGCGAGGGCCGGACCCGCCGGCCCGGCCCTCGCCCACCATTTCCTAGTACGTGCCGTCGAGCTGCCCCCGCAGCTTGGTCAGCGCGCGGGCCAGCAGCCGGGAGACGTGCATCTGCGAGACGCCGACCTGCTCGGCGATCTGCGACTGCGTCAGGTTGCCGTAGAACCGCAGCGTGAGGATCTTCTGCTCCCGCTCGTCGAGGGTGGCCAGCGCCGGGCCGAGGGCGACCCGCAGCTCGGCCAGCTCGAACTCGCCGTCCTCGCCGCCGAGCATGTCGCCCAGCTCCGTCGCGCGGTCACCGTCGCCGGTGGGCGTGGAGAGCGAGACCGCGTTGTAGGCCCGCGCGCCCTCCAGGCCCTCCAGGACCTCTTCCTCGGTGAGCTTGAGGTGGGCGGCGATGTCGGCGACCGTCGGCGAGCGGCCGAGGGTCTGCAGCAGCGAGCTGTTGGCGTCGGAGATGGCCAGCCGCAGCTCCTGGAGGCGGCGCGGCACCCGGATGTCCCAGGTGCGGTCGCGGAAGTGCCGCTTGAGTTCGCCGATGATGGTCGGGA
This sequence comes from Micromonospora sp. NPDC048040, assembly GCF_055587185.1. Classification (NCBI taxonomy): domain Bacteria; kingdom Bacillati; phylum Actinomycetota; class Actinomycetes; order Micromonosporales; family Micromonosporaceae; genus Micromonospora; species Micromonospora sp. NPDC048040. The sequence continues at coordinate 97,501 of NZ_JBVJGT010000017.1, read as the reverse complement.
TGGCGTAGCCCGCGAAGTCGACGCCCCGCGACGGGTCGAACTTGTCGATCGCCTTGATGAGGCCGACGGCGGCGGTCTGGGCCAGGTCGTCGGTGGGCTCGCCGCGACCGCTGTAGCGGTGGGCGAGGTGGTTGGCGAGCGGCAGCCAGGCCTCGATCGCCCTGTCGCGCAGGGCGGCGCGGGACGGGTGGTTGGCCGGCAGCGCGGCCATCGCGTTGAGCAGGTCGGCGGCGCTGTCGGTGAGCGCCCGCGGGTCGAGCTTCTCGGTGGTGCCCGGGGCCGCTGTGGTCGCCTGCTCGCTGATCGTTGGCGCGGTCATGGGTGGTCCTCCCTGCACCTCGTCCGCGGATAGAAAGACGTGACGCTTTGGTTTAGCTTCAGATGTCCGTTCGGAAGTCACCTTAGCCCGATCGGTCTGACGAAATCTAGCCGAAAGTACGATGTACTTAGGTGATTTTCCCTATCAAAGGCCCTAAAAGGGCAAAATCCCATCGGATTGTGAGTCGGCTTACGCGATGCGTACGGTCAGCCGGCGTGGGCCGGACATCGACGCATCGACATCTGGCGGGCCATGCCGGTCGGCCGGGCGGCCCCGCGGGCGCGGATGACCGGCCGCCAATGTCGGCTTTCCGTCGTTGTCCTATGGACGGGACCGGCCGTAGCGTGCGGTTACATCCTTCCGGAGGTGCCGTGCTCGACCCCGTCGCTCCCCAGCTCGTCGTGAACAGCCGCACGCTGTTCTTCAGCTGGCTGCCGGCGGACCCGCAGGCGGTCGCGGCGCTGGTGCCCCCGGGGCTGACCCCGTGCCCGGACCGGCAGGTCTTCATCAACCAGTACGTCGTCGACGACGAGAGCCAGACCTCCGGCTTCGGTGCCCACTCGCTGACCTACCTCGGGGTGTGCCTGGCCGGCGTCGACGCCCCCGGCGGGGCCAGCCTCGGCGGCTGGTGGACGCACTACGTGACCTCCAGCGAACGGGTCCGCGACTACGCCACCGCGCGCGGCGCGCCCGCCGTCGCCGGCCGCACGAGCATCGAGTGCCGGGGCGAAACCCTGGTCGCCGAGACGGCGATCGGCGGCACCCCGCTGATCCGCGCGCGCTGCCAGGTCGGTGAGACGGGGCAGACGATCAGCAGCGGCCACCACCGGTACTTCACCGGCCGGGACGGGGAGCTGCTCAGCGCCGTGTACCCGTTCGTCGCCGAACCGGTCGACCCGTTCGTGATCGACTCGGTGGAGTTCCTGGACCCGGGGCACCCGCTCTATGCGCTACGTCCGGAGAATCCGCTCACGATCGGCTTCGGCTTCTACTCCCCGCGCGCCTCGTTCGCCTACCCCGGCGGCCTGACCGTCTACACCCCGGAGACCGACGGCACGTCCCGGGTCGCCGGGCCCGTACGCGCCCGGGCCGCCGCGGTCTCCGTGCCGGCCTAGCCCCTCACCAGGTGCCGGCCCGACGCGCCCGCAGCGGCCGGCCGTCGGGGTCGTAGACCAGCCGGTACGCCGGCAGCGCCCACGCGCGGGTGTACCAGGGCAGCCGCTCCGGCCGGTGCGGCAGCAAGCGGCCCGGCGGCCGGGGACCGACCCGCCCGGAGTCGTGCCACCGCCGCAGCGCGTCGGCGGCGGCGGTGATCGCCGCCACGGCGTCGGCGGGGTCGATCAGGTCGGCGTCCTCGCCGCCCCCGGGGTCCCGGTCCAGATGCTCGCGCCACAGGCGCAGCCGCAGGTCCCGGGCGAAGACCCGGGCCCCGTCGCCCAGGCCGCCCGGGTCCGTCGGCGCCCGCCCGTCCCGGGTCTCGTCCAGCACCGCGCAGGAGAGCTCGCTGTCGTGGGTCCAGGACCGGCGGTTGAAGTTGTCGCTGCCGACGCTGGCCCAGACGTCGTCGACCACGCACACCTTGGCGTGCACGTACACCGGCGTGCCGGCGTGGTTCTCCAGGTCGAAGACGTGCACCCGGTCCGGGGCAGCCCGCTCGCACAGCGACAGCGCCTGCTCGCGGCCGACGGAGTTGGGCGGCAGCGCCAGCCGGCCGTCCACGTCCGGATAGCGGGGGACCACCGCGACCAGGTGCAGGTCGGGGCTGTCCCGCAGCGCGCGGGCGAACAGGTCGGCCACCTCCGTGGACCACAGGTACTGGTCCTCCAGGTAGATCAGCCGGCGGGCCCGGCGGACCGCCTTGGTGTAGCCGCGGGCCACCGTACGCTCGCCGTCCGGGGCGAAGGAGTAGCGCGGGCGGACCACCGGGTAGGTGCGCAGCACCTGTACGTGGTGCGGGCCGCAGGGCGGCGGGTCGGCCGGCTGGTCCGGCAGCGGGTCGGGGCGCAGGTCCGAGCCGCGCAGCCGGTCTCGCAGGTAGGCCAGGGGGTTCTCCGAGTCCAGCGGCATCGGGTCGGTCCACCGTTCGCGGAAGGCGGTGTCCAGCGCGCCCACCACCGGCCCCCGCACCGCGAGCTGCACGTCGTGCCACGGCGGGTGCTGCCCGTACCGGGCGGACATCTGCACGACCTGCCGGTCGCCCCGGTGGCCGGCGTCGTCCCGCCGGCTGTGGCACAGGTCGATGCCGCCGGCGAAGGCGACGTCCCGCTCCGGCGCCCGCGGGTGGCGCAGCACCACCAGCTTCTGGTGGTGCGAGCCGCCCCGGCGGACCCGCTGGTCGAGCAGCACCTCGCCGCCGGCGGCGGAGATGGTCTCGCTGAGGTTGCGGTTCTCCGCCTCGCTGTAGGCCAGCGCGTCGAGGTGGGAGCGCCAGATCAGGCCCTTGACCACCACGCCGCGCTGGGCGGCCTGCGCGAAGAGCTGGGCCACGGTCGGCCCGTCGGGGCGCAGCAGTTGGTCCGGGTCGCCCCGCCAGTCGGTGAAGAAGAGATGGTCGCCCGCCTCCAGCGCCGACACCTCGTCGACCAGCCGGTCGAAGTACGCGGCACCGTGAATTAACGGCTCCGCAAGGTTTCCGCTGGTCCAGACGGGTAACTCTGAGACCGGGTTGGCGCGTTCCCGTGCGCTGAGGAACCAGTTGCGCGGTCCCACCGTTCCAACCCCCCGAGGTCGACAACGTCCTCACGGTAGGACCCCCGTCGCGGGTCCGCATCCCGGCCGGCGCCCCCGGCGACCGGTCGGCCGACCCCCGACGCCACCCGACACGACGCGAGCAACCGAGGAGGCAACACCATGCCCGGCGAGACGACGAACTCCGTGCCCGAGTACCGCGAGCAGGCGGTGGAGAGCGAACGGGGTGCGCTGGTGGCGGTGTTGCTCATGGTGATCCTGGGCGTCGCCGGCATCTTCGCCGTCTCCTGACGCCACGCGCCGCCGTCGGGCGGCGGCACCGCACTCGACGCGCCGGTGGCGCCTCTGGTCGTCCGCCGGAGGCGCCACCGGCCGCGCCTGCGCTCAGGGCCGGGGCGCCTGGCCGTCGGTATGCGGCAGCCGCTCGGCCGGGACGACGCCGAGCCGGCCGGCCTGGAAGTCCTCGACCGCCTTGAGCAGCTCGTCGCGGGTGTTCATGACGAACGGGCCGTAGTGCGCCACCGGCTCCCGGATCGGCTCGCCGCCCATGATGTAGAGGTCCAGCGCCGGGGTGTGGCTGTCCTGGCGGGCGTCCGCCGCGAAGGTCAGCGCGTCGCCCGGGCCGTGCACGGCGAGCTGGCCCGTGTGCACCGGCCGCCCGTCGGTGCCGACGGTGCCGCGGCCGCCCAGCACGTAGACCAGGGCGTTGAAGTCCGGCCGCCACGGCAGGTCGACGCGCGCGCCCGGCTGCACGGTCACGTGGGTGATGGTGATCGGGGTGTGGGTGGAGCCCGGCCCCCGGTGCCCGGCGACCTCTCCGGCGATCACCCGGATCAGCGCGCCGCCGTCCGGCGTGGTGAGCAGCGCCGCCTCCTTGCCGCGGATGTCCTGGTAGCGGGGCGGGCTCATCTTGGCGACCCGGGGCAGGTTGACCCAGAGCTGCGTGCCGTGGAACAGCCCGCCGCTTGTCACGAGGTGCTCCGGCGGCGCCTCGATGTGCAGCAGGCCGCTGCCGGCCGTCATCCACTGGGTGTCGCCGTTGGTGATGGTGCCCCCGCCGCCCTGCGAGTCCTGGTGGTCCATGATCCCGTCGATCATGTAGGTCACGGTCTCGAAGCCGCGGTGCGGGTGCCAGGCGGTGCCCTTCGGCTCGCCCGGCGCGTAGTCCACCTCGCCCATCTGGTCGAGGTGGATGAACGGGTCCAGCTCGGTCACCGGCACGCCGGCGAAGGCCCGGCGGACCGGGAAGCCCTCGCCCTCGTAGCCGCTCGGAGCGGTGGTCAGCCGGCGGACCGGCCGGAACGCGGTGGACTCGTCGAGCCGGGGCAGGCGCGGCAGGACGAGCACGTCGTCGACGGTGATGGCGGGCATCGGAGGCTCCTCAGTTGTCGGGGTGCGGGGTCGACGCGTCGCGGTCCGCGCGCAGGCGCCGGCCGAGCCGCTCGAAGATCCGGGTGAGGCAGGCGACCTCGGCGTCGTCGAGGTCGTCCATCAGGTGGGCGCGCACCGACCTCAGGTGGTGCGGGGCGGCTTCGCGCAGGGTCAGCAGCCCGGCGGCGGTGAGCACGGCCTCGCTGCCGCGGCGGTCCTCGGGACAGGGCTCCCGGGCGACCAGGCCGCGCCGCTGCATCGACGAGATCTGGTACGTCAGGCGGCTCGGCGAGAAGACCAGGCGCCCGGCCAGCTCGCCCATCCGCAGCCGCTGGTCCGGCGCCTCGGAGAGCAGGACGAGCACGTGGTAGTCGGCGAAGCTGAGCGCGCTGTCGGCGCGCAGATCCTCCTCCAGCCGCGTGAACAGCCGCTGGCTGGCCTCGATGTATGCCCGCCAGGCGGCGAGTCGGGGGGCGTCCAGGCTCTCGGTCACGCCGCTACAGTAGCACTCTTCATAATTTAACTAGTGGGGTGTGGGCGCGGTTACCGCCGCTGTCCGGAACGGGTACTCCAGCTTTGAAAGACAGCGCCGGAAAACCCGAGTGGCGGGGTGCGCGGGTGTGTCAGACTCCGGCGTCGTGGACCATCTCGAACTGACCGCCCCGGGCCTGCTGCTGCGTCCGTGGCGGGAGGCGGACGCGCCGGCGGTCCTCGCCGCGCTGCGCGAGCCGGCGATCGCCCAGTGGAACCCCCCGGCGGGGCCGGTCGACGGGGAGGCGGCGCTGGCGTGGGTGCGTCGCCGGGCCGACTGGTCCGCGGGGGACCACGTCTCCCTGGCGGTCGCCGACCCGGCCGACCCCGCCAGGCTGCTCGGCTCGGTGTCGCTGTTCCGGATCCACGACCGGAACGCCTCCATCGGCTACTGGACGGTGGCCGCGGCGCGCGGTCGCGGCGTCGCCTCCAGGACCGTCGTCCGGCTCACCGGGTGGGCGTTCGCGGCGCTCGGGCTGCACCGGATCGAGCTGTGTCACGCCGTGGCCAACCCGGCCTCCTGCCGGGTGGCCCAGCGGGCCGGTTACCTCGCCGAGGGCACGCTGCGGGAGTCCTACCGCTACGGCGACGGCCGCCGCTACGACGAGCACCTGCACGCCCGCCTCGCCACCGACCGCTGAACAACGCCCCGCGCCCCGCCCGCCGCCCATCCGGGCCCGGCAGATACCCGCCCGCCGCCGGGCGGGACGTCACCGGGCGGCGGTCGCCCGGGTCCGGACGTCACCGGGTCTGCGGCGACGCGGTGAGGTGCATCCGGCCGACCAGTTGCCGAGCCTGCTCGGCGAACTGCGCGTCGACGATGACCGCGTACTGGCCGGCGCGCAGCGAACTGGCGGAGGTGAAGTCGCGCTGCCCGCCGGTCATCGCGTACGTGACCGCGCCGAACACCGCCCCCCAGATCGCGCCGACCACCAGCGCGACCAGGATGATCGCGATCCAGTTGTCGCCCGCCGTGAAGATGCCGAACAGCAGCCCGACGAAGATCCCGAACCAGGCACCCGTGCCGGCGCCCAGCAGCGCCGCCCGGCCGGTGGTCATCCGGCCGAGCACCGTCTCGACCAGGGTGAGGTTCGTGCCGACGATGGCGGTGTGCTCCACCGGGAAGCGGTTGTCCGCCAGGTAGTCCACCACCCGCTGGGCGGACGGATAGTCCGGGTACGAGCCGATCGTCACGGTGGGCGGGCCCATCTCCGGACCGTGCCCGTCGCCGGCATGGGCGGCCGGCCGACCGGCGGGACCGGACGGGAGGGTGTCGCCGCCAGGCATGCCGGGCCGCCAGCCCGAGGTCCCACTCGACGGTGTGCTCATGAGCCTCCTCCTTCGTCAACCGCCCGCGTTCCCGCCGCCGTCCACGGGTAACGCCGCCGGGGGCGCGGACCGCACCCGGCGGGCCGGCCCGGTTCGACAGGACGCCGCGTCCGGCCGGTCCTCCCCGGCCGGTCCGCTGTGGCGGTCACCGGCGGCCGGGACGGGGTCAGCGGCCGGCGTCGCGCAGGTACGCCGAGGTGGCCTCGTCCGCCGGGAAGAACGACTCGACGGACAGCTCCTCGACCGTCACGTCGAGGGGGGTGCCGAAGGTCGAGACGGTGCTGAGGAAGGAGAGCTCGCCGCCGGGACGGCGCAGCCGCAGGGGCACCACGACGTCACCCGCGCGGGGCAGTTCGGCGGCCGGATCAGCCGACCCGCCCGGGTAGCCGCGCAGCTCCTCGTGGAGCGCGGTCAGCTCCGGGTCGGCCGTCAGTCCCAGGTGCCGGCGCAGCCGGCCGAGCAGATGGTCGCGCCACTCGGCGAGGTTGACGATGCGGGGGGCCAGACCCTCGGGGTGCAGGGTCAGCCGCAGCGCGTTGACGGGCGGCCGGAGCAGGTGCGTCGCGACGCCCTCGGTGAGCAGCGGCAGGGCGGCGTTGCCGGCGACCAGGTTCCAGAGCCGGTCCACCGCGACCGCCGGGTACGGCTCGTGCGCGCGCAGGACTCGGCGTACCGCGTCGAGGACCCGGCGCAGCTCGGGGGAGTCCAGCGGCGCGTGGGAGTAGACCGGGGCGTACCCGGCGGACAGCAGCAGCCGGTTGCGGTCCCGCAGCGGCACGTCGAGGTGCTCGGCCAACCGCAGCACCATCTCCCGGCTCGGCGTCGCGCGGCCGGTCTCCACGAAGCTGAGGTGCCGGGTGGAGATCTCCGCCTCGACCGAGAGGGCGAGCTGGCTGAGCCCGCGCCGCTCCCGCCACTGCCGCAGCAGCGCCCCGACCGGCGCCGACCGCCCCTCGACCACCTCGGCAGCGCCCACGTTCCGATCCTATGGCCGGGGGTGGACGGGCGGTGGGGGCCGGCACCGCCGTCGCGGAGAATGGGGGGATGCGTCTGGTGATCACCGCCGACACCCACGTGCCGGCGCGGGCCAAGGACCTGCCGGCGCCGCTCTGGGCGGCCGTCGACGCCGCCGACGTGGTGCTGCACGCGGGAGACTGGGTGGACGAGGCGCTGCTCGACGCCCTGGCCGCCCGGGCCCGCCGGCTCGTCGGCGTGTACGGCAACAACGACGGGCCGGCGCTGCGCGCCCGGCTGCCGGAGGTCGCCCGGGTGGAACTCGACGGACTGCGGATCGCGGTCGTGCACGAGACCGGGCCGAAGGCCCGGCGCGAGGAGCGCTGCGCGGCCCGCTTCCCCGACACCGACCTGCTCGTCTTCGGTCACTCGCACATCCCCTGGGACACGGTCGCCCCGGGCGGGCTGCGCCTGCTCAACCCGGGCTCGCCGACCGATCGGCGCGCCCAGCCGTACGCCACCTTCGTGACCGCGCGGGTGGCGGCGGGGCGGCTCGACGAGGTCGAGTCGCACCGCCTCCCGCCGCGTCACTGACCGCGGCCGGTCTCCTCCTGAAGCTCGTCGATCCGCTTGGACGCCTCGGCCTTCGTGAGCCCCTCCGGCAGGTCCTCGCCGGCCTCGCGGGCCAGCGTGGCCAGGTACGACTCCTGCGCCGCCGTCGGCGGCTCCTCGCCGGTGACCCACTCGTCGGGGTCCTTGATCGCGCCCTGCGGATTGGCCCGGGTGCTGTCGCGGTCCGCCATCATCTCCACCTTTCCTCGAACAGACGTGCCAATACCCCGCCCCGGGCCGATCCATGCGGCGGCCCGGACGGGGTCCTGTCGTCCGCCGGCGATCCGGCTCGGACCCCCACCCGTCCCGCCGTCCCGCCGGCCTGCCGGGGCGGCCTTCGCGCGCCGACATGCCCGGGTCGATCTCGTCCGCCCGCCGGGCGTCGGGGCGCATACGATCACCCGGTGAGCGCGGACCGGGCGGGTGTGGTGGAGGTCGGCGCCGGCATCGCCGGGGTGGCCTGCGCGACGGAACTGGTCCGCGCCGGCGTGCCGGTGGAGATCCGGGAGCGCGCCCGGGTGGCCGGTGGCCGGCTGGCCAGCCGCCGCTTCGACGGCCGGCCCGCCGACACCGGCGCCGCGTACCTCACCGTCAGCGATCCCGCCTTCGCCGAGGTGGTCGAGGGGTGGCGCGCCGCCGGGCTGGCCCGGGAGTGGACCGACACCTTCGTCGCGTACGGCGCCGACGGCCGGCGCGAGGTGCCCGGCCCGATGCGCTGGGCGGCGCCCCGGGGGCTGCGGTCGCTGGTCGAGCACCTGGCCCGGGACCTGCCGGTGACCGTCGACCGGCTCGTGCTGGGCGTCGAGCCGGGGCCGGTGGTGGACGGACGGGCCTGCGAGGCGGTGGCCCTGGCGATGCCGGGGCCGCAGGCGGCCCTGCTGCTCGACCCGGCCCTGGACGCCGCCACGCGGGTCGTGCAGGCGCAGCGGTGGTCGCCGTCGCTGGCCGGGGTTCTGCGCTTCCCGAGTCGCCGGTGGGCCGCCTTCCGGGGCGCGTTCGTCAACGACCACCCGCTGCTGAGCCTGGTCTGCGACGACGGCGACCGGCGCGGCGACGGCGCGCCGGTGCTGGTCGCGCACACCACGCCCGGGTTCGCCGCCGGCCACCTCGCCCAGCCCACCGGCGCCGGGCCGGCGATCGAGGAGGCCGTCCGGGACCTGCTGGGGCTGCCCGAGCCGGCGGAGCACGTGCACGTGCACCGCTGGAGGTACGCGAAGCCGACGGCCGGCCGGGGCGGCACCTACCACCTGGACGCCGACGGCGTCGGGCTGGCCGGCGACGCCTTCGGCGAGCCCCGGGTGCAGAGCGCCTGGCTCTCGGGCCGCGACCTCGGCCGCGCCCTGGTCGCCCGCCTGACCTGACCGCCCGCCCCGGACCTCGGGTCGCCGCCGCCTGACCGGGCCCCCGGCCAGGCCGATCGCTCGCCGCCGACTGACCGGTCGCCCCGGTCTGCGCCGACCGGTCAGCGCGTGACAGCGACGGGCTCGCCGGCGCGGCCCCGCTCGGACGGGTCGGCGGTGCGATCGCCCCTGCGGTCCAGCAGTTGCATCACCGGGGTCGCCGCGACACCGTGCACCACCACCGACACGATCACCACGAGGCCGACGGTCGCCCAGATCAGGTCCGCCTGCGCGAAGTCGGTCTTCGCCGTCGCGTACGCGAGGTAGAACAACGAACCGACGCCGCGGATGCCGAACAGCGCGATCACCCAGTGCTCGGCGGGCCGGCCCGGCGCGCCGAGCAGGGACAGCCGGCCGACCAGGGGCCGGACCACGAAGACCAGCGCCAGCCCGACCGCGGCGGCCGGCCAGGTCAGCGGGGCCAGCAGCCCGCCCACCACCGCGCCGCCGAAGAGCAGCAGCAGCATGACGGTCAGCAGCCGCTCGATCTGCTCGGCGAAGGCGTGCAGCACCGAGTGGAACTCGTGGGTCCGTTCGGCGGCCCGGATCGCCCGGGCGGCCACGAAGACTGCCAGGAAGCCGTACCCGCCGACCACCTCCACCAGCCCGTACGCCAGGAAGGTCGCGGCGAGGGCGAGAAAGCCCTCGGCGTGACGGGCCAGCCGCAGCTCGCTCGGGGCCCGGAAGAAGAGCTTGCCGAGCAGCCAGCCGATCAGCCAGCCGCCCGCCACCCCGGCGACGATCTTCCAGAGCACGTCCACGGCGAGCCAGCGGCCCAGCCAGTCCGCCGGGGCGAGGCCGGCGGTGGCGATGGCGATGGCCGCGTACACGAAGGGGAAGGCCAACCCGTCGTTGAGCCCGGCCTCCGAGGTGAGGGCGAAGCGGACCTCGTCCTCGGAGTCCTCGACGTCGGTGGGCTCGCCGACCTGCACGTCGGCGGCGAGCACCGGGTCGGTGGGGGCGAGGGCTGCCCCCAGCAGCAGCGCGGCGGCCGGCACGAGCCCGGCCCACCACCAGCCGAGCAGCGCCACCGCGGCGATGCACACCGGCATGGCGATGGCCAGCAGCCGCCACGTCGACGACCAGCGGGCCCAGCTCAGCGGCCGGTCGATCTTGAGGCCGGCGCCCATCAGCGCGACGATCACGCCGATCTCGGTGAGGTGGGTGGCGATCTCCGGGTACGCGAGCGGATCGGGGTTCGGCAGCCCGGTGGGAAGGACGAAGGCCAGCATGCCGAGCCCGAGGAAGGCGATCGGCATCGACAGCGGTCGGCGTTCGAGCACCCGGGGCAGGACCCCCGCCAGCAGCGCGCCCAGACCGACCACCGCGAACGCCACGTCTACCGGCTCCACGACACCACCTCTCCGCGTCGCCCACGGCGTGCGGGCAGGCGGAGAGAGTCCTTGCCCCCGGAGGTCTTTTCGTATTCCTGTCCCGATCGACTTCGTGTCCCGGTCCGGTGCGGTGCGACCGTCACGCCGTGGCGATCGGCGAGTCCGGGAGGGCGGCGAGCAGGGCCGCGGGATCGTCGTAGACGGCCAGCGCCCCGGCCCCGGCCAGTTCGCCCCGGCTCGTCCCGCCGCAGGTCAGCCCGACGCACGGGATGTCCAGCTTGCCGGCGGCCGCGACGTCCCAGACCGAGTCGCCGACGAAGACCACCCGCTCGGCGGCCAGCCCGGACTGCTCCAGCGCGGCCACCAGGATGTCGGGTGCGGGCTTGCTCTCCTGCGCGTCCGCCGCGCAGGTCACGGTGTCGATCACGTCGTCGGCGGCCAGGGCCCGGCGCAGCGCGGCGACCTCGTGCTCGGCGGCGGAGGTGGCCAGCACCACCCGCAGCCCCCGCTCCGCGCAGGCCCGCAGCAGGTCGGCCGCGCGGGGCAGCGGGACCAGCCGCTCCCAGTACTCCGCGAAGAGCGCGTCGTGGGCGTCCCGCAGCTTCCCGTCCGCGCCGCGGTCCCGCTCCGGGCCGAGCAGGTGGTCGAGCAGTTTGTCCGAGCCCATCCCGATGGCGCGGTGGATCTCCGCCATCGGTACCTGCCGGTCGGTCTGGCGCAGCGCCTCCCACCAGCTCACGGTGTGCAGGTACGTGGTGTCGACCAGGGTGCCGTCCACGTCGAAGAGGACACCGGCGGGCTGTTCGGTGGGCATGGTGTTCCTCCTACCCCGTGCCGGGCCGGCTGACGCCACCGCTCAGCCGGACGGGATCAGCAGCTCGAACCAGACCGTCGAGCCGCGTACGGTCGGGTCCGTCCCCCACGCGTCGCTCAGCTCCTCGATCAGCCCGAGCCCCCGGCCCCGGCTGCTGAGCGTGTCGGTCTGCGCCCGGGTGACCGTGCCCCGGGTGCCCGAGTCGGCGACCGACACCAGCAGCCGCTCCGGGCTCAGGTCGATCTCCACGCGGGCGGCGGTGCCGGCGTGCAGCAGCGCGTTGGTGGTCAACTCGCTGGTGCAGAGCACCGCCGCGCCGATGATCGACTCCGGCACCTGCCACTCCGTGAGCTGCCCGGTCATCCAGTGCCGCACCCGGCTCGGCGCGGTCGGCTCGGCCGGCACCTCCATGCTCGTCGACCGGCTCGGCCGCAGCGCGTGCTCCACCGCCAGCACCGCGACGTCGTCCTCGGTGGCGCCGGGCACCGCCGCGGTCGCCACCGCGCACAGCGCGCGGGGGTCGCCGCTGCCCGCCCCGGCCACCGCCTCGGCCAGGGCGTCCAGGCCCGCCGTCAGCCCCTGCCAGCGCCGCTCCACCACGCCGTCGCTGAACAGCAGCAGCGTGTCGCCGGGGGCGAACCGGACCGTCGCGGTGGGCGGCCGGCAGCCCAGGCCCAGCGGGGCGCCGGCGGGCACGTCGACGTACTCGGCGACCGGCTCGCCGTCCGGGGCGCACCGACGGATCAGCGGGGCGGGGTGGCCGGCGCTGGCCAGGGTGAGCTGCTGCCGCTCGGCGTCGACCACCCCGAAGACCACGGTCACGAAGAGTTCGTGCGTGTCGCCCTCGGCGCCCAGGCTGGTGACCAGCCGGTCGAGCCCGGCCAGCACGGCGTCCGGGCGCGGATCGGTCAGCGCCAGCGCGCGCAGCGCGGCCCGGACCTGCCCCATCCGGGCCGCGGCCTGCACGTCGTGGCCGGCGACGTCGCCGAGCACGATGCCCAGGCCGCCCGTCGGCAGCAGGAACGCGTCGTAGAAGTCCCCGCCGGCGGCGTTGCCGTCGACGCCCGGGTCGTAGCGGGCGGCGATCCGCATCCGGGGCAGGTCCGGCAGGTGCTCGGGCAGCATGCTGCGCTGCAGGAGCTGGGCGGTGCCGTGCTGCGTCTCGAACCGGCGGGCCCGCTCGGCGGCCTGGCCGACCAGCTCGGCGGACGCGGCCAGCAGGGCCCGCCGGGCGGCCGACCAGACGCGCGGGGCCTGGTAGCCGACGGCCAGCCCGCCGCGGACCACCGACGCCCGCAGCGGCACCGCGGCCAGCGCCCGGATCTTCTGGTCGTGCCGGTCCACCGCGATCTCCCGCAGCGGGTGGCCGTCGTCGACGAAGAGCGGCACGCCGGTGCGGGCGGCCGACGCGACCGGGCCCTCCCAGTCCGGCGGGATGCGCCGCCACAGCGGGGGGAGCCGCTCGTCGGCCTCGTCCATCAGCTCGCCGCGTACGCGCCGGACCATCCGCCACCCGCCGCCGCCCTCGTCCACCGCGAACGAGACCCGGTCGGCGTCGAACGAGGTGATCGCGTAGCGCAGCGTCACCCGGGCCACGTCGTCCAGGGTGAGGGTGCCGGCGAGCGCGGCGGCGAAGTCGCTGAGGCTCTGCAACTGCTGGGTGACCTGGGCGGTCTCCGCGGCCACGGTCAGCACGCCGACGATCCGCCCGGCGCTGTCCCGCACCGGGGAGTGGCCCCGGGTGAAGACCCGCTGCTCGACCGGGCCGGTGCGCCGGTGCAGGGGAAGGGTGGACTCCTTCTCCAGGAACGGCTCGCCCGAGCGGTAGGCGCGCTCGACGGCGTCGCCGACCCCGGGCATCGGCCAGACCTCCGGGAACACCTCGCCGGCCGGCCGGCCCACCGCCCCCGGGTGCCGGTCGCCGATCAGCTCCGCGTACCCGTCGTTGTAGAGCAGCAGATGGTCGGCGCCCAGGGTGAGGGCCATCGGCACGGGCGAGGCGAGGACGACCTCGGTCGTCGCGCGGACCGCCGGGTCCCACGAGTGCCACGGGCCGAGCGGGGTGCCGGCCCAGTCGTGGCCGAGGACGGCGGCCGCCGCGCCCGAGGCGGAGGGCGCCCCCGACACCGGGGCTGGTGGGTTGGGGACCCGTCCGACCGTTCCTGGCATGAACGCAGCCTAACCGGACCACCCGGCACCCGTTCCCGATCATGTCCCGCGCGTCGTCCACGGCGAATGTTCGGCCACGTCGGGACGGTTCTGCGATGACATGTCGGGAAAAAGACGGGGACCGGCACGGCGTGCCGCGTCGGCGACCGGGTAAGCGCCCGACGCAGTCCATGCGACAGGAGGGACATCATGCCGGAAACCCTCGCGGTCAGGCAGGTCGACATCGGCGACGCCGTGGCCGACATGTGGAGGTCGGTGCTGCTGTTCATACCGCGGGCCGTCGCGTTCATCGCGATCCTCGTGGTCGGATGGCTCATCGCCAGAGCCGTGCTGAAAATCGTCGACGCGGCGCTGGAACGGGTGAACTTCGACAAAGCGGTCGAACGGGGCGGCATCAAGCGCGCGCTGGAACGCACGAAGTACGACGCCAGCGACATCCTGGCGAGACTCGCCTACTACGCCGTACTGCTGTTCACCCTGCAGTTCGCCTTCGGGGTCTGGGGACCCAACGCGATCAGTGACCTGATCCGCGGCGTGGTCGCCTGGCTGCCACGCGCCTTCGTGGCGATCATCATCGTCGTCGTGGCCGCCGCGATCGCCAACGCCGTCCGGGACCTGGTCACCGGGGCGCTGGGCGGGCTCGCGTACGGCAAGATCCTGGCCGACCTGACGGCGATCTTCATCCTCGCGCTGGGTGTGATCGCCGCGCTGAACCAGGTGGGCATCGCCACCACGGTGACGACACCGGTGCTGATCGCGGTGCTCGCCACGGTGGCCGGCATCCTGATCGTCGGCGTCGGCGGCGGTCTGGTGAAGCCGATGCAGAACCGCTGGGACGGCTGGCTGAACCGGATGGCCGAGGAGTCGCGGGCGATGCAGGAGCACCGCCGGGCCCGGGAGGCCGGCCAGACCGACGTCGGCCGGCAGATGGCCGACCGGGCGGCGGCCGAGCGCACCCAGGTCATGCCGCAGGAGTCGACGATGGCCGGCGGGCGCGGCACCTACCAGTCGGGGAACGTGGGCGAGGAGACCCAGCAGTTCCGCCGCTGACCGAGCCGGTGACGGCCAGTCGGGAGGGGCGTCCGCGAACGTGGCGGGCGCCCCTCCGGCGTGCCGGCGGACGCGGTCGGCCCGCTCAGACGCGGGGAAGCGGACCCGGCGCCGGGGTGCCCAGCGAGCGGGCCAGCGCGCAGACCGCCAGCAGCCGCGTGAGCAGCCAGTCCGGCTCGGACCAGTCCACCGGCGCCGCCGCCGGCTCCCAGCCGTGCTCCAGCGCGGCCGCGCGTACGCCCTCCGCGTAGCCCGCGAGCGCGGCGGCGCTCAGCGACCGCCGGTCGCCGTCCAGGCTCTCCCGCACCGCCGCGGCGTGCTGGTCGACCAGGGCGAGCAGTCCCGGCCGCGCCGCGGCGGCGGCCAGCCCCTCGACGCCGACCGAGGTGGACAGGAGGGCCAGGGTGGCTCGCGCCGAGCCGGCGGCGGAACGGGCCTCGACCCGGTTGAACGGCACACGCATGGGAAACGAGGCTATCCGGCCGATTCCCCGGTCGACCTCGGCCACTCGGCGGGTTTTTGGTCCTCCACCGATCGGTCAACCCGGCCCACCGGGATTGACCCGGCGCGGGCGGGGCAGGAGGAGAACCGCCCGGACGGGCGCAGCCGACACCGTGGAGGAACGGATGGGACAGCACGTGGACGGACCGGACGAAAGGCACCGCCGGCCGGCCGGGGTCAGCGACGAGACGGTGGCCGCGCTCGGCAAGCTCAGCGAGGCGCTGGAGTGCGTCGAGCGGGTCCGCGGCCACCTCTACTCGCTGCACCAGCTCGTCGGGCACGCCGACCTGATGCTCGACGACGCCGTGGAGATGTTCCGCGCCGCCGGGCACCCGCACATCGCCGAGCGCATCGACACCGAGCTGCTGGGCCGCAACGTGATCGCCGGCCGCTGGACGTTCCAGATCGTCGAGGACTTCGACGACGGGTACTACGCCCTCTTCCGCGACCTGGACCGGTCGGCCCGCGAGGAGCTGGTCGACGGTCGCCGGCACCTCTACGAGGCGGAGATGAAGGAGCGGCGGCGGAGCCGGGGCCGCCCCGGCCACGAGGCGCGCCCCGGCGGAGCGGGCTAGCGGCCTCTCCTCCGGTCACGAGGTGCGCCGGAAGCGGCCCCGCACAGGCGCCCAGGGGGCCGCGCCGGCCCCGAGGCGCGCTCCGCCGGTGCGGGGCTAGCGCGCCGCCACCGCGTGCTCCTCGGCCGCGATGCGCAGCGCCACGACCAGCCGGCGGTAGAGGTCGTCGCCGGCCAGCAGCTCGGAGTGGGTGCCCTGGGCCCGGATCCGGCCGTGCTCCATCACCACGATCCGGTCGGCGTCGAGCACGGTGGAGAGCCGGTGCGCGATGGTCACCACGGCCCCGGCCGCCGCGCGCTGCCGGACGCACTCCTGCAACGCCGCCTCGGTCAGCCCGTCGACCTGCGCGGTCGCCTCGTCGAGCAGCAGCACGTCGGGGGTGCGCAGCATGGCCCGCGCCAGGGCGATGCGCTGGCGCTGCCCGCCGGACACCTCCGTCGACGACAGCGACGTGTCCAGTCCGTCCGGCAGCGAATCGACCTTGTCGTCGAGCCGGACGGCGCGAAGAACCGTCCGGATTTCCTCGTCCGTGGCGTCCGGGTGGGTGAAGCGCAGGTTGTCACGGATGGTGCCGGGCACCGCGGGGGTCTCCTGCTCGACGTACGCGAGCCGGGCCCGCACCTCGTCGTGCCCGTGGGCCGCGTACGGGCGGCCGTCGAGGAGCAGTTGCCCCCGCTCGGGCTCCAGGAAGCGCAGGATCAGCGAGAACAGCGTGGTCTTGCCGGCCCCCGACGGCCCCACGATCGCGGTGTGCCCGCGCCGGGGAATGGCCAGGTCGATGTCGTGCACCGCAGCGGGCGCGTCCGGCCCGTACCGGGCGGTGACCCCACGGAACACCAGCACCGGCTGCTCCGCGTCGGGTGTGCCCGGGTGTTCCGTCGGGGCGGACACCGGGCCCACCGGCTCGGCCGGGATGGTCTCGACCTCGCGGATCCGTCCCGCCGCGGCGATCCCGGCCTGCAACGCCGTGGTGTTCTGGGTCAGCTCGGTGATCGGCCCCATGAGCTGGAACGTGTACAGCAGGAACGCGATCAGGCTGGAGATCTCCAGCAGATCACGCTGGGCCCGCCAGGCGCCGATGCCCAGGATCGCGATCACCGCGAGCTGGATCCCCGTCCAGGCGATGGTCCAGACCGACGCGGTCACCCGCGCCGCCCGTACGCTGTGCGCCGCCGCCTGCCGTGCGTCGGCGACGATCCGCTCGGTCAACCGGGCCTCGGCCCGGCTGGCCTTGACCGTCCGGATCGCGCGCAGCGCCCCCTCCAGCGTGCCGCCGAGCGTGCCCATCGACTCCTGCGCTGCGGCCTGCGCCGCCGCGATGCGGGGCATGAGCGCGCCCATGACCGCCGCGACGACCAGCACGGCCACGATGGTGCAGCCCAGCAGGAACAGGTCGAGCACGCCCATCAGCACCAGCGTGCCGACCAGGGCGATGCCGGCGTTGACCAGGCCGACGATGCTGCCGGACGCCTCGCGCAGCAGTTGCGTGTCGGAGGTGGCCCGGGTGACCAACTCGCCGGTGGGCCGGCGTTGCAGGTCGCCGACGCGGGCCCGGAGGTAGTGCCGGACGATCGCGGCCCGGGCGTCGAGCACGATGTGCTCGGCCAGCGTCCCGAGCAGCCGCCACTGCCACAGCGAGATGGCCGCGCCGACGACGACGAGCGCCAGCAGCAGGCAGATCGGGCGGGCCA
The DNA here is from genome assembly GCF_055587185.1 of Micromonospora sp. NPDC048040. Taxonomy (NCBI): domain Bacteria; kingdom Bacillati; phylum Actinomycetota; class Actinomycetes; order Micromonosporales; family Micromonosporaceae; genus Micromonospora; species Micromonospora sp. NPDC048040. The sequence goes on along the minus strand of NZ_JBVJGT010000017.1, from coordinate 80,163 downwards.
TCGACCCGCCGGCGCCCAGTGTGTCCAGGACCCACTTGGTGACCATCGGCGTCGCGAGCCCGGCCGCGTTCGCGGCGAGCCCCAACACGAGCCCGAGGGCCATCGTCCGCCTGTGCGGGGCGAGGAACGACGCGAGCGTACGCATCCGGGATGGCACCGGCACGGAGGAAGTCATGCCCTGAATGGAACAGCGATGTTCCAATTCAGTCAAGCGCTATACCGAAACGACGTATTGCTATCCTCGCCGCGTGACCGATACGCAGGTGTCCGGCAGCCGGGCCCGGACCCGCCAGGCCATCGTCGGCGCGGCGATCGAGGTGCTGGGGCGCAACCCCGCCGCCTCCCTCGGCGACATCGCCGCCGCCGCCGACGTGGGGCGTACGACGCTGCACCGCTACTTCGCCGAGCGCGCCGACCTGCTCGCCGCCGTCGGCACCGAGGCCGGGGCCCGGCTGTCCCGCGCGACCGCCCAGGCGCGGATGGCCGAGGGCAGCGGGGCGTCGGCCGTACGCCGGCTCTGCCAGGAGTACTTCGACCTCGGCAGCCTGCTCTCGCTGATCTTCACCGAGCCGGGCCTCGCCGCCGCCCCGACCACCGAGGGGCCGGCCGGCTGCGATCCGGAGTTCGCCGCGATGGTCGAGCGCGGCCACCGCGACGGGACCATCGACCCGGAGCTGCCGGCGGCCTGGGTGCAGAGCCTGGTCTGGTCCCAGCTGTACGCCGGCTGGGCCTACGTCGCCGAGACCGGCGCCTCCCGGCACGAGACGCTGCGCCTGATCCTGCGTACCGTCGACGGCGCGATCGCGGTCAAGCCGGGCTGATCCCGCGCGGCGAGGGCCGCGCTCTCCGCAGCGCTAGTCCGTCGAGCGCGCGTCGGCCGGGCGGCGGCGGGCCGCGTCGTCGGCGATGATCACGGTCGCCACCATCAGCGCCACGCAGAGGCTGAACAACCAGGAGTCGTCCGAGACCAGCTTGGCGGAGACGGGAGCCTGGAGCGCGGCGAGGAGAAAGCCGAGCCAAGCCAGGCGGCGCTGACGCGTGGAGAGGAAGCCGGAGCCCTGTTGCATCCCGAAAGTCTTGCGCGCGACCCAGGGGTTGCCGTCAGCCGAACGGCCGATTCTGGATGAGCTGTCCGTTTCTCCACCCGTCCGGACCGCACTTTTTGTCCCTGCGGGGGAGGCCCGGTCGCGGCGCCGGTGACACGAGGCAGGATGGTGGTTCGTGTCCACTGTCCCGCCCCGCGCCTCGCTGCTCCTGCTGGCCTACCTCGCCTTCGTCAGCCTCGGCCTGCCCGACGGGCTGATCGGGGTGGGCTGGCCCTCGATCCGGGCCGACTTCGGCGTGCCCACCGAGGCCGTCGGCCTGGTCCTCACCGCCGGGACCGCCGGCTACCTCACCTCCAGCGTGCTGGCGGGCTTCACGCTGGCCCGGCTCGGGGTCGGCTGGCTGCTCGCCGGCAGCACCCTGCTGGCCAGCCTCGCGCTCACCGGCTACGCGTTGACGCCCGGCCTCGCCCTGATGGTGGGCTGCGCCCTGGTGCTCGGTCTGGGCTCCGGCGCGATCGACTCCGGGCTCAACGCGTACGCCGCCGGCGCCTTCGGTGCGCGCCACATGAACTGGATGCACGCCTTCTTCGGCCTCGGAGTGGCGCTCGGGCCGCTGATCATGACCGGGGCGCTCAGCGCGGGGCTGGCCTGGCGCTGGGGGTACGGCCTCGTGGCGACGGCCCAGCTCGTCCTGGCCGCCGCGTTCGCGCTGACCGTCCGGGCCTGGCGGGACCGGGCCCCGGCCCGCGAGCCCGCCGGGCCCCCGGCCGGCGCGGCGCCCGTCGCCCCGCCGACCGTCACGCCGGTACGCGAGACGCTGCGGCTGCCGGCGGTCTGGACCGGCGCGCTGGCCTTCGCCGTCTACGTGGCGATCGAAGTGGCCGCGGGGCTCTGGGCGTTCCTGCTGCTCACCGAGGGCCGCGGCCTCGGCGCGGCGGTCGCCGGCATCTGCGTCTCGGGCTACTGGGGGTGCCTGTTCGTCGGGCGGGTGGTGCAGGGCGTGGTGGCCGAGCGGCTGGGCGCGGGGGTGGTGCTGCGGGGCAGCCTGGTCGGGATGGCCGTCGGCGCGGCCCTGATCGCGGCCCCGGCCCCGGCCTGGCTGGCCGTGTCCGGGCTGTTCGTCGTCGGGTTCGCCGCCGCCCCGGTCTTCCCGCTGCTCACCCTCACCACCGTCGACCGGGTGGGCGCCGCGCACGCGGACCGGACCATCGGGCTCCAGATCGGCGCCGCCGGGCTGGGCGGGGCGCTCGTCCCGGCGGGGATCGGCGTGCTGCTCGGCAACACCTCGGTCGAGCTGCTCGGGCCGGCGCTGGTCGTGCTCGCGCTGGCGCTGATCGCGCTGCACGCAGCGGGCACCCGCCGGCAGCACGACCGCCACCGGGCCGGAGGCGCCGGCCGGCCGGTGCCGGCGACCCGCTGAACGGGACCGGCGCCCGCCCAGGCCGGAGGTGCCGACCGGCCGGTGCCGGCGGCCCGCTGAGCGCGGCCGGCGCCGGCCAGGCGACGCCGAGGGAGACCGCCAAGGCGGCTCCGCACGATGATGGAGACACGATGAGCATGGCCCCGAGGACCGGCGGGGCGCTCGCCCGCGCCGGTCGCGGCTCACATCGTGTCGGGGCCGGTCCGTCCGGTCGTGGAGGGGCGGTAGGCGCGCTGCGGGTCGGTCGGCTCGCGGCCCGCCCCGGCGGCCTGCCCGCCGCGGTCCACCGCCTCCGGCCCGTGCCCGAACGCGGCCTCCTCGCCGGCGTCGTTGCCCGTCGCGTCGTCGGTCTGGCCGTCCAGGGTCGACCGCGCGACGGCCTTGTCCAGTTCCGGTAGGGGAATCCGTTCCTCGTCCCGCCACACCGTGTTCTCGTCCGTCATACCCATCGCGGTACCCGGGCCGACTCCCCGCAAACGGCGATGGCCGCCGGGGGAGCCGGCGGCCATCGGAGTTCGTTGCCCGGGGGCGGGGGATCAGGGCTGCGGCCGGTCGACCCTGCCGCGCCAGGCGCCGGTCTCCTGACCGCGCCGCTCGATGAACTGCTTGAACCGATCGAGGTCGCCCTTGGCGCGCCGGTCGACGATGCCCAGCTTGTCGCCGGCCTGCTCGACCACGCCGTGCGGCTCGAACTCGAGCTGCAGGGTGACCCGGGTGGTGTCCGGGTCCAGCCGGTGGAAGGTCACCACTCCGGCCTGCTTCGTGCCGCCGGTCGAGCGCCAGGCGACCCGTTCGTCCGGGAGCTGCTCGGTGATCTCGGCGTCGAACTCGCGCTTCACCCCGGCGATCTCGACGGTCCAGTGGGTCATCGTGTCCGACAGTTGCCGGACCTCCTGCACCCCCTCCATGAAGTGGGGGAACTCCTCGAACTGGGTCCACTGGTCGTACGCGGTGCGCACCGGGACGGAGACGTCCACGTGTTCGGTAACGCCACTCATCAGGCATCCTCCTTCGTCCGCCGGTGTCGGGCCGGATCGTGCGGGAATCCGGTCACCAGCGGGTCGTCTCGTTCTTGTGGCCGAGCGCCGCCCACACCTCGGAGACCGTCTGGTAACGGATGCCCTCGGGCAGCCGCTCCAGCTCCGCGAGGATGTCCGCCGGCGCGTCGTTGTCCCGCGCGTTGGCGATCAGCGCCTCCCGGTCGCCCGGCAGGGCGGCCATCGTGATGTACCGTCCGAGCCGGCTGCGCCGTTCGACGTCCTGGGAACTCATCCCCTTGGGCGCGCCCGTACGCAACTCGCCGGCCGGGGCCGTCGTCGGCTCCGGCTGGTCCTCACCGGCCGGCTCCGGCACACGGGACTCGTCGACCCGCGAGCCGCCGGTCCCCGGCCCCTGCACGAGGCCGCTGACCTCCCGGCTCATCTGCTCGTCGACCCTCGGTCCGTGCTTGCTGCTGCCACGTTCCATGCCTTCTGCGCTACCCGGTGGCACCGGCGGTAAACCGGCAGCGGTCACGCGTCGGCGGGCGTCTTCGGGGGCAGGACCGGCTCGTCCGGGTCCGGCTCGCCGGCCTGGAGCACGCGACCCCGCTGCAACTCGGCGTTGATCTGCACGCCGAGCATCAGCGCCGAGTTGGACAGGTAGAGCCAGACCAGGAACGCGATCACGGCGCCGAGGCTGCCGTAGGTGGCGTCGTACGAGCCGAAGTTGGCCACGTAGAGGCCGAAGCCGAAGGAGGCGACGACCCAGGACACCAGGGCGACCGCCCCGCCCGGGGTGAGCCAGCGGAACCGTGGCTGCCGGACGTTCGGCGCGATCCAGAACAGCAGGCTCAGCAGCACCATCATGACCATGGCCAGCACCGGCCACTTGGCGACGCTCCAGGCGATGCGGGCCAGCCCGCCGGCGTTCAGCAGGTCGCCCACGGCGTCGGTGACCGGGCCGCTGACGATCAGGCCGGTGGCGACGACGGCGAGCAGCACCAGCGAGACCGCCGCGAGCCCGATCTGCATGGGCCGCAGCTTCCAGACCGGCCGCCCCTCCACCACGCCGTAGACGGCGTTGGAGGCCCGGGTGAATGCCCCGATGAAGCCGGACGCCGACCAGAGCGCGCCGAGCAGACCGAAGCTCAGCAGCACGCTGGCCGAGTCGTTCTGGTCGACCACGCCCCGGACCACCGAGACGAAGCCCTCGTTGGCCACCACCGAGCCGGCGCCCATGTCCCGGGCCAGGTCGAGCACGGTGTCCACGGTCTGCTCGCCGTTGGACACCAGCCCGACCAGGGCGACCACCACGATGGCGGAGGGGAAGAGCGCGAGCACACCGTAGTAGGTCAGCGCGGCGGCCCAGTCCGCGCAGTTGTCCTTGACGAAGTTCCGCGCGCTGCGCACCAGCACCCCGCGCCAGGTCCGCCAGCTCAACTGCCGCACCCTGCGGGGGATCCGCAGCCGCTGCTCCCCGGTGCGCGCCGTGCCGGGCTCCGTCGTCGTCATGGCCCGCTCCCTGTGCCCCGGCCGCCGGACGCCCGGGCGCCTCCGGCTCAGCCTGGCCCCGCCGGTACCCCCGGCCGGAAAACGACAAACCCGGCCGCCCGGTTTGCCGACCGGCGGTGGGGGAACGGTCAAACCAGAACCCATCGACGCGGAGGAGGACGAGATGCCCGGGCGCGAGGTACTGCCCAGCACGCTGCGACGCTCCCCGGAGAAGGCGCAGCGCACCTGGGAGAAGACGCACGACTCGGCCGTGGAGACGTACGGCGAGGGGGAGCGGGCACACCGCACCGCGTTCGCCGCGGTGAAGCACCGGTACGAGAAGGTGGGCGACCACTGGGAGCCCAAGGGCCGCAAGGGCCCGAGCGACCGCCAGGCGGCCGGCGGCGGACCGGAGCGCCGGGCGCCCACCGCCGGCGGGGTGGACGCCAACGCCACCAAGGACCACCTGATGAAGGTGGCCCGCAAGCTGGACGTCCCCGGCCGGTCGAGCATGACCAAGCCCGAACTGGTCAAGGCCATCGAGAAGGCGAACAACCGGCAGACCGCGAAGGCCCGCGGCCGCTGAGGCCACCATCGCGTACGACGCAGGGGCTGCCCGACCGCGGGCAGCCCCTGCGTGCGCGTGCTCACCAGTGACCGCCGCCGGGCGCCTCGATGTGCACCGCCTTGGTGGCGGTGAACTCGTCCAGCAGTTCCGGGCCGTACCCGAAGCCGTGGCCGCTGCCCCGGCGCGGATGCGCGGCACCGCCCGGCGCCCCGCCGAACACCGCGTTGATCTTCACGGTGCCCACCGGCAACTCCCGCCAGGCGCGCTGGGCGTGACTCATCGACCCGGTCAGCACCGTCGCGGACAGCCCGTACGGGGAGTCGGCGGCGCACCGCAGCGCCTCGGAGAACGAGTCGACCACGACGATCGCGGCGACCGGCCCGAACGTCTCCTCGCGTACCAGCGTCATGTCGTGCCGGCAGTCGGTGACCACCGTCGCCGGGTAGAACGCCCCCGGGCCCTCGGGCAGCGTCCCGCCGGTGCGGATCCGGGCCCCCTCCGCCACCGCCGCGGTCACCTGCCCGTGCACGTGGTCGCGGTGCCGCCGGTCCACCAGCGGCCCCAGCTCGGTCGCCGGGTCCGCGCCCGGGCCGACCCGCAGCCGCTCCGCCCGCTCCACGAGGGACCCCGTGAGGTCCTCGGCGACGTCCCGGTGCGCGTAGATCCGTTCCACCGCCACGCAGATCTGCCCCGCGTTGGCGAACGCGCCCGTCGCCGCCTGCCCGGCCGCCCACACCGGGTCGACGTCGCCGTCGACGACCAGCGGGTCGCTGCCGCCGTTCTCCAACACCACCTTGGCGCCGGTCCGCGCCGCCGCCGCCGCGATGGCGCGCCCGGTGGCGGTGGAGCCGACGTGCGCGACCACGTCGACCTCCTGCGCGGCCAGCGCCGCCCCGACCTCCGGGCCGCCGGTCAGCAGCGACAGCACCCCCGGCGGCAGCGCGGAGTCCAGCGCCTTCGCCAGCAGCCAGCCGGTCGCCGGGGTGCGCTCGCTCGGCTTGTAGAGCACCACGTTGCCGGTGACCAGGGCGGCGCCGAGCAGCCCGCACGAGACCGCCACCGGGTCGTTCCACGGGGTGATCGCGGCGACCACCCCGCGCGGCTGCGGCACCATGAAGTCGAGGGCGTGCGTGCCGCCGTGCAGGGTCCGCCCGCCGCGCACCGGGGCGAGCTCCGCGTACTGTCGCAGCGTGCCGATGCCCGCCTCCACGCCGCCCCGCGCGTCCGCGAGGGGCTTGCCCATCTCGGCCGTCGTCGCGCGGGCCAGCTCGTCGGCGACCGCCGCCACCGCGTCCGCCGCCCGGTGCAGGGCCGCCACGCGCTCGGCGGGGGCGGTCCCCGCCCACTCCGCCGCGACGCCGCGCGCCGCCTCCACCGCCTTGCCGACCTCGTCCGCCGTCGCCACCGGCACGGAGCTGACCGGGGAGCCGTCGGCCGGATCGCGTACGACCAGCTCGCCCCCCTCGCCGCCCGCGCCCCACACTCCACCTATGAGCTGCGCAACCGTGTACATGCGGCGGTGGATCCCCGTGCCCCGACGAGGCAAACGCGTTTCGCCCGGTTGCCGGCAGGGTAGGCGGACCGGATGAGTTCGCCCGGCACGGAGAGCGCGGACGCCGTCGTCGTCGGAGCCGGTCACAACGGTCTGGTCGCCGCCAACCTGCTGGCGGACGCCGGCTGGGACGTCCTGGTGCTGGAGGCCACCGCCGCGCCCGGCGGGGCGGTGCGCTCCGCGGAGGTCACGGCCCCCGGCTACCTCAGCGACCTCTACAGCTCCTTCTACCCCCTCGGCTACGCCTCGCCGGTGCTGCGCGGGCTGGGGCTCGACCGGTACGGCCTGCGCTGGCGGCACTCGCCGGACGTGCTGGCGCACCTGCTGCCCGACGGTCGGGCGGCGGTGCTCAACCGCGACCCGGAGGCCACCGCGGCCTCGCTGGAGACGTTCGCGCCGGGCGACGGCAAGCGCTGGCTGCACGCGTACGACGACTGGCGGCAGGTCGCCGAGCCGATGCTGGACACCATCACCAGGCCGTTCCCGCCGGTGCGCGGCGGCCTGGCCCTGCTGCGCCGGCTGCGGGTCTCCGGCGCGCTGCGGCTGGCCCGGCGGCTGGTGGTGCCGGTCCGCAAGCTCAGTGAGGAGCTCTTCGACGGGGAGGGGGGTCCCGCGCTGCTGGCCGGTTGTGCCCTGCACACCGACCTGTCGCCGGAGGAGGCCGGCTCGGGCGTGTACGGCTGGCTGCTCGCCATGCTCGGCCAGCAGGTCGGCTGGCCGGTGCCCGAAGGCGGCGCGCAGAAGATCACCGATGCGCTGGTGGCCCGGCTGACCGAGCGCGGCGGCCGGATCCTCTACGGCGCCCGGGTCGACCGGGTGCTGACCGCCCGGGGCCGGGCGATGGGCGTGCGCACCGTCGGTGGTGCCCTGTGGCGGGCCCGCCGGGCCGTGCTGGCCGACGTCCCCGCCCCCGCGCTCTACCTGGACCTGGTCGGTGCGGCGGCGCTGCCGCCCCGGCTGGTGGAGGACCTGGCGCACTTCCGGTGGGACGGCTCGACGCTGAAGGTGGACTGGGCACTGTCCGCGCCCGTGCCGTGGACCAACCGCGCGGTGGCCACCGCCGGCACCGTGCACCTCGGGGCGGACCTGAACGGGCTGACCGGCTACGCGGCCACACTGGCCCGCTCGGAGGTCCCGCGCGACCCGTTTTTGCTGGTCGGGCAGATGTCGGTGGCCGACCCCAGCCACTCGCCGCCGGGCACCGAGTCGCTCTGGTCGTACACCCACCTGCCGTTCCGCCGGCACTGGCGGGCCGAGGAGATAACCGACCACGTCGACCGGATGGAGCGGGTGCTGGAGGAGGCCGCGCCCGGTTTCCGCAGCCTGATCGTGGGACGGCACGTGGCCGGGCCGGCCGACCTGGAGGCAGGCGACCCGAACCTGGTCGGCGGGGCGGTCGGCGGTGGCACCTCCGCCGCGTACCAGCAGCTCTTCCTGCGCCCGATCCCCGGCCTCGGCCGCGCGGACACCCCGGTGGACCGGTTGTTCCTGGCGAGTGCGTCGGCGCATCCGGGCGGCGGGGTGCACGGCGCCCCCGGCGCGAACGCCGCCCGCGCCGCCCTGGCCCGCGACCGCGCCCTCACCGGTCCGGTGTACGCCGCCACGATCGACGCGGCGCACCGCGCGATCTACCGCTGACCCGACCGCACCACCCACGCCCGCCCGGCGTCGCCGCCCGCACCCGGGCCGCACCGAAATCCCGGCTGTACCCGGGATTCCGGCTGTACCGGTAGATCCCGGCCGCCCTGTGGATTCCCGCGGCTTCCATGGATCCCAGCGGGTCAGCCGGCGGGACCGGCGGCTGACCCACGCTGCCGTCACCAGCTCGTCGAAGACGCTGCTCGCTGCTCGCTGTGCCTCAGCGTTCGACGTTGCGGTGCTTGGTGCGCAGCTTGAACGGCATCAGCGCGCTCTCGATCTTGGTGGCGGTGGTCATCTTGGACGCGCCGTCGCGCCGCTCCTCGAAGCGGATCGGCACCTCCAGGATGGTGTGCCCCAGCTTGGTGGCCAGGTAGTGCATCTCCACCTGGAAGCTGTAGCCGTTGGACTGCACGCGCTCCAGGCCGATGTCGCGCAGCGCGTCCGCCTGCCAGATCTTGAAGCCGGCGGTGAGGTCACGGATCCGGACCCGCAGCAGGGTGTGCACGTAGAGGTTGGCCCAGCCGCTGAGCGCCCGCCGGTAGAGCGGCCAGTTCTCGTCGAGTTCGCCGCCCGGCACGTACCGGGAGCCGATGACCACGCCCGCCTGGGTGGAGAGCAGCGCGCCGAGCATGCCCGGCAGCGCCTCCGGCGGGTGCGACAGGTCGGCGTCCATCTGCGCCACGTACTCCGCGCCGCCGTCCAGCGCGCGCCCGATCCCGTCCACGTACGCCCGGCCGAGGCCCTCCTTGCCGGCGCGGTGCACGACCTCGATCCGGTCGGGGTGCTCGATGGCCAGCTTGTCCGCCACCTCGCCCGTGCCGTCGGGGGAGTTGTCGTCGGCGACGAGGATCTTCAGGCCGGGCAGCGGCAGGGCCAGGAGCCGCTCGACCAGCACCGGGAGGTTGCCCGCCTCGTTGTAGGTGGGAACCACGACGGTCAGGCGTGCGTCCCGCCAGGGCGCGGGCAACTGCACGGGTTCGATCATGTCGGACATCCTCGGTCGGCGGACAGGGCTCCCTGAGAGCGTAGCCAGTTGCCACATCCGGGTCGAAAAGGCACCCCGTTCCGCCGGTCATCCGCCCCCTGGTCGGGGCGAGGACGGGCCTGAGTGGTGGTCCGTGGATCAGCGGAGGCGGCGGGTGAGGGCGGTGCCGGCCAGGGCCAGGCCGGCGAGGGCGACGGAGACGGAGACGGCCGGCTTGTGCGTACCGACCCAGAGGGCGGCCGAGCGGGTGCGGGCCCGGTCCGTGAAGACGCCCTCCACGCCGCGGTCCCGCTCGTCGTCGCCGGGGCGGTCCAGGTTGTCCCGCCAGGTATCCGGGTCGACGGGCGTCCCGGTCTGCTGGCTGTCGTAGCCGTCGCGGGCGAGCTTCCGGTCGAGCAGGCCGGGCGCCAGGATGTCGCCGAGCCGGGCCCGCCAGGTCGGCCCGCCCACGTTCAGCTCGCGCGGCCCGTGGTCGGCCGCCCAGACGATCGCCTTCGCGGCCACCTCGGGCGCGAAGATCGGGGGCACCGGCTGCGGATGCCGGGGCAGCCGCGTGCGCACCCAGGAGAACTGCGGGGTGTTGAGCGCCGGGAGCTGCACCATCGACAGGCTCACGCCCGGGCAGTCGTGCAGCAGCTCCGCCCGCAGCGAGTCGTTGAAGCCCTGGATGGCGTGCTTGCTCGCGCAGTACGCCGACTGCAGCGGGATCCCCCGGTAGGCCAGCGCCGAGCCGACCTGCACGATCGCGCCCCGTCCGCGCGCCCGCATGTGGCGCAGCGCCGCGAGGGTGCCGTGCACGGTGCCGAGGTAGTTGACCTCGGTGACCCGGCGGAACTCCGGCGCCGGGATGTCCCAGGCCGGGGCGAAGACCGAGACCATCGCGTTGTTCACCCACACGTCGATCCCGCCGAACCGGTGCGCCACGTCGTCGGCGGCCCGCTGCACCGCGCCGGCGTCGGCCACGTCGACCCGGTAGGCGTGCACCTCGGAGGCGCCCAGTTCCCGGCAGTCCCGCTCGGCGGCGGCCAGGCCGGCCTCGCCGCGGGCGAGCAGCGCGAGCCGGGCGCCGCGCTCGGCGTACCGGCGGGCGACGGCGCGTCCCACGCCGGCACTCGCCCCGGTCACCACCACGGTCTGCGTCATCCGTCCGCCTTCTGCCGCTTGGCGATGTCCGCCAGCCGGGTCAGCGTCTCCCTGTTGCGCTGGTGCAGCACGAGGTCGTTGAGCTTGTTGCGTACCCAGCGCAGCGGGCCGGCGGCGAAGTCCTCGCCGATGCGCACCCGGGTCGTTCCGTCGCCGACCGGTTCGAGGGTGAAGACCACGTTCGCCTCACCCGCCGGCCAGAGCCCGGCGCGGATCACGAGCCGGCGCGGCGGCTCGCAGGCGAGCACCGTCGAGGAGTCCTGGAGGGAGAGCGGCCACGGCCCGGCCTTGTGGTGCAGTTGGGTGCCCACCCGGGGCCAGGCGTCGTCCACGTCCCGGACGTGCACCGTGCCGACGACCCAGTCGCTGTAGGTCCACCCGTCGGCCAGCACCGCCCAGACCTGCTCCGGGCGAGCTTCGATCACTTTCTCCACAATCGCCACTGCGTCCCCATACCCTGACGCGGCCCGGCCTAACAGCGCCCGCGGGTTAGCTTCTCCGGGGCGACGGGTAACGCCACCCCGGGCCGGCGTGTCGACGCCGCCGGCGTGGGCGACGCGGCGGCGCGTTGAAGATGACGTTTACTCCCCGGGGCGCCGGGAACCCGCCGGCTGTGCGACAGGACCAGGTGGAGCCGGATCAGCGCAGGTCAGCCCGGGTTTGTGCCGGCGCTGACCGGGGCGCGTCCGGGCCCGTCCTGTTCGACGCGGTGCTGCTGGACCGGGACGGCACGTTGGTGGAGGACGTGCCGTACAACGGTGACCCGGAGAAGGTGCGGCCGATGCCGGGGGCGCGGGCGGCGCTGGACCGGTTGCGGGCCGCCGGCCTGAAGCTGGCGGTGGTGACGAACCAGTCGGGCCTGGCGCGGGGCTGCTTCGGCGAGGCGCAGATGCGGGCGGTGCACGCCCGGGTCGAGGAACTGCTGGGGCGGTTCGACGCGTGGGTGGTGTGTCCGCACGACGACGGTGACGGGTGTGGGTGCCGCAAGCCGGCGCCGGGGCTGGTGCACGCCGCGGCCCGGGAGTTGGGCACGGTGCCGTCGCGGTGTGTGCTGGTGGGTGACATCGGCCGGGACATGACGGCGGCGTTGGCGGCGGGGGCGGCGGGGATCCTCGTGCCCACGCCGGTGACCCGCCCCCAGGAGGTGGCTGCCGCCCCGCAGGTCGCGGCGGACCTGCCGGCGGCGGTGGCGGAGATCCTGCGCCGCCAGACGGCCCTCGACCCGGCCACCTACGGCCAGCCGGCCCTCGACCCGGCCATCCCCGGCCGGGCCGGCACCCGACCTGCCCGGTGGACCGGGACCGGCACCGTTCCGCCGGTCGGCCGGCGGGAGCGGGGCGGGACGGTGCTGGTGGTGCGGTCGGACTCCGCGGGGGACGTGCTGGTCACCGGCCCCGGCATCCGCGCCGTCGCCGCCACCGCCGGACGGGTGGTGATGCTGTGCGGGCCCCGGGGGCGGGCCGCCGCGGAACTGCTGCCCGGCGTCGACGAGATCGTCGAACACCCGCTGCCCTGGATCGACCCCACCCCGGAGCCGGTCGACCCGGCCGACATGACGGCGTTGACGGATCGGCTGGCCGCCGTCGGCGCCGACGAGGCGGTCATCTTCACCAGCTTCCACCAGTCCGCCCTGCCCCTGGCGCTGCTGCTCCGGCTGGCCGGGGTCGGCCGGATCAGCGCGATCAGCGACGACTACCCCGGCGCCCTGCTCGACGTGCGCCACCGCGTCCCGGCCGGCGTACCCGAACCCGAGCGCGCCCTCTCCCTCGCCGCCGCCGCCGGCTACACCCTCGCCCACCACGACGAACCGGCCCTGCGGCTGCGCCCGGCGCCGGAGCCCCCGCCCGAGGCCGGCGAGCCGGGCTACGTGGTGCTGCACCCCGGCTCGGCGGCGCAGGCCCGGGGCTGCCCGCCGGAACTGGCCGCCCGGATCGTCCGCACCCTGACCGGCGCCGGCTACCGGGTGGTGGTCACCGGTGGCCCCGGCGAGCGCGAGCTGACCGCCCAGGTGGCCGGCGACGACGCCGTCGACCTCGGCGGGCGGACCGGGCTCGCCGAACTGGCCGCCACCGTCGCCCGGGCCGGCGCGGTGGTGGTGGGCAACACCGGCCCCGCCCACCTCGCCGCCGCCCACGGCGTCCCGGTCGTCAGCCTCTTCGCCCCGACCGTCCCGTTCGGGCAGTGGGGGCCGTGGCGGGTGCCGACCGTACGGCTCGGCGACGCCGAGGCCCCCTGCCGGGACACCCGGGCCGCCCGGTGTCCCGTGCCCGGGCATCCCTGCCTCAGCGGCGTCGGGGCCGGGCAGGTGCTCGACGCGCTGCGGCTGCTCGGGGTGGCCCCGGCGGGCCTGCCGGCGCCCGACGGGGGCGGCGCGGGAGACCGCGTGCCGGCGGCGGCCAGCACCGGCGGGAGCGGCCGATGAACGTCCTGCTGTGGCACGTGCACGGCTCCTGGACCACCTCGTTCGTGCACGGCAAGCACCGCTACCTCGTGCCGGTCACGCCCGACCGGGGCCCCTACGGCCTCGGCCGCGCCCGCACCTACTCCTGGCCGGACACGGCCGTCGAGGTCACCCCCGACCACCTGCGCACGGCCGACGTGGACCTCGTCGTCCTCCAACGCCCCGAGGAACTCGACCTCGCCACCGAGTGGCTCGGCCGCCGCCCCGGCCAGGACATCCCCGCCGTCTACGTCGAACACAACACCCCCAAGGACGGCGACGTCCCCCACAGCCGCCATCCCATGGCCGACCGGGACGACCTGCTCATCGCCCACGTCACCGCATTCAACGAGCTGTTCTGGGACACCGGCGCCACCCGCACCACCGTGGTCGACCACGGCATCGTCCCGCCCACCGCCGAGTACACCGGCGAGCTGGAGCGGCTGGCGGTGGTGATCAACGAGCCGGTACGCCGCTGGCGGGTCACCGGCACCGACCTGCTGCCCCGGTTCGCCGAGATCGCCCCGCTGGACGTCTTCGGGATGCGGGTCGCCGGGCTGGCCGACCACCTGGGCCTGCCGGCCGACCGGCTGGCCAGCCACGACGACGTCCCCCAGCACCGGATGCACGCCGAGCTGGGGCGGCGGCGGGCGTACCTGCACCTGTGCCGGTGGACGTCCCTCGGGCTGAGCCTGATCGAGGCGATGTCGATCGGGATGCCGGTCGTCGCGCTGGCCACCACCGAGGCGGTGACGGCGGTGCCGCCCGGCGCCGGAGCCCTGTCCACCCGGGTCGACACGCTGCTGGACGCCGCCCGCCGGTTCGTCGAGGAGCCGGCGGAGGCGCGCCGGGCGGGGGCCGTGGCCCGCGCCGCCGCCCGGGAGCGCTACGGCCTCGACCGTTTCCTCGCCGACTGGGACCGGCTGCTGGAGGAGGAAGTATGCGCATCGCGATGATCTCGGAGCACGCCAGCCCGCTCGCCATCCTGGGCGGCGAGGACGCCGGCGGTCAGAACACGCATGTCGCCGAGCTCTCCGCCGCGCTCGCGGCCGCCGGACACGACGTGCGGGTCTACACGCGCCGCGACGCGGTGGACCTGCCCGTGACCGTACGCAGCGCCGACGGCTACGACGTCGTGCACGTCCCGGCGGGGCCGGCCGAGCCGGTCGCCAAGGACGCGCTGCTGCCGCACATGAAGGAGTTCAGCCGGTGGCTGGTCGACCGGTGGCGGGGCGGGGACTGGATGCCCGAGGTGATCCACGCGCACTTCTGGATGAGCGGCCTCGCCGCGCTGGCCGCCAGCCGGCAGACCGGGGTGCCGGTGGTGCAGACGTACCACGCCCTGGGCGTGGTGAAGCGGCGGCACCAGGGCGTGCAGGACACCAGCCCCGCCCGCCGCATCGGCTACGAGCGGGAGCTGGGCCGCTCGGTCGACCGGGTGATCGCGCAGTGCCAGGACGAGGTGGGCGAGCTGGTCCGGATGGGCGTGCCCCGGTCCCGGATGACGGTCGTCCCGTCCGGGGTCAACCTGGGCACGTTCGCCCCGCTCGGCCCGACCGCCGACAAGGAGGACGGCCGGCCGCGGATCCTCACCGTCGGCCGGCTGGTCGAGCGGAAGGGCTTCCAGACGGTGGTCCGGGCGATGGCGTACGTCCCGGGGGCCGAGTGCGTGGTGGTCGGCGGGCCGCCCGCCGGCCTGCTGGAGACCGACCCGTACGCCCGCCGGCTGCGCGCCCTCGCCGGCACCTGCGGGGTGGCCGACCGGGTGAAGCTGGTCGGCGCGGTGCCGAGGGAGGAGATGGGGCGCTGGTACCGCTCGGCGGACGTCCTGGTGGCCGCCCCCTGGTACGAGCCGTTCGGGCTCACCCCGCTGGAGGCGATGGCGTGCGGGGTGCCCGTGGTGGGCACCGCCGTGGGCGGCATCAAGGACACCGTGGTCGAGGGCGTCACCGGCGACCTCGTTCCGGCCCGGGACCCGCGCGCGCTGGGCACCGCGATCCAGCGGCTGCTCGACGACCGGATCCGCCGCTTCGCGTACGCGGCCGCGGCGCGGGAACGGGCCCGGCGGCGGTACTCGTGGGCGGCCACCGCCGAGCGGCTGGTCGAGGTCTACGGCGACGTGGCGGCGGTGCGCCGGCCCACCCGGGTGGTGGCCTGATGGCGGCGGCCCCGACGCCGCTCGACGCGCACCTCGCGAACCTGGCCGCGGCGCTGCTGCCGTTCCGGCAGTACGAGGAGCTGCTGGCCGGGTGGGGGGAGACACTGGCGCGCCGGCTGGTCGACGGCGGCCGGCTGCTGGTGGCCGGCAACGGTGGCAGTGCCGCCGAGGCCCAGCACCTCACCGCCGAACTCGTCGGCAAACTCCGCGACGACCGCCGACCGCTGTCCGCCATCGCCCTGCACGCCGAGACCTCCGCCCTCACCGCCATCGGCAACGACTACGGCTACGACGAGGTCTTCGCCCGCCAGGTGCGCGCCCACGGCCGCGCGGACGACATCCTCCTGCTGCTGTCCACCAGCGGCACCAGCACCAACCTCCTCGCCGCCGCCCAGGCCGGCCGAGACACCGGCCTGCGCTGCTGGGCCCTCACCGGGCCCGCCCCCAACCCCCTCGCCGACCTCTGCCACGACACCCTCGCCGTCCCCTCACCCGACAGCCAGGTCGTCCAGGAACTCCACCTCGTCACCAGCCACCTGCTCTGCGAGTACGTGGAGCAGGCGCTGCCGACGGCGCTCGCCGGGCCGGGGGCGCCCGTGCGGACCGGGGTCGAGGTGGTGCTCGACGGTGGGGCAGGTCAGCAGGTCGACGCGTGATGAGGAGGGGAAGCGTGACGGGACCCGTGGTGGTGGTCGGCGACACCCTGCTGGACCGCGACGTCGAGGGAGTGGTGAACCGGCTCTGTCCGGACTCGCCGGTGCCGGTGCTGGACGAGACCGTCCACGTCGACCGGCCCGGCGGCGCCGGACTGGCGGCGGTCTTCGCCGCCGCCGAGGGCGCGGAGGTGGTGCTGGTGACCGCGTTGGCGGACGACGCCGGCGGGGCCCGGCTGAGTTCGCTGCTCGACGCCGCCGGGGTGCAGGTGTACGCCCTCGGCCTGCGCGGCGGCACACCGGAGAAGATCCGGCTGCGCGCCCGGGGCCGGGTGCTGCTGCGCCACGACCGGGGCGGGGCCGCCGGCACGCCGGGCGAGCCCTCCGACGCGGTGCTGCGGGTGATCGCCCGGGCCTCCGCCGTGCTGGTCAGCGACTACGGCCGGGGGGTGGCCCGGCAGCCCGCGCTGCGGGCGGCCCTCGCCGAGACCCGGGCGCCGGTGGTCTGGGATCCCCACCCGCGGGGACCGGCGGCGGTGCCGGGGGTGCACCTGGCCACCCCGAACGAGTCCGAGGTGCGGGAACTGGTCAAGTCCCCGCCCGGCGCGACCCGGCTGGCGACCGCGTCCCGGGACGCGCAGGGGCTGCGGCAGCGCTGGCGGGCCGGCGCGGTCGCGGTGACCCTGGGCGGGGACGGCGCGCTGCTCTGCCACGCCGGCTCGACCCCGCTGGTGGTCTCCGCACCGACCACCGCCGAGGGGGACACCTGCGGCGCCGGCGACCGGTTCGCCGCCACCGCCAGCCTCGCCCTCGCGCGGGGCGCGTTGGTCTCCGAGGCGGTGCAGGAGGCGGTCGCGGAGGCGTCGGCGTACGTGGCGGGCGGGGGAGTGGCGACGGCGCTGCCGCCGGCGCGTCCACTGCCGCCGGCGGTGTCCAGCCCCGGCGGGGAGCGGGTCGGCGTGGCCGCGGCCGCCGCCGTGGTGTCGGCGGTACGCGCGGCCGGCGGCACGGTGGTCGCCACCGGCGGCTGCTTCGACCTGCTGCACGCCGGGCACGTGGCGACGTTGCAGGCCGCCCGGCAGCTCGGCGACTGCCTGGTCGTCTGCCTCAACTCCGACGCGAGCGTGTCCGGGTTGAAGGGCCCCGACCGGCCGGTGATCCCGCAGGGCGACCGGGCCCGGTTGCTCGCGGCGCTGAGCTGCGTCGACGCGGTGATGATCTTCGACGAGTCCACCCCGCACGCGGCGCTGTCCTGGCTGCGGCCGGACGTCTGGGTCAAGGGCGGCGACTACGCCGGCGACGGCGGCGAGCCCGCCCTGCCGGAGGCGGACGTGCTGCGCCGCTGGGGCGGGCACACCGTGGTGGTGCCGTACCTGGACGGTCGCTCCACCACCGGGCTGATCGCCGCGGCCCGGTCGGCCGGCCCCGCCGCCGTGCCGCCGCTCACCGACACCGTGCCGCCGACCTGTCCGTCGCCCGGCCCCGGTTCCGGGGGCGCGTCGGCGCAGCGGCCGAGCACGGCGGAGGGCACCCGGTGAGCGGCACACCGCCCGGGGCCGGGCAGACGGTGCTGGTCACCGGCGGGTCGAGTGGCCTCGGCGCCGCCGTGGTCGCGGCGGTGGCCCGGGCCGGCGGCCGGCCCGTGGTGCTGGACCGGCACGCGCCGGCGGACGGGGTGCCGTGGGTGGAGTGCGACCTGGCCGACACGCGGGCCGCCGAGGCCGCCACCCGGCAGCTCGCCGAGCGCTCCGGCGGGCTGGACGCGGTGGTCACCGCGGCGGGGGTGGACGTGCCGGGCCGGCTTGCCGACCTCCCCGGCGAGACCTGGGACCGCGTCGTGACCGTGGACCTGCTCGCCACGGCGGCCGTCGTCCGGGCCGCCCTGCCGTTCCTGGAGAGCTCCCGGGGCAGCATCGTCACGGTCGCCTCGACGTTGGGCGTGAAGGCGGTCAGCGACGCCACCGCCTACTGCGCGGCCAAGTTCGGGGTCGTCGGCTTCACCCGCGCCCTCGCCGCCGAACTCGCCGGCACCGTCAACGTCACCCTGCTCATCCCCGGCGGCATGCGCACCGCCTTCTTCGACGACCGCGACCCCCAGTACCGGCCCGGCCCCGACGCCAACCTCAACGACCCCGCCGACACCGCCGCCGCCGTCATGTTCGCCCTCACCCAGCCCCCCGGCTGCGCCGTCCGCGAGATGGTCGTCTGCGCCGAACAGGAAACCTCCTACCCGTGATCCTCGCCCTGCGCGCCCTCGGCGTCGGCGACCTCGCCACCGCCGCCCCCGCCCTGCGCGCCCTGCGCGCCGCCCACCCCGACCAGGAACTCGCCCTCGCCGCGCCCGCCTGGCTGGCCCCGCTGGTCGACCTCGTCGGCGGCGTCGACCGGCTGGTGCCCACCGACGGCCTCGGCCGCCTCGACCCCGCCGTGCGAAGGCCCCGCCTCGCCGTCAACCTGCACGGCCGCGGCCCCGAGTCCCACCGCATGCTCGCCGAGACCCGGCCCGGCCGGCTGCTCGCCTTCGCCAACCCCGCCGCCGGCCACCACGACGGCCCCGACTGGGCCGACGACGAGCACGAGGTGCACCGCTGGTGCCGGCTGTTGCGCTGGTACGGGACGGCGGCGGACCCGGCCGACCTCGGGCTGCGCCGGCCGCCGGCGGGGGACGCCCCGACCGGGGCCACCGTGCTGCACCCCGGGACCAAGGTCCCGGCCAAGCGCTGGCCGGCGGAGCGGTTCGCCGCGCTCGCCCGGGAGCTGACCCGCCGGGGGCACCGGGTGGTGCTGACCGGCAGCGCCGACGAGCGGGCGCTCGCCGAGCGGGTCGCGTACGACGCGGGGCTGCCCGGCACGGCGGTGCTGGCCGGCCGGACGGGCCTGGCCGGGCTGGCGGCCCTGGTCGCGTACGCCCGGCTGGTGGTCTGCGGGGACACCGGCGTGGCGCACCTGGCGACCGGCTACGGCACCGCCTCCGTGGTGCTCTTCGGCCCGGTCCCGCCGGCACTGTGGGGGCCGCCGCCGGACCGCCCCCGGCACCGGGTGCTGTGGGCCGGCGGACGGGATTGGCCGAGGTGGGACGGGGTAGGAACGCATCCGACGTTGGCGGCCGTGGGTGTCGACGAGGTGGTGGCCGCCGTGGACGAGGCGGAACAGGCGGTGCGGGTTTCCGGTGCGGTTGCGGCGTAGTGATCCGGGCAGGCCGGGGTACGGGCGTCGCCGGCGCGGCAAGGGGTGGCTCTTCCTCGACCCGGCCGGCGAGCCGGTCCGCGACCCGGACGCGCTGGGCCGGCTGCGGGAGCTGGTGATCCCGCCGGCCTGGCGGGACGTGTGGATCTGCCCGCACCCGAACGGGCACATCCAGGCCACCGGCGTGGACGCGGCGGGACGCAAGCAGTACCTCTACCACCCGACGTGGCGGCAGAAGCGGGACGAGGCGAAGTTCGACCACGTGCTGGAGGTGGCCCGCCGGCTGCCGGTGCTGCGCGAGCGGGTCGGGCAGGACCTCTCCGGCCGGGGGCTGAACCGCGACCGGGTGCTGGCGACGGTCACCCGGCTGCTGGACATGGGCATGTTCCGGGTCGGCAGCGACCAGTACGCGGCCGGCGACGACCCGACCTTCGGGGTGTCGACCCTGCGGCCGGAGCACGCCCGGTCCCGGGGCGGCTGCGTGGTGTTCGAGTTTCCCGCCAAGGGCGGCGTCGAGCAGGTGCGCCGGATCGAGGACCCGGAGTTGTGCCGGGTGCTGACCAACCTGCGGCGCCGGCGGCGGGCGGCCGACCGGCTGTTCGGCTACTGGGACGGCCGGGACTGGCGCGACGTACGCAGCGACGAGGTCAACGAGTACCTGCGCGACGCCAGCGGCGGGGAGATGACCGCGAAGGACTTCCGGACCTGGCACGCCACCGTGCTGGCCGCCACCGCGCTGGCGACGGCGGGGGCGCAGCGTTCGGTCACCGCCCGCAGGAGGGCGGTCGCGGGGGTGATGCGGAACGTCGCGGAGCTGCTCGGCAACACCCCGACCGTGGCACGTACGTCCTACGTCGACCCGCGTGTGGTCGACCTCTACCACGACGGTGTGGTGGCCCCGGTCGACGGGCGGACGCCCCGGGAGAGGGCCGAGCAGATCGTCCTGGAACTGCTGGAGGAGGCCTGACCGGCCCCGCCGTCGGTCCTGGGGGAGTGGGCGACGGGGCCGGGGTCCAGGACGAGTCCGGGTGGTCACCGGGCGGCCGCCCGCCGCCTCCATGGACGGCGGGCGCCTCGCCACGGCCCCCGTTGGCGCCCCGATCCCGCTGTCGCCATCGGCGGGAGGGGATCGGCCGCCTCGGATGTCAGTCTGCCCCGACCGGGTTGACCGTGGACGCCGTCGAGTTGACTTTCCGTGCCGGCTCCGCCTGACTGGCGCGCCAGGATTGCGGCGTCATGCCGTGGGCCGCCCGGAAGACCCGGCTGAAGTGCGCCTTGTCGGGAAAACCCCAGCGTGTCGCGATCGTCTGGATCGGATGGTTGCGCAGGCCCGGGTCGGCCAGGTCGTGCCGGCACCGCGCCAGTCGCAGGTCCCGGATGTACGACGCGACCGTCGACTCCTCGGCCTCGAAGAGCCGGTGCAGGCTGCGCAGCGAGATGTGGTGGGCGTCCGCCACCACCTGGGGGCTCAGCGTCGCGTCGCCCAGGTGCCGTTGGATGTAGCCCTGGACCTGGGCGACCAGCGCGCGCCGGCGTACCTCGGTGGGCACGGCGTCCTCGGCCACCAGGTGCCGACCGAGCATGGTGGACGCGAGGTCCAGCGCGACGGTGCCGAGCCGGGCGGCGTCGGCGGCATGGTACTGCTCGGGATGGTTGGCGACCTGGACGAGGAACTGCGCCAGCAGCGCGCCGATCCCCTCGGTGCCCGACATCCGGCCGCCCAGCAGGGGAGCCAGCCGGTCCGGCGGCAGCGGCAGCGCGCCGTGCGGGATGAGCGCCACCACCGACCGGGCCGCCTCCTGGCCCCGGTCGTCGCCGAGGTGCCGGACGCCGTGCGGGCGCGAGGCGTGGTAGAAGGTGAACTCCTCGGGCCCCAGCACGCTGCTCCGGCCGGCCTGGCTGACCACGCCGTCGCCGTTGACGGTCAGCGCCAGCATGTAGACCTCCGGATCCGACTGGCGCACCAGCTTGGGCGTCCGGACGCAGTCCAGCGACGGGTACCGGTAGTTGACGACCTGGATCGGGCCGAGCTCGATGATCTCGGCTCGGGCGGCGAAGTCGCGCGCGTGCTCCGTCCGGATCCGCAGCGGCGTCGCCGTCCGGGCCACCATGTCGAGCCACATCCCGAAGCGGTCGGCTGCCGGAACCTGTTCCGTGTCGATGGTGGTCCGCCGCAGCATCCCCGCCCCCCGTCCCTCGCGCTCCGTCCGGTGGCCATTGTGGGCGACGCGGCCGGTGGCGGCCAGGGAGGGTTCGCGTTCAGTCCGCCGCCGAGCGGCTGCGGACCAGCACCTCGACGCCGTCGAGCACCCGGTCGAGGCCGAACTGCCACTCCGCGTCGAACTCCTCCGCGTCGTCGCCCTCGGCGGCGACGCCGTCGGCCAGCAGCGCGCGGATCGCCGGGTACGGGCCGTGCCGGGTCAGCCGGGCGAGCTGCTGCCAGTAGCGTGCGCCGGCCTCCTCCGGGCTGATCCTGGTCCGCGCCGCCGCCTCGGTGATGTCCGCCGCCAGGGTGGCCCAGTGCCGGGCGTACCCGCTGACCAGCAGGATCGTCGAGAGTCGCTCGGCGGCGCGCAGGCCGGTGCCGCGCAGGGTGTCCAGCCCCTGTTCCATCCAGCGCACCTGGTTGGGGCCCATCGGCGGGCCGCCGACCGGGACGTGCCGGGTCCACGGGTGGCGGTGGATCGCTGTCGCGTTGCCCAGCGCCCAGCGGGCCAGCGCCGGCCGCCACCCCTCGTCCGCGCCGCGCGGTGGCGGCGGATCGCCGTACGCGGCGTCGGCCATCAGCTCCAGCAGGTCGCTCTTGGCGGAGACGTAACGGTAGAGCGACATGGTGCCCACGCCCAGCTCGCCGGCGACGCGGCTCATCGACACCGCCGGCAGTCCCTCGGCTTCGGCCACCCGGATGCCGGCGGCCACCACCTGCTCCAGGCTGAGGCTGCGCTTGGGGCCCTTTCCGGGGCGTTCGCGCAGGCCCCAGGCGATCTCCACACTCTCGGGCAGCTCGACGTCGGCGTCGCTCACCCTCACCTCCCGATCCGGCTTGACCGCCATCCTAGCTTCTGCGTATCTTCTACGCAGAATAGCGTACGACGTACGCGGAATGCGGAGGGTGAGTGGCGATGGGAGCAGCAGCACCTGAGGCGGTGGAGACGATCGACCTGTGCAAGTCGTACGGCGGGGTCACCGTGCTCGACGGCCTGACCATGCGGGTCGCCCGGGGCAGCGTGTACGCCCTGCTCGGCCCGAACGGGGCCGGGAAGACCACGACCGTCCGGATCCTGGCCACGCTCGCCACCCCCGACGGGGGCGTGGCCCGGGTGGACGGTCACGACGTGGTGCGCGACCGGCGCCGGGTGCGGCGGACGATCAGCCTCGCCGGCCAGCACGCGGCGCTCGACGACCAGCAGACCGGCACGGAGAACCTGCACATGATGGCCCGGCTGGCCGGGCTGTCCCCCGCCGCCGCCCGGCGCCGGGCCGCCGACCTGACGGAGCGCTTCGACCTGGTCGCCGCCGCCGGACGGCGGGTGGCGACCTACTCCGGCGGCATGCGCCGCCGCCTCGACCTCGCGGCCAGCCTGGTCGGCGAGCCGTCCGTGATCTTCCTCGACGAGCCCACCACCGGCCTCGACCCGCGCAGCCGGCAGGGGCTGTGGGAGGTGGTGGCCGAGCTGGCCGGGGCGGGGGTGACGGTGCTGCTCACCACCCAGTACCTGGAGGAGGCCGACCGGCTGGCGGACCGGATCGCGGTGCTGCACGGCGGCCGGCTCGCCGCCGAGGGCAGCGCGGGCGACCTCAAGCGCCGCTTCGGCGCCCACCGCCTGGAGTTGACGCTGCGCGACGCGCCGAGCTTCGCCGCGGCGGAGCGCCGCCTCGGCGACCGGGTCACGCACCGCGACCCGGCCCGGCTGGAGTTGGCGGTGGCGACCGACGGGGGCGCGCCGCACGTCCGGCACCTGCTCGACGAGGTCGACCCGGACGGGCAGGGCCTCGCCCGGTTCACCGTCCGCGAGGCCACCCTGGACGACGTCTTCCTCACCCTCACCGACGACCCGGTGACGGCCGCGCGGGAGGTGGCCCGTGTCTGAGCTGACCCTGCGGCCCTCCCGCGCCGGCGAGGCGCTCGTGATGGCGGCGCGCTGCCTGCGGCTGTCCCGGCGCAACGTCGACGCGCTGCTGACCTCGCTGCTGCTGCCCGTGATCCTGATGCTGCTCTTCGTCTACCTGTTCGGCGGCGCGATCGACACCGGCACCCGGTACGTCACCTACGTCGTCCCCGGCGTGCTGCTGCTCTGCGCCGGCTTCGGGGCGGCGGGCACGGCCGTCAGCGTGACCACCGACCTGACCGAAGGGGTGATCGAGCGGTTCCGCACGATGGACGTCAGCGCCGCCGCGATCCTCGGCGGGCACGTCGTGGCCAGCATCGTCCGCAACACCGTCTCCACCGTGCTGGTGCTCGCCGTCGCCGTCGCCATCGGCTTCCGCCCGACCGTCGCGCCGCTGCGCTGGCTGGCCGCCTTCGGGGTGCTGCTGCTCTTCCTGCTCGCCGTGTCGTGGCTCTCGGCCGCGTTCGGCCTGCTGGCCCGCACCCCGGAGGCGGCCGGCGGCTTCACCTTCCTGGTGATGTTCCTGCCCTACCCGAGCAGCGCGTTCGTGCCGGTGGAGACCATGCCGAGCTGGCTGCGCGGCTTCGCCGACAACCAGCCGGTCACACCCGTCATCGAGACGCTGCGGGCCCTGCTGCTGGACACCCCGACGGGTACGGCCCCGGCCCGGGCCGTGGCCTGGTGCCTCGGAATCCTGCTCGTCGCCGTGCTGGCGAGCGTGGTGCTGTTCCGCCGCCGGGTCGCCTGAGCGCCGCGCGGATCCCGCCGCGCGCCGACCCGGCGACGCGTCCGGCCCGGCCGCTCGCGCCGGACGCGCGTCGGCGGCCACCCGGACCGGGCGACGGCGGCACCGGACCTCGTCCGGCGCCGCCGTCGCCGACGTGTCAGTCGTTGAGCACCTGGGCGAGCCGGTCGCGGAAGCGCCGCTCCGAGTCGCTGACCACGTCCCCGCCGAGGCCGAGGATGCCGCCGCTGGACGCCGCGCCCACCACCTGCTCGGCGATGTCCACCAGCCAGTGCTTGTACGCCCCGGCCTCGCCCTCGTCCACCTTGGCGGCCAGCAGCGCCGCCGCCTCCTTGGCCCGGCCCAGCACGTCCTCCAGGTAGGCCCGCGGGTCGGACGGCGCGATGACCGGCAGCTCCTCGCCGGCCTCGGGGTCGCCCACCCGGGAGACGACCTCCCCGGCGACGGCGGCGACCAGCGGGCTGGCCGACTCCCGGCCGGCGGAGATGGTCTCCAGCCCGGCCGCGTTCTCCGCCATGGTGCGCCTGGTGCCGTCGGACTCGGCGGCGCTCGCCGCGGCCACCACCGACTGTGGCAGGCCGACCAGCAGCCCCCAGTCCTCGTCGGAGAAACCGAACCCGGTGTACGCCGGCTGCTCGATCACGGCAACGCCCCTTCCCGCACTGAATCGCTCGTCGTCCACGGCCCCGCCAGCGGTGCCCGGCTCAGGCTAGTCGAGGGTCAGCAGGCCCTGTTCGGACACCACGCTGACGGACAGCGTCTTGTACCCCACCTCGTCGAAGAGAACCGTCATCCGGTCCTCCTCGTAGCTCAGCACCAGGCCGGGGCCCCACTCCGGGTGCCGGACCTGGCTGTGCACCGGGAACGGGCCGACCGCGCCGTCGTCGGCGGTGCTGGTGCCGGCGTGGCAGTTGTCGCAGTGCCCGCAGACCTTGGTCATCTGCTCGCCGAAGTAGGCCAGCAGCGTCTGCCCCCGGCAGGCGGTGGTCTCGGCGAAGGCCCGCATCATGTCGGTGCGCGACCGGGTCACGCTCTGTTGCCGCTCCGCCTCGGCCAGGGCCGCCGCGGCGGCGTCCACGGGCGTGGGGGAGTAGCGGGGCGCGCCGACGCGCTGCCTCGCCCGCGTCTCGGCCGCGCCGACCTGCTCCAGCAGGGCGAGGTACTGGCCGAGCTTGCGCGGGCCCAGGCCGGTCACCTCGCGCAGCTCCTTTTTGGTGCGCGCCTGCTTGCGCAGCAGCGCGGACAGGTCGCGCAGTTCCGTCTCGTCCGGCAGCCCGCCGCTGAAGAACCGTTGCAGCCCGACGTCCTCGGCCTGCCAGAGCAGCAGCACCCGCGCCGGCGCGCCGTCCCGGCCGGCCCGCCCGATCTCCTGGAAGTAGCTGTCCGGCGAGTCGGGCAGCGCCATGTGGACCACCCAGGCGATGGTGGGCTTGTCGATGCCCATCCCGAACGCCGAAGTGGCCACCATGATCGGCACCTGGTCGGCGAGGAACGCCTCGTGCAGTTCGGCGCGGGCGCCGGCCGCCATGCCGCCGTGGTAGTACTGCGCCGGGAACCCGGCGTCGGTGAGCCGGGCCGCCAGCTCCTCCGCGGAGCGCCGGGTGGGCACGTACACGATGCCGGGCCGGGTGTCGTCGCGCAGCAGGGCGAGCAGCCGCCGCCACCGGTAGTCCTCCGTCGGGCAGTGGGCGACCTCGAGGAACAGGTTCGGCCGGTCCAGCCCGGAGACCACCACCTCGGGCTCGCGCAGCCGGAGCCGGGCGACGATGTCGTCGCGTACGGGCGGTGAGGCGGTCGCCGTCAGCGCCACCACCGGCGGCCGGCCGATGCCCTCGACGAGGTGGCCGAGCGCCAGGTAGTCCGGGCGGAAGTCGTGCCCCCACGCGGAGATGCAGTGCGCCTCGTCGATCGCCACCAGCGCCGGCTTCAGCGACCTCACCTCGGCCGTCCGGTCGGGGTTGGCGAGCTGCTCCGGGGTGATGAAGAGGAACTCCGCCCGCCCGTCGCGGATCTCGGCGATCGCCTCGGCCTGCTGGGCGGGCGACTCGGCGGAACTGATCCGCACCGCGCGCAGCTCCGGCCGCTGCCGCTCGTTGAGGGCCGCGATCTGGTCCTGCTGGAGGGCGAGCAGCGGGGAGATCACCACGGTCGGGCCGGGGATCAGGCTGGCCGGGATCTGGTAGATCGCCGACTTGCCGGCACCGGTGGGCAGCACCACCAGGGCGTCGCGGCGCTTCATCACCGCCCGCATGGCGGCCAGTTGGTGGGGCCGCAGCGCCGTCCAGCCGAAGAGGCTCTTGGCCGCGCGGCGCAGGGTCGTCGAGTGCGTGGACAGTTTCATCGAGGGCCGGAGGTACCCGCCGTGATCAGCGGCGAAACCGCCGCGGGGTGGGTGGCGCGGACGATCCCCGACGGCCGGCTCCGTTGACAGCCGGGACATCCGCCAGCCACTATGAACACTCGTTCATGAACGACTGTTCATTACGTTCCGAAGGCGGGTCGATGATCGTCAACGAGCAGCAGGCGCAGGCGTGGAACGGCTACGAGGGGCGGCACTGGGCCGCGCACCACGACCGCTACGACGCGGTGAACAGCGGGTTCAACGAGGCCCTGCTGGCGGCCGTACGCCCCGGTGACCGGGTCCTCGACATCGGCTGCGGCAACGGCCAGCTCACCCGGCTGGCGGCCGGCCGGGCGGGCGCCGGCGAGGCGCTCGGCGTCGACCTCTCCGCCCCCATGCTGGAACGGGCCCGGGACCGGGCCGTCGCCGAGCGGGTGGACAACGTCCGGTTCCACCAGGCCGACGCGCAGGTCCACCCGTTCCCGCCAGGGGCGTTCGACGTGGCGCTGAGCCGCTTCGGGGTGATGTTCTTCGCCGACCCGGTGGCCGCCTTCGCCAACCTCGGCCGCGCGCTGCGGCCCGGCGGTCGCCTCGCCTTCCTCTGCATGGACGACATCCGCCGACGTGACCTCGGCCAGGTGCTCGCCGCCCTCGCCGCCCACCTGCCCCCGCCGGACGGGGACGGGACGGGGGTGGCCGAGCCGCTGTCGCTGGCCGACCCGACGGTGGTCGACCGGGTGCTCACCGCGGCCGGCTTCACCGACGTCGACTGCGCCGCCGTCGAGGCGCCCCAGGTCTGGGGACGGGACGCCGCCGATGCCGCGGCCTTCCTGGCCGGCTGGGGGCCGATCCGTCACCAGTTCGACCGCGTGGACCGGTCGACCGTCGACCGGGCCACCGCCGCGCTGACCGAGGCGCTGCGCCGGTACGAGCAGCCCGACGCGGTACGCCTGCGCGGCACCGCCTGGCTGGTCACCGCCCGCCGCCCCGGCTGACCGGGGCGGTCGGCCGGCCTTCGGCGACGTCTCTACGATTCGGGTGATGTCACCCAGGACAGCGGCGGCCCTGCGGGGCGGCGACCGGAGTCTGCGCGATCACCTGATCGCCACGGCGGAGCGGCTGATCGCCGACCGTGGCGTGGCCGGGTTGACCGTGCGCGACATCGCCCGGGCCGCCGGCGTGGCCGACGGCGTGCTCTACAACCACTTCGCCGACAAGGAGGAGTTGCTCGCGCACGCGCTGCACGCCCACGTCCGCGCCGCCGAGGAGCGGGCGGGCGGGCCGGCGCCGGAGCCGGGCACCGGGACCGTCGGGGCGAACCTGCGCGCGCACCTTACCCGGGCCCTCGCGCTGCACGCGGCGGTCCTGCCGGCCTTCACCGGGCTGCTGCACCAGCCCCGGGTGCTCGCCCGCTTCGCGGAGCTGCCCGGTCCCGTCGCGGGTGGCTCGGTGCGCGCCGAGCTGGCCGACTACCTGCGGGCGGAGCAGCGGCTCGGCCGGGTGGCCCCGGACGCCCGGCCCGACGCCGTCGCGGCCCTGGTCGTCGGGGTCTGTCACGACCTGGTGCTCGGCCACCTGCTCGACCCGGCCGCCCCGGCCCCGGCCGAGCTGCCCGCGCGGACCGTCGACGACCTGGTCGTCACCCTGCTACGCGGCATCGCCCCGGCGCCCGACTGAGCCGGGCCGGGGCACCTGTCGCCCCGCCCGGGAAACACCGCTCAGCGCAGGCGCGGGAACACCTCGCGCTGGTAGAGGTCGAGCATGCCCTGCCAGTTCGGCCCCGTGTTGGCCACGTAGACCTCGTCGAAGCCGGCCTTGGCGTACTCGTCGATCTTGGCCAGGTGCGCGTCGGCGTCCCGCCCGCAGACGAACGCGTCCTTCATCATCTCCGGCCGGACCAGCTCCGCGGCCTGCTCGAAGTGCCGCGGCGAGGGCAGCACCTGGGGCAGTTCGCCCGGCACCCCGGCGTTCGGCCAGCGCTCGTACGCGATCCGCATCCCCTCCTCCTCGGTCTGCGCGTACGCCGCCTTGAAGCCGGCCTGGCACGGCTTGTCGCCGCCGCCGCCCGCGCGGAACCGCCGGACCAGATCGGCGTCGGGGGACGTGTTGACGAAACCGTCGCCGATCCGGGCCGCCAGATCGACGGCCTTCGGGCCGAAGCCCGACACGTAGATCGGCGGGGGAGTGTCCGGCAGCGTGTAGATCCGGGCGTGCTCAACGGTGTAGTGCCGGCCGTGGTGGTTGACGAAGCCGCCCCGCCAGAGTTCGCGGATCACCGCGACGGCCTCCTCCAGCATCTCCAGTCGGACGTCGGTCTGCGGCCA
The DNA here is from genome assembly GCF_055587185.1 of Micromonospora sp. NPDC048040. Taxonomy (NCBI): domain Bacteria; kingdom Bacillati; phylum Actinomycetota; class Actinomycetes; order Micromonosporales; family Micromonosporaceae; genus Micromonospora; species Micromonospora sp. NPDC048040. The sequence continues at coordinate 51,381 of NZ_JBVJGT010000017.1, read as the reverse complement.
GACGTCGCCGAGGATGTGCTCGTTGAGCGCCTCGCCGCTGCCCACCCCGAGCACGAACCGGCCGGAGTGCATGACCGCGCTGGTGGCCGCCGCCTGGGCGACGATCGCCGGGTGGACGCGCACCGTCGGGCAGGTGACGGCGGTGGTGACCGGGAGTCGGCAGACCTGGCTGAGCGCGCCGATCACCGACCAGACGAAAGGGCTCTGCCCCTGCGCGTCCGTCCACGGGTGGTAGTGGTCGGAGATCCAGAGCGCCTCGAAGCCGGCCCGCTCCGCGGCGCGCGCCTGTTCGAGCAGCTCCGCCGGCGCGTACTCCTCTGTGGACAGAAAGTAGCCGATCCTCATGTTTCCCCCTCGCCGTGTCGTACCGGGTCCAACGAGGCAGGCGGTACCCCGGTGGCCGCCGTCGGAACCGGCCGGGCCGCGCGGGCGGGGATCAGCGCCGGAACATCGCGCGGATCGCGGCGAGCAGCAGCAGGCCGCCGACCACCAGGCCGAGCAGGCGTACGCCGGGGACGTCGGCCGGGCTCGTCGCGTCGGCCAGCAGCAGGGGATCCATCCCCGAACTGTCCCCAGCTCCGCGGCCGACGGCAACTGTAAAGTTTATTGACTATTCGGTCGGGCGATGTGACCATGGCAGCACCGCCGCCGGTGGCGGGCCGCCGGGGCGCGGAGAAGACGGGGGTACGACGACCGCATGAGCGAGCGAACCATCAGACACCACGCGGGCGGGCCGGCGTGAGCGGGCGCGCCGGCCGGACGCCGGGACACCGGCAGGTGGCGCCCCGCGCCGGGCGGGCCGAAGTGGTGGCGCCCCGCGCCGGGCGGGCCGAGGTGCTGGCGTGAGCGCCGGAAGCCTGGCGGCCCTGGCCGCCGCCGTCCTGCAGCCCGGATTCGTCGGCACCACCCCGCCGCCCTGGATCTGCCGCTGGCTCGGCGAGGGGCTCGGCTCGGTGGTGCTCTTCGCCCGCAACGTGGTCGACCCAGAGCAGGTGGCCGCGCTGACCGCCACCCTGCGCGCCGAGCGCCCCGACGTCGTCGTCGCCATCGACGAGGAGGCCGGCGACGTGACCCGGATCGAGTCCGCCCGGGGCAGCTCCCGGCCCGGCAACCTCGCCCTCGGCGCGGTGGACGACCCGGCGCTGACCGAGCAGGTCGCCCGGGACCTCGCCGCCGACCTCGCCGCGCTCGGGATCACCCTGGACTACGCGCCGGACGCCGACGTCAACTCCAACCCGGCCAACCCGGTGATCGGCGTCCGCTCCTTCGGCGCGGAGCCGGCGCTGGTCGCCCGGCACACCGCCGCCTGGGTGCGCGGCCTCCAGGCCGGCGGGGTCGCCGCCTGCGCCAAGCACTTCCCCGGGCACGGGGACACGCGGGTCGACTCGCACCACGCCCTGCCCCGGATCGCGGCCGACCGGGCCCGCCTCGACGCCGTCGAGCTGGCCCCGTTCCGGGCCGCCGTGGCCGCCGGCGTGCAGGCGGTGATGACCGGCCACCTGCTGGTGCCGGCGCTGGACCCGGAGCTGCCGGCCACCCTCAGCGGCCGGATCCTGGGCGGGCTGCTCCGCGACGAGCTGGGCTTCTCCGGCGTCGTGGTCACGGACGCGGTGGAGATGCGGGCCGTCGCCGGCCGGTACGGCTTCGCCGGCGCGACGGTGCGTGCCCTCGCGGCCGGGGCCGACGCGATCTGCATCGGCGGCGAGCGGGCCGACGAGGAGTCGGCGCGGCTGCTGCGGGACGCCATCGTCGCCGCCGTCGTCGCCGGCGACCTGCCGGAGGAACGCCTCGCCGAGGCGGCCAAGCGGGTCGGCCAGCTCGCCGCCTGGACGGTGACCGCGCGCGCCGAGCGGCCGCCCCGGCCCCGTCCCTCCGCCGAGGGCTCGGCCGTCGGGCTGGCCGCCGCCCGGCGGGCGCTGCGGGTCACCACCGCGCCCGCCGGCGTCGGCGCGCTGCCGCTGGCCGGCCCCGCGCACGTGGTGGAGTTCGAGCCGCCGCGCAACATCGCGATCGGCCCGGAGACGCCGTGGGGCCTGGCCGCCCCGCTCGCCGACCTGCTCGCCGGCACCACCACCGCCCGGTACGCCGAGGCCGACGTGCCCGCCGACCCGACCGCCGGTGCGGCCGGCCGGTGCGTGGTGCTGGTGGTGCGCGACCTGCACCGGCACGACTGGGTGCGGGCGGCGGTGGGCCGCGCGCTGGCCGCCCGCCCGGACGCGGTCGTGGTCGAGCTGGGCGTGCCCGAGGCGGTCACCGGTGCCGTTCACGTCGCCACCCACGGCGCCACCCGGGCCGCCGCCCGCGCCGCCGCCGAGCTGCTGACCGGTCGCTGACCCGCCCGTCCCGCCGACGTCGCCGACCGCCGGGTCGCCCCCGCTACGCCTCGGGGACGACCAGGTCGGCGTACTCGGGGTGGCGGTCGATGAAGGCGGCCATGAACGGGCAGCGGGGCACCACCCGCGTGCCGCGCTCGCGGAGCTGGTCGAGGGTGTCCCGGACCAACGTCGCGCCGACGCCCATGTTCTGGAACTTCGGGTCCACCTCGGTGTGGGTGAAGACCAGCACCTCGCCGCGCGGCAGGTACGCGGTGAACCCGGCCAGCGCGTCGTCGACCAGGATCTCGAACCGGTGCTTGGCGGGGTTGTCCTCGACCAGGGTGCTCACCCGGCCATTCTGCCCCCGCCACCGGCGAGCCGGTCCAGTTCGGCGAGCAACCGGTCCACCTCGTCGGCCGTGTTGTAGTGGTAGATGCTGGCGCGCACCGCCCCGCCGCTGTCCCGCAGCCCCGTCGCCTGGAAGTACTCGTAGGCGTAGTAGTCGCCCGCGGAGAGGCAGAACCCGGCCGCGCCCAGCTCCTCCTGGGTGCGCTGCGGGGAGAGCCCGGCCAGCCGGAACGACACCGTCGGGCAGCGCCGGGCGGGGGAGCCGAGCACCCGGACGCCGGGCAGCCCGACCAGCCCGCCGAGCAGCCGGTCCAGCAGCGACTCCTCGTACGCCTGCGCGGCGGCCAGCCCGGCCCGCAGCCGCTCCCGGCGGCTGCCGGTGGCCGCCGGATCCAGCCCGGCCAGGTGGTCCACCGCGGCGGCGACCCCGGCCAGCAGCGGGAAGCTCGGCGTGCCGTACTCGAAGCGGTCCGGCACGGCGTCGGAGGAGGGCCGCAGCTTCGCCGGACGCAGTCGCTCCCAGGCGGCCGGCTCGGCCACCACCGCGGCCAGGTGCGGCCCCGACCACTTGTAGGCGCTGGTGACCAGGAAGTCGGCGCCCAGCGCGGCGAGGTCGGTGGGGCCGTGCGGCACCGAGTGCACCCCGTCGACGCAGACCAGCGCGCCGGCCGCGTGCGCGGTCTTGGCGATCGCCGCCACGTCGGGGACGGTGCCGATCGCGTTGCTGCCGGCGGTCACCGCGACCAGCCGTGTCCGCTCGCCGACCAGGTCCGCGTACTGCCCGGCCGGCAGCTCCCCGGTGACCCGGTCGAACTCGGCCCAGCGCACCGTCGCGCCGGCCGCCTCGGCGGCCTGCACCCAGGGGCGGACGTTCGCGTCGTGGTCGAGTCGGGAGACCACCACCTCGTCGCCCGGCCGCCAGCCCGCGCCCAGGGTCCGGGCCAGGGTGTACGTCAGCGCCGTCGCGCTCGGGCCCAGCACCACCCCGTCGGCTTCCGCGCCGAGCAGGTCGGCCACCGCCACGCGGGCGGCGGCCACCATCTCCAGCGACCGCTGGCCGGGCGGGAACGCGGCGCTGCGGTTGCCCATGGCCGCGCGCATCGCGTCGGCGACCGCGTCGACCACGGGCGCGGCGGTCTGGGTGCCCCCGGCCCCGTCGAGGTGGACGAAGCCCTCGGCCAGGGCGGGGTAGGCGGCGCGGGTGCGGGCGATGTCGAACGGCATGCCCGGGACCCTAGCCGCGCCGGCCCTCACCGGTGCCGCCACCTGGGCGGATGATCATCACAATGCCGGGGTCGCGGTCGTCTCGTACCCTTGGCCGCGTGACGAACCGACGCGTGTACTCCCCGCTGACCCCCACCCGCCGGGCTGCCGGCCTGCTGGCCGGCCTGGCGCTCGGCGTCGCCCTGCTGGCCGGTTGCAGCTCCGAGGGCGCCTCCACCGACTGCGGCCTGAACGCCTGCACGGTCACCTTCGACCGTGGCGTCGAGGCCAGCGCCACCATCCTCGGGGTGGAGGCCAAGCTGGTCGGCGCGCAGGGTGACCAGGTGACCGTCGAGGTCGCCGGCGAGCAACTGACGCTGACCACCGGCCAGCAGGCTACCGACGTCGGCGGCTTCTCCGTGACGCTGGACAGCGTCACCGACCAGGAGGTCAAGATCCGGGTGGCGACCGCCGGCAACTGACCGCCCGGGGTGGCGGTGGCCGACGTTTGGGGATCTTCGCATTCGGAGATTGTGGCGCCATGTCACTCACCTGGAACGCCGAAGCCACCGCCGCCCGCACGGCGCACAGCCGGTGGCTCGAACTGTTGGCCCGGGCCGGTTTCATCGGCTACGGCATCGTGCACCTCCTGTTCGCCTGGCTGGCGTTGCAGATCGCGTTCGGGAAGCCCGCCGACGACGGCGACCAGTCCGGTGCGCTGCGCACCATCGCCGCCCAGCCGCTGGGCAGGTTCCTCGTCGTCACCATCGCGGTCGGCCTGTTCGCCATGGCGATCTGGCAGGCGCTGGAGGCAGCGGTCGGGCACCGCGCCGAGCGCGGCAAGGAGCGGGTCTGGGAGCGGCTGGCCTCGCTCGGGCGGACCCTCGTCTACCTCTACTTCGCCTGGACGGCCGTCAAGGTCTTCAAGGACGCCGGCTCGAACAGCGCCGACCAGCAGGAGGCGCTGACCGGCCGGGCGATGGAGTCCTCCGGCGGTCGCTGGCTGGTCGGCCTGGCCGGGCTCGTGCTCGCCGCGATCGGCGTCGGCCTGGTGATCTACGGGCTGGTCAAGCGCTTCGAGAAGCATCTCAGAAGCGGTGAGATGAGCCCGCGGACCCGCCAGCTCGCCCGCCGGCTCGGCATCGCCGGCTACGTCGCCAAGGGCGTCGCGTACGGCATCGCCGGCCTGCTGATCATCCTGGCCGCCGTCAACTACGACCCGGAGAAGGCCCGGGGCCTGGACGCGGCGCTGCGCACGCTGCGCGACCAGTCGTACGGTCAACTGCTGCTCACCCTCGTGGCCCTCGGCATCGCCGCCTTCGGCCTCTTCTGCTTCCTCCAGTCCCGGTACCGCAAGGTCTGAGCCTGGTCGATTCCGGGGCCGTCCGGCACTATTGGGCCTTTGCCCCGAAACAGGCCGCCCGGTCCGGAAGAGGAGAAAACCTGTGCAGAGCTACCTCGGGACGATCGTCGCCGCGCTCGCCGCGGCGGCGATCGCCCTGTTCGTCGTCGAGGTCGTGCATCGCGTGGTCCGGCGGCTCGGCCGGCGCTCGCTGCTGCTGACCGAGCTCACCGAGCACGCGCACCGGTCGATCCAGGTCGCCGCCACGGTCCTCGCCGTCCAGTTCGCCGTCCGCTTCAGCACCGGCTACGCGGTCGGCGAGCAGTGGCGGCAGGTGCTGCTGCACGCGCTGGTGCTCGGCGTGATCGCGAGCGTCGCCTGGCTGGTCGCCTCGCTGCTCGTGGTGGCGGAGGACACGGCGCTCGCCCGGTTCCGGGTGGACGTGCCGGACAACCGGCACGCGCGGCGGGTGCGGACCCAGGTGGTGATGCTGCGCCGGTTGACCATCGCGGTGATCGTCGTGCTGGCGGTCGGCGTGATGCTGATGACCTTCCCGGCCGTACGCGGCATCGGCGCCGGCGTGCTGACCAGCGCCGGTGTCGTCGGTGTGGTCGCCGCGCTCGCCGCGCAGAGCCTGCTGGGCAACGTCTTCGCCGGCCTCCAGCTCGCCTTCAGCGACGCGGTGCGCCTCGACGACGTGGTGGTGGTCGAGGGGGAGTGGGGCCGGATCGAGGAGCTGACCCTCAGCTACGTGGTGGTGCAGATCTGGGACGACCGCCGGCTGATCCTGCCCACCTCGTACTTCACCACCAAGCCGTTCCAGAACTGGACCCGCACCGAGGCGGCCGTGCTGGGCACCGCCGAGTTCGACGTCGACTGGGCGATCCCGGTGCAGGCCATGCGGGAGGAGCTGCGCCGCCTGGTGGAGAGCACCGACCTGTGGGACGGCCGGGTCTGCGTGCTCCAGGTGACCGACGCGACCGGCGGCATGATCAAGGTGCGCGCCCTGGTCAGCGCGGCCGACGCGGGCAGCCTGTGGGACCTGCGCTGCCTGGTCCGCGAGCACCTGGTCGCCTGGATCCGGGACCAGCGGCCGACCGCGATGCCCCGGATGCGTACCGAGATCGGCGACGCGGAGAGCAACCTGCCGTGGCAGTGGGTACGGCCCCGCCGGCCGGTGCGCCGCCTCGCCGACGGCGAGGTGCCCGACGACGCCCGGGTCTTCGGCGGCAGCGACGACGGCGACGCCCGCAGCGAGGCCTTCGTCGGCCCTGACGAGCCCGCCGAAACCCGCCGCTGACCCCCGCGCCCCTCAACCCCCGCGCCCCTCAACCCCCGCGCCCCTCAACCCCCGCCCCTGCCCCACCCTGCCCCGCCCCGCCCCGCCCCGCCCCGCGATCTTGCGCATCGTGCCCTCCGGATGCGGAGAACGTCCGCTTTGCCGGGGCGGAAGGGGCAAGATCGCGAGGCCGGGTGGGGGTCGGGGGGAGGGCAGGGGTGGGTGGGTCGTGACCTGTGGGGGCTGGGGGCGGTTGGAGGTGTGGGTGGGGTTGTGCCTCGTGGGGTGGCCGGGCGGAGTGCGCTGGCTCGGGAAGTTTGACCGGGCATTTCGTGGGGACCTGCTGCGCGACGCTTCTGCACCTCCTCCCGCGCGCCGTCCGCCGGCACGAGGGACGCGGCGGCCCGGGCTCACCGGCCGGCGCGCGAAGGATTGACGGGCGGCGACTCCGGGCATACAGCGCGGTGATGATGAAAGGAGGACAGCATGGCTGACGTGGCGAACGCCCGCACCTCCCGCGACGGGAGCGAGCCGTCCACCGCCGAGCTGGTGCAGCGGGCCACGGAGCAGGTCTCCCGCCTGGTCCGCGACGAACTGGCCCTGGCCCGCGCAGAGCTGACCCAGAAGGGCAAGCATGCCGGCATCGGCATCGGCCTCTTCGGCGGCGGCGGGGCGCTGGCGCTCTACGGCCTGGGCGCCCTGGTCGCCACCGCGATCCTGCTGCTCGATCTGGTGCTGCCGGCCTGGGCCGCGGCCCTGATCGTCGCGGTGGTGCTCTTCGTGATGGCCGGCATCCTCGCCCTGGTGGGCAAGAAGCAGGTCAGCCAGGCGGTCCCGCCGGTACCGGCGGCCACGGTGCGCAGCGTCCGGGCCGACGTCGACACCGTCGCCGCCGCGGTGAAGGACAGGGGGCGGGCATGACGACGGGCAACGGACGGGGCACCGGCGACACCGAGGCCCTCCGGGAGGAGATCCGGCGGACCCGGGTCGAGTTGGGCGAGACCATGGAGGCGTTGGCCGCCAAGGCCGACGTCAAGGCGCGGCTGAAGTCCTCCGCCGACCAGGCGAAGGAGCGGATGCGGGAGCAGGCCGCGCAGACCGTGGCCCGGGTGCGCGGGCAGGCGGCACAGAAGGCGCAACTCGCGCGAGGGCAGGCGCAGGAGACGGGCGCGGTCGTCCGGCGCAACCCGGCGCCGTTCGTGGCCCTCGCGGCCGGCGCAGTGGCCGCCGCTATCGTGCTGTTGATCGTCCGGGGGAGGCGTAGGTGAGCAGGAACATCGGGAGGGCCGCGTACAAACCGGTCGGCGTGCTGATGGGCATCGCCGCCGGTGCGGTCGCGGGCATGATCTTCCGGCAGGTCTGGAAGGTGACGGCGGGCGACGGCGAGGCGCCCAGCGCCACGGACGAGGACCGCGGCTGGGGCGAGATCCTGGCGGCGGCGGCCTTGCAGGGCGCCATCTTCGCGGTCGTCCGGGCCGCCGTCGACCGGGGCGGCGCGGTGGGCGTACGCCGGCTGACCGGGCACTGGCCGGACTGACCCGGCTTTCGCCGAAGGCTCCCTCGCCGTGGCAGTGAGGGGGCCTTTCGCACGGCGGTAAGCGCCCACCCAGCGGATCTTCGGCATCCGTCAGGTCACATGTCGGAGAATTTCGTCGGGTAGGCTGTGCAGAGTTTTTGCGTACGTGGTTTGCTGTTCCACGCTGTTGAGAGATGGCGTGGGTTGAGAGAAGTCTCCTTCAATGGGGGCCGCCTCAGGCGCCGCTGCTCGAAAACGGCCAATCGGCCGCACGGCGTGCTCGGCCGCCAGTTTTAGAAGGAGATACACATGGCGCAGGGAACCGTGAAGTGGTTCAACGCTGACAAGGGCTTCGGCTTCATCACCGTCGACGGCGGGGGTGCTGACGTGTTCGTCCACTTCTCGGCCATCCAGACCAGCGGCTACCGCACGCTGGAGGAGAACCAGCGGGTGGAGTTCGAGATCGCCCAGGGTCAGAAGGGTCCGCAGGCCGAGCAGGTCCGCCCCATCTGAGCACCGCCGGTCGGCAGTCGCCGGCCAGTGGATGATCCGACGCCCGGATCACCAGTGAAGCCCCGTATCCCGCCCGGGATGCGGGGCTTTCCGCGTATCCGGGTGCGGTCGGCGCGCCGGGGCCGGGGGGCGGGAGCGCCGGGGCACTCAGCGGCGTCGGCGGGCGCGCAGCCCGGACCAGAGCAGGGCGAGTCCGATCAGGACGACGAGCGGCCCGAGGATCGCCCAGAGTCGCTGGTCGGTCATCAGGCTGCCCTCGACGTAGCCGAGGCCCTGCACCGTCCAGACCGCCCCGCCGACCACGGCGAGCAGGCCGAGGGTGAGCGGCAGCCAGCCCTTCATCGTGACTCCCCTTCGTCGATCCCCGTCCCGGGGAACCGTCCGACGAGCTGCTCGCTGCCCGGCCCGATCGCCCCGACGTGCCGCCCCGGCCGGGGGAAGGTCCGCTGCTCCATGCCACCGAGCCTAGTGATCCCGCTTGTGGGGCCGCGCCACGGGCCGTACGGTTAACAAGACGGACGTACGGTTTGGGAGGCTGTGATGTGGGATCCGACGACATACCTGCGCTACGGCGACGAGCGCTCCCGGCCCTTCCACGACCTGCTCGCGCGGGTCCCGGCCGAGCGGCCGCGCGCCGTGGTCGACCTCGGCTGCGGGCCCGGCAACCTGACGGAGACCCTCGCCGGACGCTGGCCGGACAGCCGCGTCGTCGGCCTCGACTCCTCCGCGGAGATGATCGCGCGGGCACACGCCACCGCGTCCCCGGTCTCCTTCGCGGTGGGCGACGTCCGGGACTGGCGGCCGGAATCCGACGTGGACGTGGTGGTCAGCAACGCGGTGCTGCAGTGGGTCCCCGGCCATCGCGAGCTGCTCGCCCGCTGGGCGCGTGAGCTGCCCGGCGGGGCCTGGCTGGCGGTGCAGGTGCCGGGCAACTTCGACGCGCCCTCACACCGGGCGCTGCGCGAGGTCGCCGGCCGCCCGGCCTGGCGCGCCGACCTCGCTCCACTGCTGCGCGAGGCCCCGGTCGACGACGCCACCGGCTACGCCGGGTTGCTGACCGGTGCCGGCTGCGCCGTGGACGCCTGGGAGACTACCTATGTGCACCTGCTGCCGGCCCGCGCCGACGCGGACCACCCCGTGCTGACCTGGATGGAGGGCACCGCGCTCCGGCCTGTCCGCGCGGCCCTGGACGCCGCCGGCTGGGCCGACTTCCGGGCCGAACTCGGCGTACGCCTCGCGCAGGCCTACCCGGCGCGACACGGTCAGGTGTACTTCCCGTTCCGACGCGTCTTCTTCGTCGCCCGTACCGGCGCCCGTGCAGAGGAGAACATGTGACCGACCTGCAAACCTTCATCGCCGGACTGCCCAAGGTGGAGCTGCACGTGCACCACGTCGGCTCCGCCTCGCCCCGGATCGTCGCCGAGCTGGCCGCCCGCCACGAGGGTCGCAGCCCCGTGCCCGCGGACCCGGCCGCGCTCGCCGACTACTTCGCCTTCCGCGACTTCGCGCACTTCATCGAGGTCTATCTGAGCGTCGTGGACCTCATCCGCGACCAGGAGGACGTCTGGATCCTCACCCACGAGGTGGCCCGCGAGCTGGCCCGCCAGCAGGTCCGCTACGCCGAGCTGACCGTGACGCCCTACTCGCACGTGCACCGGGGCATCCCCGCGCCGGCGTTCTGCGAGGCGATCGAGGACGCCCGCAAGCGGGCCGCGGCGGACTTCGGCATCGAGCTGCGCTGGTGCTTCGACATCCCCGGCGAGGCGGGCCTGCCGGCCGCCGAGGAGACCCTGCGGATCTCGCTGGAGGAGCGCCCGGACGGGCTGATCAGCTTCGGCCTGGGTGGCCCGGAGATCGGCGTGCCCCGGCCGCAGTTCAAGCCGTACTTCGACCAGGCCCGGGCGGCCGGCCTGCGCTCGGTGCCGCACGCCGGCGAGACCACCGGCCCGCAGACGGTCTGGGACGCGCTGCGCGACCTGGGCGCGGAGCGGATCGGGCACGGCATCTCCGCCGCGCAGGACCCGGAACTGCTGGCCCACCTCGCCGAGCACCAGATCGGCATGGAAGTCTGCCCGACCTCCAACGTGCGGACCCGTGCGGTCGCCACCATCGACGAGCACCCGTTGCGGCAGTTGGTCGACGCCGGCCTGCTGGTCACCGTCAACTCCGACGATCCGCCGATGTTCGGCACCACCCTCAACGACGAGTACGCCGTCGCGGCCCGGCTGCTCGACGCGGGGCCGGAGGGGCTGGCCGCGCTGGCCCGCAACGCGGTGACCGCCTCCTTCCTGGACCCGGCGGGCAAGCAGCGGATCGGGGCCGAGATCGACGCCTACGTGGCGGCCGTCACCCGCTGAACGGGACGGGGGAGCCGGCGCGCGGCGTAACAGGAGAGCGTCGCGCGCCGCGCAAAAGTAAGGTGCGGCGGGAGAGCGTCGCGCGTCGCGCGGAAAGGTGTGGCGGGAGAAGTGTGGCGCGCGGCGGGAGCAGGTTGTGGGGGGACCGTTGCTCCCGCCGCGCGCACGGCTCCACCGGCCGGTGGGTGCTCGGGGCAGTGACCGGTGGAACTGATGGGTTCGTGGAAGATCATGGCAGTCCGCGACGGGACGGCCGCCGCGGTTAATCGGGATCTAAGGAAGACTTGCGCCGGCCCACAGCTCGGCCGACCAGCCCGAACCGGCTGACCTGCCGGGGCGTCGCCTCGGGATCGGCGAGCAGCATGACCACGCTCGCCCCGCCGAGCCGGGCCCGGTCGATGCTCACCGAGCCGTTGGCCTGCAACGCCACCCGCCTGGCGATGTCCAGCCCCAGCCCGGTGGAGCCCTGGTCGCTGGCGCCCCGGCGCAGCGCCCGGTCGGGGTTGGCGATCCCCGGCCCCGCGTCGTCGATCCGGATGGCCACGTAGCCGTCGCGGCGGGAGACCGCCACCTCGAACGCGGTGCCCTGCGGGGTGTAGCGGAAGACGTTGCCGATCACCGCGTCCAGCGCGGCGGCCAGCTCGGCCCGCGGCACCGGCGCCGGGATGCGCAGCTGGGCGCCGGTCACCCGGTGCGGGCGGTTCTGGTCGCCGGCCAGCGCGGCCCAGAACACCATCCGGTCCCGGACCACCTCGCTGACGTCGCACATCGCCGGCCCCGCCTCGTGCGCCACCGCCTTGCGGGTGGTCTTGATCAGCACGTCGATCTCGCCCTCGAGGGTGACGATCGCCTGGCGGATCCGTCGGATGCCGCGCCGCCGGTCCAGCTCCGCCGCGCTGAACGAGCCCACGCTGGTGTCGTCGGACTCCAGCGCCTCGGCGTCCAGCCGCAGCACGGTCAGCGGGGTGCGCAGCCGGTGCGACAGGTCGGCGACCAGCTCCCGCTCGTCGGTGCGCGCCGCGACCATCCGGTCGGCCATCCGGTTGAAGGCGTACCCGGCCTCGGCCAGCTCGCGCGGGCCGCTGGGCTCGACGCGTACGGCCAGGTCGCCGTCGCCGATCGCGAGCGCCGCCCTGACCAGCCCCCGGGCCGAGTCGACCGCGCGGGCGGCGACCCGGTCGACCACCAGCACCGCCGCGCCCACCAGCGCGGCGGCCACCCCGAGCAGCAGCAGCCACCGGCCGCCGGCGCCCTCGTCCAGCGCCGACTCGGGCACGAAGACCTCCACCACGGCGGTGCGGTCGCCGAGCACCACGGGGTCGAGCCGGAGCACGCCGCCGTCGACGTCGACGACCACGGAGCGCCGCTCGGCCCGCGCCCGCTCCAGGTCCGCGCCGCCGGCCCGGCCCGCGGACTCGTCGGCCCCCAGGCCGTGCACGACGGGCCGGGTGGCCGGGTCGTCGCCGCTGGCGGCCACGGCGCGCTGCACCACGGCGGGATCGGTGCTGACCGCGAGCGCCCCGGTCACCAGCGCGCTGCGGCGGGCGGCATCCGCGATCGCCTCATCGCGGGCCCGGTCACCGAGGCCGGTGGCGAGCGGGACGAGGAAGGCGAACGCGACCAGGGCGCACATGCCGGCCGTGAGACGGGCCAGCGACGCCCTCAGTCCGGCGCCACCAACCGGAAGCCGACCCCCCGCACGGTGCGCAGGTAGCGCGGCTTCGCCGCGGACTCGCCCATTTTGCGACGTAGCCAGTAAAGGTGAACGTCGATGGTCTGGTCCTCGCCGACCGACGGCTGCCGCCATACCTCCTCCAGAAGTTCCCGGCGGGACACTACCCGGCCCGGACGCGCGGCGAGATACGCCAACAGGTCGAATTCCTTGCGGGTCAGCGCCAACGGCTCGCCGTCGAGGTGGGCGGTGCGCTCCCCGACGTCCACCCGCAGCCCGCCGACGCTGTGCACGGCCGGCTGCACCGCCCGGCTGGCCCGCCCGGCCCGGCGCAGCACCGTGGTGATCCGGGCGTCGAGGTGCGCGCCGGTGAACGGCTTGACCATGTAGTCGTCGGCCCCGGCGCGCAGCAGCCGGACCACGGACTGCTCGTCGTCGCGCGCGGTGGCGATGATGATCGGCACGTCGGTGATGCCGCGCAGCATCCGCAGCGCGTCCGAGCCGTCGAGGTCGGGCAGGCCGAGGTCGAGCACCACCAGGTCGGGGGTCTCGGCGGCCACGCGGCGCAGCGCGTCCAGGGCGGTGCCCACGGCGTGCACGGCGTGCCCCCGGTCGGCGAGGGACCGCAGCATCGCGCCGCGTACGACGTGATCGTCTTCGACCAGGAGCACGGTGGCCACGCCAAGACGGTACTCGGCGTGGCAAGTTGATCGCGTTGCGGCGCACCTGCGAACCGGGCAAGCTGGTGCAACGATGTCCTTCACGCTCTTTGCCGACACCCGCCTCGCGCTCGCCCGGGACTCCCTCGCCGGCCTGTCGGTCGGTGACGCGCTCGGCTCGCAGTTCTTCGTCCCCGGCCGGCACCCCGCCGACCTGGCCGCCGGCAGGCTCCCCCCGCCGCCGTGGGAGTGGACCGACGACACCGAGATGGCCTGCTCGGTGGTCGCCGCCCTCGCCGCGGCGGGCACCATCGACCGGGACGCCCTCGCCGTCGCCTTCGCCGAGCGCTGCGAGCCCTACCGGGGGTACGGGCCGGGCGCCGTGACGATCCTGCGGCTGATCCGCACGGGCACGCCGTGGCCGGTGGCGGCCGCCGCCGCCTTCGACGGGCAGGGCTCGTGCGGCAACGGCGCGGCGATGCGCGTCGGCCCGCTGGGCGCCTGGTTCGCCGACTCGACCGCCCGCGCGGCGGCGCAGGCCCGGGCGTCGGCCGAGGTGACCCACGCGCACCCGGAGGGCATCGCCGGGGCGGTCGCGGTGGCGGTGGCCGCCTCGCTGGCCGCCCGGGCCCGGCTGGACGGCCACCGGCCGCCCCCGCGCCGGCTGCTCGCCGGGGTGGCCGCCGCGCTGGACCCGGCCACCGAGGTGCACCGGGGCGTACGCCGGGCGGCCGACCTGCTCGACCGGCCGCTGCGCGCGGCCGTCGACGTGCTCGGCAACGGCTCCCGGGTCACCGCCCAGGACACCGTCGCCTTCACCTGCTGGGTGGCGGCCGCGCACCTGGACGACTACCCGGCGGCGATCGGCGCCTGCGTCGAGGCGGGCGGGGACGTGGACACCACCGCCGCCATCGTCGGCTCGGTGGTGGCCGCGCACACCGGGGTGGGCACTCCCGGCGGGGTGCCCGCCGACTGGCTGGCCGCCCGCGAGCCGCTGCCCGACTGGTCCGCCTGACCCTTCCCGCCGGTCGGGCGGGCGCCGGGGCCGGCGTCCCACGGGTCGCGGGGCGGTGGCGTCGCCGACCGTGCCGGCGGAGGCGACCGATAGCATCGCAGGAGCCGAACGCTCGGCGTCATCCGTACCGTCTGCTGGAGGAGTGACCGTGTCCGCACCCCGTACCCCCGCCGTGGCCGACCCCGTCGTCGTCGCCGCCGGGACCACGGCGGCCGACGCGGTGGCCGCGGCCGGGCTGCCCGCGGCCGGCCCGAAGGCGGTCGTCGTGGTCCGCGACCCGCAGGGCCAGCTGCGTGACCTGGACTGGTCGCCGCAGGTCGACACCGAGGTCGAGCCGGTCAGCCTCGACTCCCCGGACGGGCTCAACGTGCTGCGGCACTCCACCGCGCACGTGCTCGCCCAGGCCGTGCAGGACGTCTTCCCCGAGGCCAAGCTCGGCATCGGCCCGCCCATCGAGAACGGCTTCTACTACGACTTCGCGGTCGACAAGCCGTTCCAGCCGGACGACCTCGGCAAGCTCGAGAAGCGGATGCAGGAGATCATCAAGTCCGGCCAGCGGTTCCGCCGTCGCCGCTTCGGCAGCCTGGACGAGGCGAAGGCCGAGCTGGCCGCCGAGCCGTTCAAGCTGGAGCTGATCGACGTCAAGGGTGAGGGGCTGGACACCTCCGAGGTGATGGAGGTGGGCGGCGGCGAGCTGACCATCTACGACAACCTCGCCGCGACCGAGGACAAGGTCTGCTGGTCGGACCTGTGCCGCGGCCCGCACCTGCCGAACACCCGGCTGATCGGCGCGTTCAAGCTGATGCGCTCGGCCGCCGCGTACTGGCGCGGGTCGGAGAAGAACCCGCAGCTCCAGCGGGTGTACGGCACCGCCTGGCCGACCCGGGACGAGCTGAAGGCGTACCTGAAGCTGCTGGAGGAGGCCGCCCGGCGCGACCACCGCAAGCTCGGCGCGGACCTCGACCTGTTCAGCTTCCCCGACGAGATCGGCTCCGGCCTGGCGGTCTTCCACCCCAAGGGCGGCATCATCCGCCGCGAGCTGGAGAACTACTCCCGCCGCCGGCACGAGGCGGCCGGGTACGAGTTCGTCAACAGCCCGCACATCACCAAGGCGCAGCTGTTCGAGACCTCCGGTCACCTGCCCTACTACGCCGACACGATGTTCCCGCCGATGCAGCTCGAGGGCGCGGAGTACTACCTCAAGGCCATGAACTGCCCGATGCACAACCTGATCTTCAGGGCGCGCGGGCGGTCGTACCGGGAGCTGCCGCTGCGGCTCTTCGAGTTCGGCACGGTCTACCGGTACGAGAAGTCCGGCGTGGTGCACGGCCTCACCCGGGTACGCGGCCTGACCCAGGACGACTCGCACATCTACTGCACCCGGGAGCAGATGGCGGGCGAGCTGACCACCCTGCTCACCTTCGTGCTCGACCTGCTGCGCGACTACGGCCTGGACGACTTCTACCTGGAGCTGTCCACCCGGGACGACTCGCCGAAGTTCATCGGCTCGGACGAGGACTGGGCGGAGGCCACGGAGGCCCTGCGCACCGCCGCCGAGGCATCCGGCCTGGACCTGGTGCCGGACCCGGGCGGCGCGGCCTTCTACGGCCCGAAGATCTCGGTGCAGGCCAAGGACGCGATCGGCCGGACCTGGCAGATGTCCACCATCCAGGTCGACTTCAACCAGCCGGCGCGGTTCGGGTTGGAGTACCAGGCGGCGGACGGCAGCCGGCAGCAGCCGGTGATGATCCACCGGGCGCTCTTCGGCTCGATCGAGCGCTTCTTCGGGGTGCTCACCGAGCACTACGCGGGCGCGTTCCCGGCCTGGCTGGCCCCGGTGCAGGTGGTGGGCATCCCGATCCGCGAGGACCACACCGACTACCTGCACGGCTTCGTCGCGGCGTTGCGCGCCGAGGGCATCCGCGCCCAGGTGGACGCGGGCGACGACCGGATGCAGAAGAAGATCCGCAACGCCCAGCAGCAGAAGATCCCGTTCATGGTGATCGCCGGCGACGACGACGTGGCGGCCGGCACGGTCTCGTTCCGCTACCGGGACGGCTCGCAGCGCAACGGGGTGCCGATCGCCGACGCGGTGGCCCACGTGCTCGACGTGGTCGGCTCGCGCACCAACGTCGGCCCGTCGGCCGCCTGATCCACCACGCCGGAGTCCACGACGCACGGAAGGCCCCCCGCCGTCGGCGGGGGGCCTTCGTCGACGGGCCGTCGGGCGTCAGATCCCGCAGGTCGGGGCGGACCAGGACCGGCTCGGCGTGTTGCCCAGGTGGGTGTGGTCGTTGTGGCCCGGGTAGCCGGGGCCGAGGATGTTGCTGAAGCCGTGGTAGCGGGCCTGCTGGGCGAGCCGGCACAGCGAGGGCGAGCCGACCAGGTCGACCCCGTCGCCGTAGAGGTGCCGGCTGCCGGCGGCGCCGCCGACCGCGCTGTTGCAGGCGTAGCTGCGGAATCCGCTGCTGATGTAGATCGGCACGTTGCCGAGTGCGCGTCGCATGGCCTGGAGCTTCCACATCGACACGCGGGCGTTGAAGCGGGCGGTGCTGGCGGACACCGCGCCGCCGGACCAGTCGCTGTTGCACCTGTTCCACTCCGCGTAGCTGAAGCTGACCGGCGTGCAGTCGTCGTCCTGGAGCGCGTAGATCTGGTTGAAGGTCTGCGGCCCGGCGATGCCGTCGGCGCCCAGCCCGTACGCCTGCTGGAAGCGGATCACGGCGGACCGGGTGCCCGGGCCGTACACCCCGTCGAGGGCGAGCACGGCGCCGTAGCCGGGGTAGCCCGAGACCCGGATCTGGAGTTGCCGGACGTCCTCGCCGGACATCCCCTCGGACAGGGTGCGTCCCCACGTGTAACAGCCGTCGGCGTGGGCCGCGCCGGCGGTGAAGGTGACGCCGACCACGGTGGTGGCGGCGGTCAGCGCGAGCGCCGCGAGGAATCTGCCGAACCGTCGGATCACGGAGACCTCCATCGGTCTATGGAAGCAAGTCGATGGATGGAAGTTTCAATGGTGCACTTCGATTCGTCAACAACTTCCATCGCCGGGTTCCCCACGGCGGGCCTCGCCGGTCGTCGGGCCGCTCCGTAGGATCGGCTTGTGGCAGGGGTGGAACGGCACACGGACAGCGGCATGGCCGACGGCCTGGAGCGGCTCTGGACGCCGCACCGGATGACCTACATCTCGGGCGAGGACCGTCCCGAGGGTTACGAGAAGCCGAAGGGGTGCCCCTTCTGCCTCGCCCCCGGCCTGCCGGCGGAGGAGAGCCTCGTCGTCGCGCGCGGCGCGCACGTCTTCGTGGTGCTCAACCTCTACCCGTACAACCCGGGGCACCTGCTGGTCTGCCCCTACCGGCACGTCGCCGACTACACCGACCTCGACGGGCCGGAGACCGCCGAGCTGGCGTCGTTCACCCAGACCGCGATGCGGGTGATCCGCAAGGTCAGCAACGCCCACGGGTTCAACCTCGGGATGAACCAGGGCGGGGTGGCCGGCGCCGGGATCGCCGCGCACCTGCACCAGCACGTCGTGCCCCGCTGGGGCGGGGACGCCAACTTCATGCCGGTGATCGGGCGCACCAAGGTGCTGCCGCAACTGCTCGGGGACACCCGGGAGCTGCTCGCCCGCGCCTGGCCCTCCTGACCCGGCCCGCCGCGCCCGGCCCGACTGACTCCGGCCCGCCCGCGCCCGGGCCGGGTCGGGATCCCGGGCGGCGGCGGGGACATCGGGGCGGGAGCCGGAGGTGGCACGATGCGTCGATGGCAGTCACGACACGGACGTTGGGCCGCAGCGGTATCGAGGTCAGCGCGCTGGGCATGGGGTGCTGGGCGATCGGCGGCCCCTGGGCCGAGGGCACGCAGCCGCTGGGCTGGGGCGCCGTCGACGACGAGGAGTCCGTCCGGGCGGTACGCCGCGCGCTCGACCTCGGCGTGACCCTCTTCGACACCGCCGACACCTACGGGGCGGGTCACTCGGAGCGGGTTCTGGGCCGGGCGCTCGCCGGCCGGCGCGACGAGGCCGTGATCGCCACCAAGTGGGGCCACACCTTCGACGAGGCGACCCGCCAGGCCACCGGCGCGGACAGCTCCCCGGCGTACCTGCGGCGGGCGGTGGAGGCGTCGCTGCGCCGGCTCGGCACCGACCGGATCGACCTCTACCAGTTGCACCTCGCCGACCTGCCGGTGCCCCGGGCCGAGGCGCTCGTCGGCACCCTGGAGGACCTGGTCGCCGACGGGCTGGTCCGCGCGTACGGCTGGAGCACCGACCGCCCCGACCGGGCGGCCGCCTTCGGCCAGGGCGCCCGGCACGCCACCGCCGTGCAGCACACCCTCTCGGTGCTCCGGGACGCCCCCGAGCTGCTCGCCGTCTGCGACAAGTACGACCTGGCCAGCGTCAACCGGGGGCCGCTGGGGATGGGCCTGCTCTCCGGCAAGTACACGACCGGCTCCACCCTGCCCCGCGACGACGTGCGGGGGGTCGCGCCGGGCTGGCTGGAGTGGTTCCGGGGCGGTCGGCCCGCCCCGGAGTGGCTGCGGCGGGCCGCCGCCGTGCGGGCGGCGCTGACCGCCGACGGCCGCACCCCGGCCCAGGGCGCGCTGGGCTGGATCTGGGCGCGCAGCGGGCGCACCGTCCCGATCCCCGGCTGCCGCACCGTCGCGCAGGTCGAGGAAAACGCCGCCGCCCTGCACCGGGGGCCGCTGCCGCCCGACCAGTTCGCCGAGGTGGAACGCCAGTTGGCGGCGCTCCGCTCGGCCGCGCTCCGCGAGGCCGATCGCCCCCACCACCCGAGCCCCATGCTCCCCACCGCCCGCCCCTGACGCGCCCCAGCCGCCGGAGCACCGTCGATCACGCAGTCGTGGTGGGCGTCGCGCCCCGGATCGCCCGTTTCGTCGGGCAGCTCCACCGCGCCGAGCGGCTCCGTGCCACAACTACGCCCGCGAGGAGCCCGGTCAGGGGTGGCTGCCGTGTTCCTTGCGGACCTGGTCGGCCAGGTGGGCGGGCATGGGGTCGTAGCGGACGAAGTGGCGGCGGAAGGTGCCGGTGCCCGACGTCATCGAGCGCAGCTCGACCGCGTAACGGAGCAGTTCCGTGGCGGGCACCTCGGCGCGGACCAGGGTGCGCCCCTCGGCGTCCGCGTCCGGCTCGGTGCCGAGCACCCGGCCGCGCCGCCCGGACAGGTCGCCCATCACCGCGCCGACGGACGAGTCGGACACCCGGATCACCACCTCGTCGACCGGCTCCAGCAGCGCCGGCTGGCCCTTCTCGGCGGCGTCCCGCAGCGCCAGCGCGCCGGCGGTCTGGAAGGCCGCGTCGGAGGAGTCCACGCTGTGCGCCTTGCCGTCGAAGAGGGTCACCCGCAGGTCCACCACCGGATGGCCGGCGACCAGGCCCCGCTCCATCTGGGCGCGTACGCCCTTCTCGACGGAGGGGATGTAGTTGTGCGGCACCGCGCCGCCGACCACCCGGTCGACGAACTCGAAGCCGGCCCCGCGCGGCAGCGGCTCGACCTCGATGGCGCAGACGGCGTACTGTCCGTGGCCGCCGGACTGCTTGACGTGCCGGCCGTGCCCCTTGGCCGGGACGGTCAGCGTCTCCCGCAGCGCGACCCGGACCGGCTCGGTGTCCAGCTCCACCCCGCCCGCGCGCAGCCGCTCCAGCACCACGTCGGCGTGCGCCTCGCCCATGCACCAGAGCACCAGCTGGTGGGTCTCCGGGTTGCGCTCCAACCGCATGGTCGGGTCGCCGGCGACCAGGCGGGCCAGGTTGCGCGCGAGGGCGTCCTCGTCGGCGCGGCTGTGGGCCACGACGGCGACCGGCAGCAGCGGCTCGGGCATCTCCCAGGGGGCGATCAGCAGCGGGTCGTCCTTGGCGGAGATCGTGTCGCCGGTCTCCGCGCTGCCCGACTTGGTGATCGCGCAGATGTCGCCGGCCACGCAGGCGCCCACCTCGCGCAGGCTCGCGCCCAGCGGGGTGTAGATGTGCCCGACCCGCTCGTCGGCGTCGTGGTCGGGGTGGCCGCGCTCGGCCATCCCGTGCCCGGAGACGTGCACGGTCTGCTCCGGGCGCAGCGTGCCGGAGAAGACCCGGACCAGGGAGACCCGGCCGACGTGCCGGTCGACGGTCGTCTTGACCACCTCGGCGACCAGCGGGCCGTCCGGGTCGCAGGCCAGCGGCGGGCGGGGCGAGTCGTCCACCCCGGCGACCGCCGGCAGCTCGTGCTCCAGCGGCGACGGGAAGCCGGCGGTGAGCACCTCCAGCAGCGCGTCCAGCCCGACCCCGGTCTCCGCGCAGACCGGCACCACCGGGTAGAAGTGGCCCCGCGCGACCGCCTTCTCCAGGTCCTCGACCAGCACCTCGGTGCCGATCTCCTCGCCCGAGAGGTAGCGGTCCATCAGGGATTCGTCCTCGCTCTCGGCGATGATCCCCTCGATCAGCTCGTTGCGGGACTCGACGATGGCCGGCAGGTGCTCCGGGTCCGGCTCGCGCACGTCGGCCGGCAGACCGGCGGTGTAGTCGAAGACCCGGCGGGTGATCAGGCCGAGCAGGCCGACGGTGGAGACGCCGTCGTCGCCGAGCATCGGCAGGTAGAGCGGGAGCACGTTGTCGCCGAAGACCCGCTGGCAGAGCGCCACCGCCTCGTCGAAGTCGGCGCGCGGGTGGTCGAGCCGGGCGACGGCGACGGCCCGGGGCATGTCGACCGCCGCGCACTCCTCCCACAGGGCGGCGGTGGCGGCGTCCATCCCGTCGACGGCGGAGACCACGAACAGCGCCGCGTCGGCGGCCCGCAGCCCCGCGCGCAACTCGCCCACGAAGTCGGCGTAGCCGGGGGTGTCGAGCAGGTTGACCTTGATTCCGTCGTGCAGCAGCGGCGCGCAGGCCAGGCTCACCGAGCGCTGCTGGCGTACGGCCGCCGGGTCGTGGTCGCAGACGGTGCTGCCGTCGGCGACGGTGCCGGCCCGGCCGATCGTGCCGGTCGCCGCGAGCAGCGCCTCGACCAGGGTCGTCTTGCCCGCTCCGGAGTGCCCGACGAGCACCACGTTGCGGATCCGGCCCGGCTCGGTCACCACCGGCGCGCCGCCGGCGGCCCCCTTCTCCTGACTTTTCTGCGCCATGGGGCGCACCTCCCTCAGCCGTGGTTGGTGGCGACCGCCGCGCGCGACGGGGAAGCGGCCCGAGCGGGTTCCGCGGCGATATCCTCCGGTGCTCTGCAGGGTTACGGGTAATCAACGGGCGGGTGGGTGAGCTGACTCACCTTCCTGGCTCGATCTCACACCTGTTGCGGGGCCGGCACAAGCCTCCGCCCTGCGCGGGTCGCTGACCGGCCGTACCGCCGGTGCCGGCGGGACCGTTATCGTGGGACCGCCATGGCGAAGATCTTCCAAGTGACGGCCCGCGCGGGGATGACCCGCGTCGTCGAGCCGGTCGCACGCGGCCTGCTCCGAGCGGGCGTAACCCCCAACGCGGTCACCGTGGCGGGCACCCTCGGGGTGCTCGTCGGTGCGCTCGGCTTCGGTGCCCGCGGTCATCTGGTCGCCGGGGCCCTGATCGTGACCGTGTTCGCGCTCACCGACTTGCTCGACGGGACGATGGCCCGGATGAGCGGCGGCTCCACGAAATTCGGGGCGTTCCTCGATTCGAGCATGGACCGCATCGCCGACAGCGCGGTCTTCGGCGCGGTGGCGTACTGGCTCGCCACCGAGCACGACCATTCGGGCGTCGCCGCCGCGCTGATCTGCCTGGCCGCCGGCGGCCTGGTCTCCTACGTCAAGGCCCGGGCCGAGGGGCTCGGCATGACGTGCAACGTGGGCATCGCCGAGCGCACCGAGCGGCTGCTCATCGTCGGCGTCGGCGGGCTGCTCACCGGCCTCGGCGTCCGGCCCGCGCTGGAGATCGCGCTCTGGCTGCTCGCCGCGGTGTCGATCTTCACGGTCGGCCAGCGGATGGCCCACGTCTACCGCCAGGCCCAGCGGGTGCACACCCCGGGCGGGCAGGGGTGAGCGCGACGAGCGCCGGTCGGCCGCTGCCCGGGGGCCGGCGCCGGTGAACCTCACCGAGCTCGGCTACGTCGCCGGGTGGCGCGTGATCCGCGCGCTGCCCCGGCCCGTCGTGGCCGCGGCGTTCCGGGCGGGCGCCGACCGCGCCCACCGCCGCGGCGGCGGGGGTACGGCCCGACTGCGCGCGAACCTGCGCCGGGTGGTCGGCCCCGACCTGCCCGAGGCCGACCTCGACGAGCTGGTCCGCCGCGGCCTGCGCTCGTACGCCCGCTACTGGATGGAGGCGTTCCGGCTGCCCTCGCTCAGCCGGACGGAGATCCTGGCCGGCTTCCGGCTCGACGGCGAGGAACTGCTCGCGGCCGACGTGGCGGCCGGCCGGGGCGCGGTGGTGGCGTTGCCGCACGCCGGCAACTGGGACGCCGCCGGGGCCTGGGTCGCGGCGACCGGCTGGCCGATCACCACGGTCGCCGAGCGGCTCAAGCCCGAGGGCGTCTACCAGCGATTCCTCGCCTTCCGGCGGAGCCTGGGCATGGAGATCCTGCCCACCCACGGCGGCGACCGGCCGGCGTTCGACGTGCTGGTCGACCGCGTCCGGGCCGGCGCGGTGGTGCCCCTGCTGGCCGATCGGGACCTCTCCGCCCGGGGGGTGGAGGTCGACTTCTTCGGGGCCCGCACCCGGATGCCGCCGGGCCCGGCCCTGCTCGCCCTGCGCACCGGGGTGCCCCTCTACGTCGCCTCGATGTGGTACGAGGCGGACGCGGCCTGCGCGTCGATCGAGGGTCCGCTGCCGCTGCCCGACCCCGAGGAGGGCCCGCTCGACCGGCGGGTCCGGTCGCTGACCCAGCGGATCGCCGACGGTCTGGCGGCGGGCATCGCCCGGCATCCGGAAGACTGGCACATGTTGCAGCGGATGTGGCTGGACCAGCACGGCACGGGTGGCGGCGCGACCCTGCCCTCCCCGGCTGCCGGACAGGCGTAAGGGAGGCGTTGAGGCGTGCGCATCGGCATCGTGTGCCCGTACTCCTTCGACGTGCCCGGCGGGGTGCAGAACCACGTCATGGACCTCGCCGAGGCGCTGATCGGCCTCGGGCACGAGGTGAGCGTGCTCGCCCCGGCCGACGAGGACTCCCCGCTGCCGCCGTACGTGGTGCCGGCGGGGCGGGCGGTGCCGCTGCCGTACAACGGCTCGGTGGCGCGGATCGCGTTCGGCCCGGTCTCCACGGCGCGGGTGCGGCGCTGGATCACCCGGGGCGATTTCGACGTGCTGCACGTGCACGAGCCGCTGACCCTGAGCCTGTCGCTGCTGGCCGTGCTCTCCGCCCGAGGGCCGGTGGTGGCCACCTTCCACACGGCGATGACCCGGTCGCGGGCGCTCGCCGCCGC
This sequence comes from Micromonospora sp. NPDC048040, assembly GCF_055587185.1. Taxonomy (NCBI): domain Bacteria; kingdom Bacillati; phylum Actinomycetota; class Actinomycetes; order Micromonosporales; family Micromonosporaceae; genus Micromonospora; species Micromonospora sp. NPDC048040. Next base: position 27,781 of record NZ_JBVJGT010000017.1, on the reverse strand, counting down.
GCAGGGGGTGCTCCAGATCGTGCTGGAGCGGATCACCGCCCGGATCGCGGTCAGCGCGCTGGCGCGCAAGGTGCAGGTCGAGCACATGGACGGTGGCGCGGTGGAGATCCCCAACGGGGTGGCCGTCGCGAAGTTCAACCACGCGCAGCCGCTGCCGGGCTGGCCGGGGGAGTGCGCGCCCGGGCGGGGCGGCGCGATCGGCTTCCTCGGCCGGTTCACCGAGGCCCGCAAGGGCTTCCCGATCCTGCGCGACGCCTTCGTCGAGCTGGCCCGGCAGCGTCCCGGGCTGCGGCTGCTGGTGGCCGGCCCCGGCGACCCGGACGACCTGTTCGGGCGCTTCCCGGTCGAGCTGCGCGACCAGGTGACCTTCCTCGGGCTGGTCTCCGAGGAGGACAAGGCGCGGATGCTGCGCAGCGTGCACCTCTACGTGGCGCCGAACACCGGCGGGGAGTCCTTCGGCATGATCCTCACCGAGGCGCTCGCGGCGGGCACCACGGTCGTGGCCAGCGACCTCGACGCGTTCCGCCGCGTGCTCGACGGCGGCCGGGCCGGCCGGCTCTTCCCGACGGGGGACGGGGCCGCGTTGCGTACCGCCCTGGCCGACCTGCTCGACGATCCCGACGGCCGGGCCGCGCTGACCGCCTGCGGCGACCAGGTGGTGGCCACCTTCGACTGGCCGGTGGTCGCCCGCCGGGTCCTGGAGGTGTACGCGGCGGCGATCGAGGCCACCGACGGGCGGGTCATGGACACCGAATGGGTGGGGCTGGACTGACGATGTCGGGCATGTGGTGGGGGGTGGTCGCGGCCCTGGCCGTCGGGCTGGTCGCGGCGTACCTGGTCTGGACCGCCGGGCGGGTCGACCGGCTGCACGGCCGGGCCGAGCTGGCCGCCCGCGCCCTGGACGCCCACCTGCTGCGCCGCGCGGCGGCCGCCGCGGTCCTGGCCGAGCGGCGCTACGGCGTCGAGCTGTACGCGGCGGCGCGGATCGCGCTGGACGCGCAGCCGGACGAGCGGGAGGCCGCCGAGAACGACCTCACCCGCCAGTTGCGTGCCGTGGAGCTGGACCCGGCCGATCCGGACTGCGAGGCGGTGATCGGCGCCAGCCGACGGCTCGCCCTGGCCCGCCAGGTGCACACCGACCTGGTCCGCGACGCCCGCGCGGCCCGCGGCCGTCGGCTGGTGCGGCTGCTGCGCATGGGGCGCCGCCGGCCCTGGCCGCGCTACTTCGACATCGACGACCCCACCCTCACCGTCCCGGCGGACGTCCCCGCCGGCTGAGGCGGGCAAGACCCGACAGAACGCCCAGACGGGACGCCGGACGCATTCGGCGACCGGGCGGCGGCGGGGCGGTGACGACTGCCACAGGGCAGGCCACCGTGGGTCTGATTGGCTGTCGGACGGGCGTTGGGACGGCCGTAGCATTTTCGCAGCCACCCCATCCCCGAGCACGTCGAGGAGCGATGACCCGTGCCCGAAACGACTGCCCAGAACGCCAGCGCCAGCCCGGTCACCGGCACCGCCCGCGTCAAGCGCGGCATGGCCGAGATGCTCAAGGGCGGCGTGATCATGGACGTGGTCAACGCCGAGCAGGCCAAGATCGCCGAGGACGCCGGCGCCGTCGCCGTGATGGCGCTGGAGCGGGTGCCCGCTGACATCCGTGCCCAGGGCGGGGTGTCCCGGATGAGCGACCCCGACATGATCGACGGCATCATCAACGCCGTCTCCATCCCGGTGATGGCGAAGGCCCGGATCGGCCACTTCGTGGAGGCCCGGATCCTCCAGTCGCTCGGCGTCGACTACGTCGACGAGTCCGAGGTGCTGACCCCGGCCGACTACGCCAACCACATCGACAAGTGGGCCTTCACCGTCCCCTTCGTCTGCGGCGCGACCAACCTCGGCGAGGCCCTGCGCCGGATCACCGAGGGCGCGGCCATGATCCGCTCCAAGGGCGAGGCCGGCACCGGTGACGTCTCCAACGCCACCACCCACATGCGCAGGATCCGGCAGGAGATCCGCCGGCTGGGCTCGCTGCCGACCGACGAGCTGTACGTGGCCGCCAAGGAGCTCCAGGCGCCGTACGAGCTGGTCAAGGAGGTCGCCGAGAGCGGCAAGCTGCCCGTGGTGCTGTTCACCGCCGGTGGCATCGCCACCCCGGCCGACGCCGCGATGATGATGCAGCTCGGCGCCGAGGGCGTGTTCGTCGGCTCCGGCATCTTCAAGTCCGGCAACCCGGCGCAGCGGGCCGCCGCGATCGTCAAGGCCACCACCTTCCACGACGACCCGGACGTGCTGGCCAAGGTCTCCCGGGGCCTGGGCGAGGCGATGGTCGGCATCAACGTCGACGACATCCCGCAGCCGCACCGCCTGGCCGAGCGCGGCTGGTGACGTGCGGGGAAGGGGCACCTTCCTGGCGTCTGACGCACAGGAAGGGCCCCTCCCCGACCGACATGCAGGAAAGGAGCGGCAGATGGGCGACGCACCCGTGATCGGAGTGCTCGCGCTCCAGGGCGACGTGCGCGAGCACGTCGCCGCCCTCGCCGCGGCGGGCGCGGACGCCCGCCCGGTGCGCCGGCCGCAGGAGTTGGACGCGGTGGACGGGCTGGTGATCCCCGGGGGCGAGTCCACCACGATCAGCAAGCTCGCGGACATCTTCGAGATGCGCGAACCGATCGACAAGCGGATCGCCGGCGGGATGCCGGTGTACGGCTCGTGCGCCGGCATGATCATGCTGGCCACCGAGGTCCTCGACGGTCGGCCCGACCAGCGCGGCTTCGCCGGCATCGAGATGACCGTGCGGCGCAACGCGTTCGGGCGGCAGGTCGACTCCTTCGAGGCGCCGGTGGCGATCACCGGCGTCGAGGGCGGGCCGTTCCACGCGGTGTTCATCCGGGCACCGTGGGTCGAGCGGGTCGGCGACGGCGTCGAGGTGCTCGGCACGGTGACCGAGGGCCCGGCCGCCGGGCGGATCGTGGCGGTCCGGCAGGGCAACCTGCTGGCCACCTCGTTCCATCCCGAACTGACCGGCGACGCGCGCGTGCACGCGTACTTCGTGGAGCTGGTCCGGGCGTCGCGCTGAGCGGCGGCGAGCCGTGCCTCGTTTTCGCCCCGTCTGTCCTGGTCCGGGCGGTCGGGGCGTGGCGGCGAGGCGCGGCGCGGTGACAGCGGGCCGCCGGGCGTCGGTAGGATTGCCGAGATTCGGCAGGGCCATCTGCCCGTCACGGCTTCCACCAGGGCTGACCGGCACCACCGCGTGCGCCGGCGGGAGCGGGGCGTGCGCGGTGCGGTCGATGCAGACGGCGGGTAGCAACGGAGGTAACAGATGTCCGGCCACTCAAAGTGGGCGACGACCAAGCACAAGAAGGCGGTCATCGACGCCAAGCGCGGCAAGATGTTCGCCAAGCTCATCAAGAACGTCGAGGTCGCCGCGCGGACCGGCGGCGGCGATCCCGCCGGCAACCCCACGCTCTACGACGCCATCCAGAAGGCCAAGAAGAACTCGGTCCCGAACGACAACATCGACCGCGCCGTCAAGCGCGGCTCCGGCCTGGAGGCCGGCGGCGCCGACTACCAGACCATCATGTACGAGGGCTACGGCCCGAACGGCGTGGCGCTGCTCATCGAGTGCCTGACCGACAACCGCAACCGCGCGGCCACCGAGGTGCGCACCGCGCTGACCCGCAACGGCGGCTCGTTCGCCGACGCGGGCTCGGTGTCGTACATGTTCTCCCGCAAGGGCGTGGTGATCGTCCCCAAGGCCGAGACGACCGAGGACGACGTGATGATGGCGGTCCTCGACGCCGGCGCCGAGGAGGTCAACGACCTGGGCGAGGCGTTCGAGGTGGTCTCCGAGCCGACCGACCTGGTCGCGGTGCGCACCGCGCTCCAGGACGCCGGCATCGAGTACGAGTCGGCCGAGTCGTCGCTGATCCCGAGCGTCAACGTCCCCCTCGACGAGGACGGCGCGCGCAAGATCTTCAAGCTGATCGACGTCCTGGAGGACTGCGACGACGTGCAGAACGTCTACGCGAACTTCGACGTCTCCGACGAGATCATGGCCGCGGTCGGCTGATCGCGGCCTGACCCACGACGAGGAAGCGCGCCGGGCGACCGCCGCCCCGGCGCGCTGCGTCGTGCCCTGCCCCGTGCCCGTCCGGGCGGTGATCGGGGCGGCCATCGCCCGGACGGGCGAAATTTCCGGATGATCATCCGGACGCCCGCCGTTCGGAACGCTCGCATAGGATCTCCCGCTGTTCGATCTTCTTGAGCAACGGAGAGACATGCGAAGGACCCTCACCGCCGCGGTTGCCGTCCTGGCGATTCCCGTCCTGGCCGGCGCCGTCGCCCCGCCGCACGCGACGGCGGGCCCGATGCCGACTCCGGGCCGGGGCGTGGCCGTCGGGACGTCGCGCCCGCCGGTGGCGCCCCCGAACATGCCGGCGACGGTGTACGGGGGCGCGTGGCCCTCGGGCCACGTGCAGGGCGTGGCGGTCGACTGGAGCGGTGGTCACGTCTACTGGTCCTTCACGAACCTCCTGGTCAAGACGAACCTCGACGGCCGGGTCGTCGGCACGGTGACCGGCTTGACCGGCCACCTCGGCGACCTGGACGTCAACCCGGAGGACGGCCGCGTCTACGGCTCGCTGGAGTACAAGGCGCAGCGGGCCTTCTACATCGCCATCTTCGACGTTGCCCGGATCACCCGGATCGGAATGGACGCCGAGACGGACGGGGTGATGACCACCGTCTACCTGAAGGAGGTCGTCGACGACTTCACGGCCGACCTGGACGGCGACGGCGTCTTCGACGGCGACACCGGGCAGACCGCCGACCACCGGTACGGCGCCAGCGGCATCGACGGGGTCTCGTTCGGGCCGGCGCTGGGCGGCGGACGGAACGTGCTGATGGTGGCCTACGGCATCTACCCGAACACCACGCGTACCGACAACGACCACCAGGTGCTGCTCGCCTACGACGTGCGGCGGTGGAGCCTCCTCGCCCGCCCGCTCAGCCAGACCGCACCGCACCAGAGCGGGCCCGGACAGCCGTACTCCAAGGTCTTCGTCCGGACCGGAAACACCACCTTCGGCGTGCAGAACCTGGAGTACGACCGGCACACCCGCCGGTGGCTGATGGCGGTCTACCGGGGCAGCAAGCCGGAGTTTCCGAACTGGACGCTCTACGCGATCGACGGCACCGTCCCCCCGCGGACCGGTGTGATCACCGGCCAGCCGGACGGCGCGACCGGGCAGATCGTCCCGCTGGCCCCGGCCGGGCTGGCCGATCCGGCCACCGGGATCCGCGGCTGGGAGGGGCCGGGCAGCTTCGGCCTGGAGGCGCTCGGCGACGGGCGGTTCTACGTGGTCAGCAGCGGGACGACCACGGTGGACGGTGAGCGGCGGCAGACCGGCACCGCCGTCCTCCAGCACTGGACGGGAGCGACGCCGAACCCCTTCGCCACGGCCGGATCCACCGTCGCCGGGCGCCGACCCGCAGCCCGTGCGGTGGTCTCCCGACCCCGCTGACCCTCGACGAGGACGGCGCGCGCTGTCCGACATGCGACCCGGACGTACGGGCCTCGCGATGCCGGGCAGCGACGCCGGCACTCGGTAGGTTGGGGGAGTGGAACGTCCGGGTCGGGTGGAGCGAGACGGTGGGCGGGTCGGGGAGGGGCACCGCTTCGCCCCGGGCGACGTCGTGGTCCGGCGCGAGATCCTGCACGGCGAGACGTGGTTCGCCTGCCCGACCGTCTGCGTCGAGGACTCGCCCGACCTGCTCGTGCTCTACCTTCCCCCGGGCGCGGAGTTCGGCTTCCCCGAGACCGGGCGGTTCCCGTGCGGGCGGCACCCGTGGCAGGTCGCCGGGCACCGGGCGTGGAGCGGCCACGGCAAGCTGATGCTGCACCGCCCGGGCGAGGCGCACTCCGTCGACGTCTTCTGGGCCGGCCCGGAGCGCGCCTTCGCCGGGTGGTACTTCAACCTCCAGGACCCGTTCCGGCGTACCCCGATCGGGGTGGACACCCTCGACCACGAGCTGGACCTCTGGTGGCCGGCCGACGCCGACCGCTACGTCTGGAAGGACGTGGAGATGTTCGCCCAGCGCCTGGAGGAGGGGCGTTATCCGGGGATGGCCGACGCGATCCGCGCCGAGGGCGACCGGATCGCCGCCCTGCTCGACGCCGGGGAGCGGTGGTGGGACGAGGCGTGGGCGTCGTGGCGGCCGGACCCGGCCTGGCCGGTGCCGGCCCTGCCGGCCGGCTGGGACGCCGTCCCGCCGTCCCGCTGACCGCCGCCCGCCGGCCCCGAGCGTTCTCGGCCCTGCTCGTCAGGACCCGACGTCGCGGGGCAGGACCGGACGGACCTCGACCGGGCGGCCCGGCCCGCCGCCGGCGCGCGACGCGTACTCCGGGACGCCCACGCACGTGAACAGCAGCGCCGCGAGGTCGTCCGGCTCGCCGAGCAGACCCGGGACCTCCGAGTCGAGGAAGGTCATCCCGGAGGCGCCGGCACCCAGGGCGTACGCCGCGAGGTGCAGCCGGCCCTCGACGAGCCCGGCGGCGAGCTGGGCGTCGCGGTAGCCGCGGTCGTCGAGCGCCGACAGCGGGGTGGCTCCGACGACGACGTACGCCGCGTCGCCGGCGAGCGCCTGGTCCAGGCAGACCCGCAGCAGCTCGTCGCGCAGCTCCGCGGCCCGCAGCGGCGTCGTCAGGTCGGGCCAGCGGTAGAGACCGGGCGTCACACCGTCGACGCCGTGCACGGCCACCCAGTGCGGCACCGGCACGCCGCGCAGGGCGGCGGCCAGGGGCCACTCCAGCAGGGCGCGCGGCAGCGTCCGGGACCGGTCCATGCGGCGCTGCGACCCGCGCCGGCGCACCACCTCGTCGAGCGGGTCGGACGGCGGGAACTCCGGCAGCGGCGGCGCCTCCGGCCAGGGCTCCCCGAGCGTGTCCCGCTCACCCGCGCGCTGCGCGGCGGTGCACAGCGGCAGCTCGACCGGCGGCAGCTCACCCGGCACCGCCGCCGCGGTGGGGCCGATCGCCGGCTCGCCGTCGCCGAGGGACAGCAGGGCGAGCGGATACTCGTGCACCCCGTCCGCGCCGACGAGGCGGCGCAGCGTGGCGTCCGGGAACAGCGTCCGCAGCCGTGGCGCGAGGCCGGCGCTCGTGGCCGCCGCCGACAGTTGGGACAGCAGCGTCCCGGCGTCCCAGTAGAGGTGCCGCCAGCCGCGCTCGGCGTACCGCCACCCCGTCCGCCACGGCACGCCCGTGACCACGAGCGTGGTGGCCGCACCGGTGGCGGCGGGGGCGACCTGGACGAGCGCGTGCCGCGCCGGGTCGTACCAGTGCACGCCGTCCGGGACGCCCGCGACGTCGCGGGTGCTCGCGTAGACCTCCAGCGGGAAGCGTGCGCCGGCCGAACCGGCGGCCCGGTAGAGGAACGGCCGCCCGTGGCGCTCGGCGGTGCGGACGACGCCGGCGCCGAGGAAGAGCACGCGGCCGAGCTGCGCGGCGTCGAGGAGTTGCGCCCGGCCCGCGGCGCCCGCGAGCACCGCCGTCGCGGGGATCCCCGGGTCGGGCAGGTCGCGCGGCAGGGCGACGACGGGCAGGCCGTCCGGATAGCCCTTGAGCTGCGGTGGCAGGGTCTCGGGGTCGTTCGGCACGAGGTCGTGACGGAGCCGCGGGTCGTCCCCGGGCACGTCCCAGTCGCGGTTCGGCACGTACGACGTCAGCCGGTGCAGCAGCCCGGCGCCGGAGTCGAGGTCCACAGCGGCCATCCTGCCAGTGCCCACGGCCCCGCACCGTGGTGACGGCGACCGCACCGGCCACCCCACCCGCGCGGTGGACCTCCTCGCCGGCGTCGAGGTCCATCGCGACGACCTCGCCCGGCGGCCGGGGCCCCGGTCAGAGCCCGAAGAACGCGAGGTAGGAGTCGAGCTGGTGGGCGAGCATCGGCTCGCCGGGGTGCGCCCGCAAACCGCGCGCGCGGGCCTCGGCCAGCAGGGCCGTCTCCGCCGGGGTCATGATGATGTCGGCGACCACGGCGTCCGCCGGCAGTTCGGCCACCGGGAACGGCAGCGGGTCGTCGGGGCGCAGCCCGAGGGGGGTCGCGTTGACCGCGAGGTCGGCGTCGGCCAGTCGCGGTGTCGCCGCCCCGGTGACCCGGTCCGGGTACGCGTCGGACAGCCGTCGCCGCAGCGTCTCCAGCCGGCCCGGGTCGGTGTCGGCCAGCCGCAGCTCCGCCACGCCGGCGTCGAGCAGGGCGACGGCGATGGCGCTGCCTGCCCCGCCCGCGCCCACCACGCACACCCGGCGGCCCCGGGGGTGGTGTCCGGCCGTGGCCAGCCCGCGGACGAACCCGTCGCCGTCGAAGGTCTCCGCGGTCCAGGTCCCGTCGGGCTCGCGCCGCAGGGCGTTGGCGCTGCCGGCCAGGCGGGCGCGGTCGCTGGCCCGGTCCGCGAGGGCCAGGGCGGCGGCCTTGTGCGGCACGGTGACCAGCATCCCGTGCAGGTTGCCCACCCGTTGCAGGCCGCGTACGACCGGGGTGAGGTCGGCCGGTGCGACGTGGACCGGGACGAGCACCGCGTCGGTGCCGCGGCGGGTCAGCACCGGATTGAGCAGGCCGGGGGCGCGCACCTGCGCGATCGGGTCGCCGAGCAGCGCGTACAGCCGGGTGGTGCCGCCGATCTCCGTCATGCCGCGCCTCCGTGTCGATGGCCGACGCCAGGGCCGCCCGTCCCGCCGGTCGGGTGCCGCGCCGCGCCGACGCTATCGCGGGCCCGGACGTGGGGCCCCGCCGGGTTCGCGCCCGGCCGCCGAGCCGGCCCCCTTCCGCCCGGTCGGCCGCCGCCGGTTCGGTAGGGGACGGTGGGCGTGCCCGGGGGCGTCCGACCCCTGGAGGCGCGGGGTGGGCGGACGAGGCGGTACGGGGGTGGCGGACCCGGAAACCGTTGCCGGCACCCCTAAGATCACCGCAAGGATCTTTCGCTGGGAAATATTTAGTGATATCAATCTCGCACCGATCCCTCTCACCCCCGGAGTGCGACGTGCGGAGAACTCGCTTCGTGACCCTCGCCCTGAGCCTCGCCACGGCTCTCGGCGTCAGCCTGTCCATGACGGCCCCCGCCCAGGCCGCCGCCACCGACCGCTACGTCGCCCTCGGCGACTCCTACGCCTCGGGCGTGGGCGCCGGCAGCTACACCAGCGAGAGCGGCTCCTGCCAGCGCAGCACCAACGCCTACCCCGCGCTGTACGCCGCCAGCGTCAAGCCCGCCTCGTACCGCTCGGTCGCCTGCTCCGGCGCCACCACGACCAGCGTGATCAACACCCAGCTCTCCGCGCTCAGCTCCACCACCAGCCTGGTCAGCATCACGGTCGGCGGCAACGACGTCGGCTACTCCAACATCATGACCACCTGCGTGCTCAAGGGCACCACCGAGTGCGTCGCCGCCGTGCAGGCCGCCGAGGACAAGGCCCGCGCCCAGCTCCCCGGCCTGCTGAGCAACGTCTACAACGGCATCAAGACCCGGGCCCCGAACGCCCGGGTCGTGGTCGTCGGGTACCCGGTCTTCTACCAGCTCGGCACCGTCTGCGTCGGGCTGAGCGCCACCTCGCGAGCCAAGATCAACGAGGCCATCAACCTGGTGGACGACATCACCCGCAGCGCGGCCAACGCGGCCGGCTTCACCTTCGCCGACGTGCGTTCGGCCTTCGTCGGACACCAGCTGTGCAGCTACGGCGAGAAGTGGCTGCACGCCCTCAACTACCTCAACCTCGGCGTCTCCTACCACCCGACCGCGGCCGGCCAGTCCGGCGGCTACTACCCGGTCTTCCGCAACGCCGCCGGCTGACCCGACCGCGCGCCACCGCCGACGCGTACCGGCTGATCCGGCAGCCGCCCGCGACGGCGGTGGCGCACGTCCGTCCCGGTTCCCGGTGGTCCTCGCCCGATCCCGCGGGACGCGGGCCGACCGGCCGCAGTGGCCCGGCACGTGGTGGGCGTGCCGGGCCGCGCCGTGCGTCAGCCCCGGACGCGGTACGCCAGGCCGGCGCCCCGCGACACCCTCAGCCCACCGTCTCGCGCGACCGCCACGCCGTCCGGACCGAGGTGCGGCCGTTGGTGCGCAGCAGCGAGCCCTCGTACACCCGGGCCCCCGCCGCGACGAGCGCGGCGGCCGCGACCAGCAGCAGGACCAGCGACAGCAGCGGCTCCCAGCCGGCCGCGTCCCCGGTGAACAGCCGCAACGGCATCGCCGTGGGCGCGGAGAACGGCAGGTAGGACAGCACCCGCATGGCGGTCGCGTTGTCGTTCAGGAAGATCACCGCGAAGAACGGCAGCATGACCGCGAGCTGCACCGGCATCGACACGCCGGCGATGTCCTCCTGGCGGTTGACCAGCGCCCCGGCCGCCGCCCACATGGCCGCGACCAGCACGAAGCCGAGCAGGAAGAACGGCACGAACCAGCCGATCGCCGGGGCCAGCAGCGAGAGCAGCCCCCCGCTGTCGCCGAACTGCACACCCACCACGGCGACCAGGGCGACCAGGGCGATCTGCCCGAGGGCCAGCAGGGTGCCGGCGACCATCTTGCCGGCCAGCAACGCCCGGACCGGCACCGCGGCCACCAGGATCTCCACGATCCGGGTCTGCTTCTCCTCGATGATGCTCTGCGCGATCTGCACGCCGAAGGTCTGCGAGGTGACGAAGAAGACGAACGCGAAGGCGAACGGCACCAGGAAGGCCACCACCGGGTCCACCGCGTCGGGGTCCAGCAGCCGCACCGGGGGCTGCGTGCTCAGCGCCGCGACCACGTCGTCGGGGGCCTCGTCCATGGCCAGCACCGCCGGCCCGGAGACCACGGCGGCGTCCACGTCGCCGTCGCGGACGGCCTGCTCGGCGGCGTGGTCGTCGGGCGCCAGCCGCACCTCCAGCCCCGCCTCGCGCAGCGGGCCGGCCGCCGCCTCGGTCACCGCCACGCTCGACGGGCCGCCGGAGAGCAGCGGCGGCAGGATGGTCGCGGCGGCGGCGATCAGCAGGAAGAACAGGGTGCTGATCAGGAAGGTGCGGTCGCGCAGCTTGACCCGGATCTCCCGGGCGGCGACCAGCCGGGTGGCCTGCCAGGTGTTCACTGCGCGACCTCCCGGAAGATCTCGGTGAGGGACGGGCTGACCGGGCGGAACGCGCGCACCGGGCCGCGGGCCAGCGCCGCGTGCAGCACCGCCTGCTCGTCCGCGCCGGGCGCGAGGTCGAACACGGCGCGGGCGCCGTCCAGGTCGACCAGGGTCACCCCGGGCTGGTCCCGCAACCAACCGGCGTCGGTCTCCACCACCAGCTCGAACCGGGGCACCGTGTACGTCGCGCGCAGCTGCTCCCGGCTGCCGGCGGCGCGGATCACGCCGCCCGCGATGATCACCAGGTCGTCGCAGAGCCGCTCCACGACGTCGAGCTGGTGGCTGGAGAAGAGCACGGGCACGCCCGTGGCGGCCCGCTCCCGCAGGACCGCCACGACCGTGTCCACGGCCAGCGGATCGAGGCCGGAGAACGGCTCGTCGAGCACCAGCACCTCGGGGTCGTGCACCAGCGCGGCGGCGATCTGCGCGCGCTGCTGGTTGCCCAGCGACAGCGTCTCCAGCAGGTCGTCGCCGCGCTCGGCGAGCCCGACCCGCTCCAACAGCGCGTCCGTGCCGCGCCGTGCCGCGTCGGCCGTCATGCCGTGCAGCCGGCCCAGGTAGGCCACCTGTTCCCGGACGCTCATCTTCGGATAGAGGCCGCGTTCCTCCGGCATGTAGCCGAAGCGGCGGCGGACCTCCCGGGTCAGCGGAGCGCCCTGCCAGCTGACCTCCCCGGCGTCCGGGGCGAGCACCCCCAGGATGATCCGCATGGAGGTGGTCTTGCCGGCGCCGTTGCCGCCGACGAAACCGGTCATCCGGCCGGCCGCCACGTCGAAGGAGACGTTCTGGAGCACCCGACGGTCGCCGAAGCTGCGGTCGACGCCGTCGAGACGGAGCACACTGGTCACGGCGGTCACGCTAGATCGTCCGCTGCCCGCCGCCGTCCGCCCGGAGGCTGAGCGGGCAGGTCCCCCGCGCGGCGGAGGCGGGTCAGCCGCCGGGCCGCACCACCCCGTGTTCGTACGCGAAGACCACCGCCTGCACCCGGTCGCGCAGGCCGAGCTTGGCCAGCACCCGGCTGACGTGCGTCTTCACCGTCGCCTCGCCCAGGTGCAGCTCCGCGGCGATCTCGGCGTTGCTGGCACCCCCGGCGACCAGGACCAGGACCTCCCGTTCGCGGGGCGTCAGGTCGCGCAGCGCCGCCTCGGGAGGCATCCGCGCGCCGCCCCGCCCGGCGGGGTCGCCGGGGCGGGCGAAGGTGGCGATCACCCGCCGGGTGAGTTCCGGGGCGAGCAGGCCGTCGCCCCGGGCGAGCACCCGGATCGCCTCGACCAGCGCCTCCGGGGTGCCGTTCTTGAGCAGGAAGCCGCTGGCCCCGGCGCGCAGCGCGGCGAACAGGTAGTCGTCCCGGTCGAAGGTGGTGAGGATCAGCACGGCCGGCCCGCCCGGCTCGTCCTGCTCGGCCGTGATCCGCCGGGTGGCCTCCAGCCCGTCGACCCCGGGCATCTCCACGTCCATCAGCACCACGTCCGGGCACAACGCCCGGGTCATGCCGACGGCGCGTTCCCCGTCGGCGGCCTCCCCGACCACCTCGATGTCGTCCTCCACCTCGAGGATGACCCGGAAGCCGGTGCGGACCAGGTGCTGGTCGTCGGCGAGCAGCACGCGCACCGGCCGGTCGGCGTCGGGCGCCTCGCGGTCGGCGCCCACGCCGGGCACCTCGCGGTCGGCGCTCACGCCGGACGCCCCGCCGCGACCGGCAGCGGGAACCGGGCCCGCACCCGCCAGCCACCGCCGGCCCGCGGGCCGACCTCCAGCGCCCCGCCGTGGGTGGCGACCCGCTCGCGCATCCCGACGAGGCCCAGCCCGTCGGCGTTCGCGGGGCGGGTGGCCCGTCCGTCGTCGGTCACGTCCACCTCCACCTCGTGCGCCAGGTAGCGGATCCGCACGTCGAGTGCGGTCGCCCCGGCGGCGTGCTTGAGCGCGTTCGTCACGGCCTCCTGGACGACCCGGTACACGGCCTGGGAGACCGACTCCGGCAGCGGCACCCGGTCCCCGTACACCCCCAGGGTGGCCCGCAGGCCGGCCTCGCGGGCCCGGTCGACCACGGCCGTGACCTGGTCGATCGCGGCGGGTCCCGGCTCGTCCGCGCGGTCCGGGCGGTCGTCGCGGGCGCGGAGCAGGCCGAGCATCCGGCGCAGCTCGTCCACCGCCGTACGGGCCGTCTCCTCGATCGCGCCCAGCGCCGTGCGGGCCTTCGCCGGGTCCTTGTCGAGCACCCGGCGGGCGGCGGACGCCTGCACGCCCATCACCGACACGTGGTGGGCGACCACGTCGTGCAGCTCCCGGGCGATGCGGACCCGCTCGCCCACCACCGCGTGCTCACGGACCTCGGCCTGCGAGCGGCGCAGCTCCTCGGCCCGCGCCTGCACCTCGTGCTGCCGGCGGGCGGCCAGCCACGCGGTCTCCCCGAAGAAGTACGCGAACCCGAAGAAGAGGCCGTTGACCAGCACCCCGTTCACTATCGCGGCGAGCACGGGGGGCACCGGCCCGACCGCGCGGTCGAACGCGTCGGCCGGGATCCTGTCGATGGTGACCGCGTAGTAGATCCCCAGCCACGCGAACATGGTGGCGATGACGCCGATCCGCAGCCGGCGGGCCAGCCGGCGGTCCGGCCCCCAGGCGCCGAGCGAGTAGAGGGCCGCGAAGAGCGCCCAGGAGGAGAGCTGCGACTCCGGGGCGGAGCGCGCCTGCGCGGCGACGAACGCGACCGAGACGACCAGGAGGGTGGTGGCGGGGAAGCGGCGTCGCCAGATCACCGGCAGCGTCACCGCGACGGTCCAGAAGACCTGCTCCGGCCCGGAGGGCGGCGGCCCCAGCAGGAAGGCCCCGGTGCTGCGGGCGAGGGTGAGGCTGACCAGCGCCAGGACGACCGTGGCCAGCCCGACGTAGACGTCGTACCGCCGCTGTTCCGGGGTGGGGCCCGGCCGCCGCCAGTCGTCGTCCGTCACGGTGTTCACCCTGGTCAGGATTCCATCCCGCCGGTCGGCGTCGGCCAGGCACCCTGCCGGGCGGCCACGTGCGGTCGCCGCGCAGCCGGGGTACGCGATCCGCGCCCCTGTCCGTGTCGACCTCCTCCGTCGCGCCTGTTCACACTCTGCTGCTGCGGCGACTACGGTCGGAAGGCGCCGACGGGGCCGCCGGCCGGGGGTGCCGGCGGGCACGGCGCCGGTGCGGGCGCCGACGGTGATCGGCTGGGCTGTGGTGGAGGTGTGATGGGCGTCGGGCAGGTGTCCACGTTGGAGTTCCTCGGCGGCGAGTTGCGCCGGGCGCGGCGCGACCGGGGGCTGAGCCAGGAGGAGCTGGCCCAGCGGATCAACTACTCGTCCTCGCTGGTCGGCATGGTGGAGATCGGCCAGCGGACCCCGTCGCAGGACTTCGTCGGCCGGGTCGACGCGGCGCTGGAGTCCGAGGGCTTCTTCGAGCGGCTGCTCACCCTCGTCCGGGCCGACGCCGCCCCGCCCTGGCTGCGGGAGTGGATCTCGGTGGAGGCGGAGGCGACGCTGATCCGCTGGTTCGAGCCGTCGCTGATTCCCGGCCTGCTCCAGACCGAGGCGTACGCGCGCGCGGTGCTCACCGGCGGCGGGATGCTCCGCGAGGTCGAGGTGGAACAGCGGGTGACCTCCCGGCTGTCCCGCCAGGCGGTGTTGACCCGGGAGGCCCCGCCGGAGGTCGTCTTCGTCATGGACGAGTCGGTGCTGCGCCGGCAGATCGGCGACCGGAAGGTGATGGCCGAGCAGTTCGCCCACCTGCTCGCGGTCACCGGGTCGCCGCACGTCGACCTGCACGTGGTGCCCGCCGACGTCGGCATGCACGCCGGGCTGGCCGGCGCGTTCATCCTGGCCCGCACCCCCGAGGGCGGCGAGGTGGCGCACGTGGACACCCCGCTGCGCGCGCACGTGAGCGACCGCTCCGACGACATTGATAGCCTGCAACGCAGGTGGGAGAGCCTGCGGGGCGAGGCGTTGCCCCGCCGGGCGTCCCGGGAGCTCCTCGCGGAGGTGGCGGAGTCATGGACCTGACCGGCGCGATCTGGCGGAAGTCCACCCGCAGCGACAACGGCGGGTCCACCTGTGTCGAGGTGGCGACGAACCTGGCCGGCGTGGTGGGCGTACGCGACAGCAAGGACCGTGGGGGACCGGTGCTGGCCTTCGGCCCCGCGGCCTGGACCGGCTTCCTCGCCGCGGCCACCGCCGGCGCCCTCCGGCCCGCTCGTCACGGCTGACGGCCCGGCACGCCGGGGCGTGCCGGGCCGCGTGGCGTGGTCGGGTCAGCGGCGGTCGCGCAGCGCCTTGACCACGCTCTCGGCGACGTCCCAGAGCACGATCAGCGCCGTGCCGGCGACCACGATGGTGGCGACGGTGTTCAGGTTCTCGCCCTCGCCGAGCCACTCGAAGCGGGCCACGAGGTCGGGGTTGAGCAGCCGGTCGGTCGACATCAGCCAGACCACCGGCACCGCGAAGGCCAGGTCGAGCACTGCATTCGCCGCGACCAGCGGCCAGGTCCAGCGCCCGGCCCGGTACTTGGCGATCTCCAGGCCCACGGTGGCGACCAGCACGGCGATCAGGACCGGCAGCCAGAAGCTCCACAGCGCCGGGTCGAGGATCGGCAGGTTGCCGTCACCGTCGGCGGGGACGAACGACCGGAAGTGCTGCATCGGCAGGTAGGCGATGAAGATCGCCAGGAAGCCGATCGAGGCGGCGGTGTCGGTCAGGGTGATCTGTCGGTCGCCCGGGCCCTCCGGGAGCTGGTCGACGCTCCAGTCGGGCAGGTGCAGGGGAGTCCTGGTGCGCTCCAGCACCGCGAAGACCAGGGTGACCCAGAAGGCGATCTGGAGGGCCACCGTGAGGGCGGTGGTGACGCCCTCGCCGACGGCCCCGCCGGCGTTCTCGCCGTCGGTTGCCGCCAGCAGGCCGACGATCACGCCGGCCGTCGCCGGCACGAAGCTGAGCAGCAGCTTCAGCAGCCGCTCCCAGGCCAGGTAGTAGGTCGGCCCGATGAGCTGCAACCGGCGGTCGGAGTAGCGGGCGGCGAGCCGCGCCGGGTCGCCCAACTCGGTGAGCACCTCCCGCTCGGCGGCGGTGCCGTCCTGCCCGCCGGTCGTGCGGCCCTCGACCATGTCCTCGATCGAGGCGCGCAGCTCGGTGGCGATCTCCTCGCGGCGCGCGACCGGCACCGAGCGCAGGGTCGCGGCGAGGTAGCGGTCGGTCAGGGAAGTCATCGGTCGGCTCCTTCGATCAGCCCGGTCAAAGAGGTCTGCACTGCGGCGAGGTCGGCGAGGAGCCGGCCCAGCACCGACTCGCCCTCCTCGCTGGTCCGGTAGAACTTGCGCGGCCGGCGCTCCTCGGTGTTCCACTCGCTGGTCAGCAGCCCCTGCTCCTCCAGCCGCCGCAGCAGCGGATAGAGCGTGTTGGCGTCGACCGGGAAGCCGTGGCCGGAGAGGCGTTGCAGCAGCGCGTAGCCGTAGTCGGGGCGCCGCAGGGCGACGAGGCTCGCCACCACCACGGTGCCCCGACGCAACTCCTGGAGGTGCGTCCGCAGGATCTCGTCGCTAACCATGTGTCACACCATACTGTGTGCCACACACTATCGTCCAGCGCTACATCATCGTGCGAGCCTCCATCAGTATGTTTCGGCAATACGGACGGCGCGGACCCCGCGGGGTCCGCGCCGTCGGTGAACCTTTTTGCTCGGCGGGACCGACGCTCCCGGAAGGTGTGGTCGACCCGGCCGTGCCGGGTGCCTTCGTCGGCCGTGCGGATCACGTCCCGCCCGGCAGCCGGGGCGACCTCGTCGACACGCGGCCGGAGAGATCCAGAACACCCCGCCCGCTCGGCCCCGCGCGGCGTCTGGAGCGGCCTCTTCCGGCGGCGATAGGGTAGGCCGACCGACCTCGACCATCCCATGATCCGACCCGGGGGGCGCCACGCATGGGCGATTCGTTCGCGCATCTGCACGTGCACACGGAGTACTCGATGCTCGACGGGGCGGCCCGCCTGAAGGACCTCTTCGCCGAGGTCAAGCGGCAGGGCATGCCGGCGGTGGCGATGACCGACCACGGCAACATGCACGGCGCGAACGACTTCTACAAGCAGGCGATGGCCGCCGGGGTCAAGCCGATCCTCGGCATCGAGGCGTACGTGGCGCCGGAATCACGCTTCCACAAGCAGCGGGTGCGCTGGGGCAGGCCGGAGCAGAAGAGCGACGACGTCTCCGGCAGCGGCGGCTACACCCACATGACCATCTGGGCGCGGAACAAGACCGGTCTGCACAACCTCTTCAAGCTGACCAGCCGGTCGTACACGGAGGGGTTCTTCGTCAAGTGGCCGCGGATGGACGCGGAACTGCTCGCCGAGAACGCCGACGGGTTGATGGCGACCACCGGCTGCCCCTCCGGGGAGGTGCAGACCCGGCTGCGCCTGGGCCAGTACGACGAGGCGCTCAAGGCCGCCGCGAGGTACCAGGAGATCTTCGGCAAGGAGAACTACTTCCTGGAAGTCATGGACCACGGCATCAGCATCGAGCGCCGGGTCCGCCAGGAGCTGCACGACATCTCCCGCAAGCTGGACATCCCGCCGGTAGTGACCAACGACTCGCACTACACCCACGAAGCCCAGGCCGAGGCGCACGACGTGCTGCTCTGCGTGCAGACGGCGGCGAACGTCGCCGACCCGAACCGGTTCCGGTTCGACGGCAGCGGCTACTACATCAAGTCCGCCGACGAGATGCGCGCCGTCGACAGCTCCGACCTCTGGCTGGAGGGCTGCCGCAACACCCTGCTGGTGGCCGAGAAGGTCGACCCCACCGGGATGTTCGAGTTCCACAACCTGATGCCGCGCTTCCCGATCCCGGAGGGGGAGACCGAGGAGTCCTGGTTCCGCAAGGAGACCTTCGCCGGGCTGGCCCGGCGCTACCCCGGCGGCATCCCCGAGGGCCACGTCGCGCAGGCCGAGTACGAGCTGGGCGTCATCATCCAGATGGGCTTCCCGTCGTACTTCCTCGTGGTCGCCGACTTCATCCAGTGGGCCAAGAGCCAGGGCATCGCCGTGGGCCCCGGCCGCGGTTCGGCCGCCGGCTCGCTGGTGGCGTACGCGCTGGGCATCACCGACCTCGACCCGATCCCGCACGGCCTGATCTTCGAGCGGTTCCTCAACCCCGAGCGCGTCTCGATGCCGGATGTCGACATCGACTTCGACGAGCGCCGGCGCGGCGAGGTCATCAAGTACGTCACCGACAAGTGGGGCGAGGACAAGGTCGCCCAGATCGCCACCTTCGGCACCATCAAGGCGAAGGCCGCGATCAAGGACTCGGCCCGGGTACTCGGCTACCCGTACGCGGTCGGCGACCGGATCACCAAGGCGATGCCCCCGGCGGTGATGGGCAAGGACATCCCCCTGGAGGGCATCTTCGACCCCAAGCACCCCCGGTACGCCGAGGCCGGCGAGATCCGGGGCATGTACGAGGCCGAGCCGGACGTCAAGAAGGTCATCGACACCGCCCGTGGCATCGAGGGACTGATCCGGCAGACCGGCGTGCACGCCGCCGGCGTCATCATGTCCGCCGAGCCGATCATCGACCACATCCCGCTGATGCGCCGGGACTCCGACGGGGTCATCATCACCCAGTTCGACTACCCGACGTGCGAGTCGCTCGGGCTGTTGAAGATGGACTTCCTCGGCCTGCGCAACCTGACCATCATCGACGACGCGGTGAAGAACATCCAGCTCAACCACGGCAAGGAGCTGGACCTGCTCGGGTTGCCGCTGGACGACAAGGCCGCGTACGAGCTGCTGGCCCGGGGCGACACCCTGGGCGTGTTCCAGCTCGACGGCGGGCCGATGCGCTCCCTGTTGCGGATGATGAAGCCGGACAACTTCGAGGACATCTCCGCCGTCCTCGCCCTGTACCGACCAGGCCCGATGGGCGTGGACTCGCACACCAACTACGCGCTGCGCAAGAACGGCCTCCAGGAGATCACCCCGATCCACCCGGAGCTGGAGGAGCCGCTGCGGGAGATCCTCGCGCCCACCTACGGCCTGATCGTGTACCAGGAGCAGGTGCAGCGCGCCGCGCAGATCCTCGCCGGCTACACCCTCGGCCAGGCCGACCTGCTGCGGCGGGCGATGGGCAAGAAGAAGAAGGAGATCCTCGACAAGGAGTTCATCCCGTTCCGGGACGGTTGCCGGGAACGGGGCTACTCGGACGAGGCGATCCAGAAGGTCTGGGACGTGCTGGTCCCGTTCGCCGGCTACGCCTTCAACAAGGCGCACTCGGCGGCGTACGGCCTGGTGTCGTACTGGACCGCGTACCTGAAGGCGCACTACCCGGCCGAGTACATGGCGGCGCTGCTCACCTCCGTCGGCGACGACAAGGACAAGATGGCGCTCTACCTCTCGGAGTGCCGCCGGATGCGCATCCAGGTGCTGCCCCCGGACGTGAACACCTCCGCCGGGCCGTTCACCCCCGTCGGCAAGGAGATCCGGTTCGGCCTCGGCGCGGTACGCAACGTCGGGGCGAACGTGGTCGCCGCGATCATGCGCTGCCGGGAGGAGAAGGGCGACTACGCCGACTTCTACGACTTCCTGTCGAAGGTCGACGCGGTGGTCTGCAACAAGAAGACCATCGAATCGCTGATCAAGGCCGGGGCGTTCGACTCGCTCAAGCACTCCCGCAAGGCGCTGCTCGCGGTGCACGCGGAGGCCATTGACGCGTACGCCGATGTCAAGCGCAAGGAGGCCGTCGGCCAGTACGACCTCTTCGGCGCCGGCTTCGGCGACGCGGAGACCAGCAGCACCACCGTGATGCCGGTGATCGGCGAGGGGGAGTGGGACAAGCGCGACAAGCTCGCCTTCGAACGCGAGATGCTCGGTCTCTACGTCTCCGACCACCCGCTCTTCGGCCTGGAGCACGTCCTCGGCGCGGCGGCCGACTGCACGATCGCCGCCCTGTCGGAGGAGGGCACCGTCCCGGACGGGGCGGTGGTGACCCTCGCCGGCATCCTCTCCGGCGTGCAGCGCCGGGTCACCAAGCAGGGCCGGGCCTGGGCCTCGGCCACCCTGGAGGACCTGGCGGGCGGCGTGGAGGCGTTGTTCTTCCCCAACACCTACGAGGTGATCGGGCAGTACATCGCCGAGGACGCCATCGTGGTGGTCAAGGGGCGGGTGGACCGGCGCGACGACACCCCGCGCATCATGGCGATGGACATGTCCATGCCCGACATCAGCAGCAACCCGGCGAGCAAGCCGATCACCCTCACCATCCCGGTGACCCGGTGCACGCCTCCGCTGGTGGAGCGGCTCAAGGAGACCCTGGTGCTGCACCCGGGCGACACCGAGGTGCACGTGAAGCTGCTCAACGGCAGCAAGGTCACCACGCTGCGGCTCGGCCCGTTCCGGGTGGCGGCCACCACCGCGCTGATGGGCGACCTGAAGAGTGTCCTCGGCCCCGCCAACGTGAGCTGACGCCGCCAGGGCCCCGGCGCCGGGGCCGCGAGCGCCGGATTGGCCGTCCCGGTACGCGCCGCGGGTGACTAGCGTCGGCGGTGTGGAGATCACACAGGCGCAGAAGCTGTGGCGGCCGCAGCCGGGCTGGCTGAACACCGCCAGCTACGGGCTGCCGCCCGACCCGGTGTGGGACGCGGTGCAGGCGGCGCTGGCCGACTGGCGCGTCGGGCGCACGTCGTGGGAGGGCTGGGGAGAGTCGACGCACCGGTCCCGGGCCGCCTTCGCCGGCCTGGTCGGCGTGCCGGCCGCCGACGTCACGGTCGGCAGCACCGTCTCCCAGTTGCTGGCCCCGGTCGCCGCCGCGCTGCCCGCCGGCGCGACCGTGGTGGTGCCGGAGGTCGAGTTCACCTCCAACCTCTTCCCCTGGCTGGTGCAGGCCGAGCGGGGCGTCCAGGTGCGCACCGTGCCGCCGGCCGGGCTGGCCGACGCGATCGACGCCGGCACCGACCTGGTCGCGTTCAGCCTGGTGCAGTCCGCCGACGGCACGATCGCCGCGTACGACGACATCGTCGCGGCGGCCCGTGCGCACGGCGCGCTCGTCGCGGTGGACGCCACCCAGGCGTGCGGCTGGCTGCCGTTCGACGCGAGCCGAGCCGACGTGGTCGCGGTCGGCGCGTACAAGTGGCTGATGGCGCCGCGCGGCTCCGCCTTCGCCTACCTCGCCCCTGAGCTGCGCGAGCGGCTGCGCCCCGACGCCGCCGGCTGGTACGCGGGCAGCGACCCGCACGCCTCCTACTACGGCCCGCCGCTGCGACTGGCCGACGACGCCCGCCGGTTCGACATCTCGCCGGCCTGGTTCAGCTGGGTCGGCACGGCCCCCGCACTGGAGTTGATCGCCGAGATCGGCGTGCCCGCCGTGCACGCGCACGACGTCGCGTTGGCCAACCGGTTCCTCGCCGGGCTGGACCGCCCGCCGGGGGAGAGCGCCATCGTCACGGTGGAGGTGCCCGACGCGGCGCAGCGGCTGGAGCGGGCCGGCGTCCGGGCGGCGGTCCGCGCCGGCCGGGTCCGCGCGTCCTTCCACATCTATTCCACCCAGGACGACGTCGACCTCGCCCTGGACGCGCTCACCGGCTGAACCGGGGCGGGTCCACCGGGGCGGGTCAGCG
Source organism: Micromonospora sp. NPDC048040 (assembly GCF_055587185.1). NCBI lineage: Bacteria > Bacillati > Actinomycetota > Actinomycetes > Micromonosporales > Micromonosporaceae > Micromonospora > Micromonospora sp. NPDC048040. Next base: position 6,008 of record NZ_JBVJGT010000017.1, on the reverse strand, counting down.
CCGTCGGGCCGTCACTTGGCGCCGGTGATGATCCCGGGGTTGATGCAGAGCCCGGGGTTGCTGCCGTTGCGCTCGGCGATCTCCAGGCACCGCGACACCTTGTCGACCTTCGCGTTCGTCTCGGTGATCTGCTTCTGGATGGCGGCGTTCTTCCGGTCCTGCTCCAGGTTCCGGGTCTGGGCGAGCTTGTCCTGGAAGGCCTTGATGTTGCCCTCGGTCTTGTCGTCGTGGTTGACCCGGGTGATCGTGACCGACAGGATGTCGACGTCGCTGGAGAGCCGCGTCTCCGCGCTGGCCTTGATGCTCTCGGCGAAGGGCTTCAGGTCCACGTTCAGGTTGCCGGTGTTCGCGTCGATCTTCTCCAGCGGGTTGTACGTGGCGAAGGCGTCGTTGACGGCGCTGTCGAGCTGGACGCCCACCCGCTGACCCCGGAAGCTGTCGAAGTCGCCCTTGTAGTCCATGAACTGCTTCGGCGCGTTCTCCGGCCTGACCTGCCACTCGACGAGCACCTCGACGCAGGCGTCGGCGAGCGTGCCGGTGCGGACCCGGACGCAGTTCTCGCCGCCGATGTGGTCGTACTTCTGCCGGCCGGCGTCCCACTCGCCGACCTTCTGCCACGGGGCGACCCATTTCAGGCCGGAGCCGGTGACCTTGCCCGTCGGCTTGCCGAAGCTGGTGACGATGCCGACCGAGCGGATCGGCACGGAGTGGGCGCTGGAGCCGACGACGAACACCACCACGCCGACGAGGCAGCCGAGCGCCGCCAGGGTGGCGGGTCGCTTCATCGAGCTGGCGCGAGCGCCGAGCGCGAGCGCGCCGGAGATCGCCAGACCGGCGGCGAAGATGATCGCAACAGTGAAGCCGAAGGGCATTCGCTCGGCACCTTTCGCGGGAGGAGGCCCATGACACTAGGGCCGCCGGTCAAGACGGTGCGGAGGTAGTGGCCGTGGGCCGTCCACATGCCGGTGGTAAGCGTCGGGCTGGACAGTGAGAATCGTCGATGCTAACCGGCGGGGCTGTCGGGTGGGAGGTGGAGGTCCCGCACGGCCAGCCGCCCCGGAATATGGCTCCCATCGACATAGCTCGACCTCTGGTGCCGCCGTAGGTTTCCAGCACGCGACGGCCATGTGACCACGGTCACCGACCCGGCCGTCGCGACACCTACGGAGGAGTAGGCGATGGCCGGGCAAGCGCTCCTGTCGGCTCGTGGGCTGACCCGCGACTTCCGGGGCTTCCGGGCGGTCGACGGCGTCGACCTCGACATCGCGGCGGACAGCGTGCACGCGCTCGTCGGCCCGAACGGCGCCGGGAAGACCACCCTCTTCAACCTGCTGACCGGGTTCCTACAGCCCAGCGGCGGCCGGATCGAGCTGGCCGGCCGCGACGTCACCGGGCTGCCGCCCGAGCAGGTCGCTCGGCTCGGCGTGGCCCGGTCGTTCCAGATCACCAGCCTCTTCCCGCAGCTGTCCGCGCGGGAGCACGTCGAACTGGCGTTGCAGAGCCCGAGCGGGCTGGGTTGGCGGTTCTGGCGTTCGGCGAAGCTGATGCGCCGCTACACCGACCGGGCCATCGAACTGCTCGACATGGTGGGGCTGGCCGAGCTGGCCGAGGCCCCCGCAGAGGCGCTGGCGTACGGGCGCAAGCGGGCGCTGGAGCTGGCCATCGCCCTCGCGCTGGACCCGAGGGTGCTGCTGCTCGACGAGCCGACCGCGGGCATGGGCCTGGAGGACGTCGACCGCACCGTCGACCTGATCGCGCGCGTCCGGCAGGGCCGGACCGTGGTGATGGTCGAGCACAACATGAGCGTGGTCGGGCGGCTCGCCGACACCGTCACCGTCCTGCAGGCCGGCAAGGTCCTCGTCGAGGGCCCGTACGAGCAGGTCCGCGCCGACGAGCGCGTGATCACCGCATACCTGGGAGCCGCTGATGCTGCGCATTGAGAACCTGTCCGCCTGGTACGGCGAGGCGCAGGTGCTGCGGGACGTCAGCCTGGACGTCTCCGCCGGCGAGGTGGTCACCCTCGTCGGGCGCAACGGGGCCGGCAAGTCCACCCTGCTGCGCTGCGTGATGGGCCTGCACACCGGCCAGCGCGGCACCGTGGAGCTGGACGGTCGGGACGTCGGGAAGCTGCCCGCGCACCGGCGGGCGCGGCTGGGGCTCGGCTGGGTTCCCGACGACCGGGGCAGCTACGCCACGCTGAGCGTCACGGAGAACCTCACCCTGCCGCCGACGGTCGGCCCCGACCCGTGGCCGCTGGAGCGGGTGTACGAGGCGTTCCCCGCCCTCTACGAGCGACGGGACTCGGCCGCCACCATGCTCTCCGGCGGCGAACAGCAGATGCTCGCCCTCGCCCGCGTGCTGCGGATGGGCGCCCGGCTGCTGCTCTGCGACGAACCGACCGAGGGGCTCTCGCCGCTGCTCGTGCAGCAGGTCGGCGACCTCCTGCGCGAGGCCAAGCGGCACGGGGTGACCGTGCTGCTGGTCGAGCAGAACCTGCACTTCGCCACCGGCGTCGCCGACCGGCACTACCTGCTGGCCGAGGGGCGCATCGCGGAGGCGATGGACAACTCCGAGGTGCAGTCGCGGGAACGCGAGCTGCTGTCGTACCTCGGCATCTGATTTTCGATTTCGACGACCCGCGCGCCGCGCGGGGGTGGAGGGATGAGCATGCGTAGGACGGTGGGTGTGGCCGCCGCGTCGGCGGCGGCGATGGTGCTGGTCGCCGGCTGCGGCGGCGGTGGTCCCCAGTCGGGCGGGGACCAGAAGCTGACCGGGGGCAAGATCGTGCTGGGCGTGCTGAACGACCAGTCGGGCGCGTACTCGGAGCTGTCCGGCAAGAACTCGGTCAAGGCCGTCGAGATGGCCATCGCCGACTTCAAGGCGAAGCACGGCGACAAGGCGGTGACGAAGGACATCACCGTGGAGACCGCCGACCACCAGAACAAGCCGGACGTCGCCAACAGCAAGGCCCAGGAGATGTACGACCGCCAGGGTGTCGACCTGATCCTCGACGTGCCCACCTCGTCGGCGGCGCTGCGGGTGGCCGACGTGGCGAAGGCGAAGAAGAAGCTCTACTTCAACATCGGCGCGGCGACCACCGACCTGACCGGCAAGAGCTGCAACAAGTACACGTTCCACTACGCGTACGACACGTACATGCTGGCCAACGGAACCGGCAAGGTCACCACCCAGCAGGTCGGCAAGAACTGGTACATCCTCTACCCGAACTACGCCTTCGGGCAGGACATGGAGAAGAGCTTCTCCGCCGCCATCACCGCCGCCGGCGGGCAGGTCGTCGGCAAGGACGGGGCGCCGTTCCCGAACACCAGCGGCGACTTCTCCACCTTCCTGCTGAAGGCGCCGACGCTCAACCCGAAGCCGCAGGTGCTCGGCACCATGCAGGCCGGCGCGGAGCTGGTCAACGTGGTCAAGCAGTACAACGAGTTCAAGCTGCGGGACAAGGGCGTCGGGCTGGCGGTCGGCCTGATGTTCATCACCGACATCCACTCGCTCACCCCGGCCGCGCTCGCCGGCACCACCTACACCGACGCCTGGTACTGGAACTTCGACCAGCAGAACCGCGAGTTCGCCGACCGGTTCCAGAAGGAGACCGGCACCCGGCCGTCCTTCGCGCACGCGGCCAACTACTCCGCCGCGACGCAGTACCTGGAGGCCGCGCAGGCCGCCGGCACCGACGACGCCGACGCGATCGTCAAGGCTCTGGAGGGCAAGGAGGTCAACGACGTCTTCCTGCGCAACGGCAAGTTCCGCGCCGAGGACCACCGGGTCGTGCACGACGCGTACCTGGCCCAGGTGAAGCCGCAGTCCGAGGTCACCGAGCCGTGGGACTACGTCAAGGTACTCGAGACCATCCCCGCCGCCGAGGCGTTCGCCGCGCCGTCGTCGGCGTGCAAGATGTGACGAGCCGATGACCGGCTTCCTGCAGAACACGTTCAACGGGTTGGTGAGCGGGGCGTTCTACGCCCTGCTCGCCCTCGGGCTCGCGGTCATCTTCGGGATGCTGCGGGTGGTCAACTTCGCCCACGGGGCGTTCTACATGCTCGGCGCGTTCGGCGCGTACGTCCTGCTCAGCGAAGCGGGCGTGCCGTTCTGGGCGGCGCTGGTGATCATGCCGGTGGGCCTCGCCCTGCTCGGCATGGCACTGGAGCGGGCGTTCATCCACCGGCTCACCCGGCTCGACCCGCTCTACAACTTCCTGCTCACCTTCGGCCTCACGCTGATCCTGCAGGACCTGGTGAAGCTCCGCTACGGCGTGCAGTCCAGCCCGTACGAGACCCCGTCCGCGCTGAGCGGGTCGGTCGACTTCGGGCTCTTCGACTTCCCCACCTACCGGGTCTTCATCCTCGGCTTCGCGATCGCCGTCTGCGTCGGCGTCTGGTGGGTGCTGACCCGCACCCGGATCGGCATGGTGGTCCGGGCGTCGACCGAGCGCCCCGAGCTGACCCGTGCGTTCGGCATCAACGTCGGACGCTGGGTCACCCCGGTCTTCGGCTTCGGCATCGGGCTTGCCGGGCTGGCCGGCGTGCTCGCCGCGCCGATGCGGGCGGTGAACCCGCTGATGGGTGCCGACCTGGTCATCGTGGTCTTCGCGGTGGTGGTGATCGGCGGGCTGGGCTCGATCTTCGGGTCCGTCGCCGCCGGCTTCGGCATCGGCCTGGTGCAGGCGTGGGGCGAGGCGTACCTGTCCGACTTCCCGATCGTGTCGCAGACGATCGTCTTCATCGTGATGGCCGTCGTGCTGCTCTGGCGCCCGGCCGGGTTGTTCGGACGTGAGGAGGCACCGGCATGACGAGCACCGTCGACACCACGACCGACGCCGGCCGCCCGGCGCCGAAGTCCGGGCTGGTCGCCGTGACCCGGGCGCCCGGCTGGGTCCGGTACGCGCTGCTCGCCGTCGGGCTGCTGGTGGCGTTCTGGCTGCCCAACGGGCTCTACCCGGCGGTGGCGGTGGACATCCTCTGCTGGGCGCTGTTCGCCGTCGCCGTGGACCTGCTGCTCGGCTTCACCGGGCTGATGTCCTTCGGGCACGCGGCCTTCTGGGGCGCCTCCGCGTACGTCACCGGGTTGGTGGCCATCCACGCCGGCCTGCCGTTCCCGGTGGCCGTGCTGGCCGGGGCGCTCGCTGCGGCCGTGCTCGCGGTGCCGATCGGCTACCTGGCGGTCAAGCGGACCGGCATCTACTTCGCCATGGTCACGCTGGCCTTCGCGCAGATGGTCTACTACATCGCCAACGAGTGGCGCTCGGTGACCCAGGGCGAGAACGGCCTGCAGGGCGTGCCCCGCGAGCTGTTCGGGCTGGACCTCACCGACGACTACTACTTCTACTACGCGATCCTGCCGATCGTGCTGCTCGGCCTGGCCGGCGCCTGGCGGATCGTGCACTCGCCCTTCGGCCGGGTGTTGGTCGGCATCCGCGACAACCCGGCACGGGCCCGCGCGCTCGGCTACCCCGTGCACCGCTACAAGCTGACCGCGTTCGTGCTGTCGGGCTTCATCGCCGGGCTCGGCGGCGGGCTGTTCGCCGTCGGGCACCGCTTCGTCTCCCTGGAGGTGCTGCACTGGACCACCTCCGGTAAGGCCGTCATCGTGGTGGTGCTCGGCGGGATCGGCACGCTCTGGGGCGGGGTGCTCGGCGCGGGCATCGTGGTCCGTCTGGAGGACTGGCTGTCGTTCTCCGGGTTCGAGGCGATCGGTCTCGTCACCGGCGGCATCTTCGTCCTCGTCGTGCTGCTGTTCCGGCGCGGTATCTGGGGCAGCGTCGCCGCCCTGGCCACGCGCTGGCTGGCCGCCCGCCGTCGGTAGTCCCACGCGGTGGTGGGAGATGTGCCGCTGGCCGGCGCCCGTGTCGGGTGCCGGCCAGCGTTCCCCCTTGTGGTGGAAAGTCTGTCTCTGGTGTCAGTTGTTCCAGTGCTTGGCGACGAGGTCGGCGGCCTGCTGTTCCCACTGGGCGTAGTGGTCGGGGTACGCCGACACCTGCACGGTCTGTG